>SHUT01000007.1 GCA_009691255.1 Ilumatobacteraceae bacterium
GCGTGCCGCTGCACTCTGAATCCCATCAAAAATCACAGACGCGGGATCACCGCCCTCAGAACCTCGCACAAATTCCGCACCCGCACGCTCGGCCCATGTCTGCAATTGCTCAGCCGCGGCGGCACGGAAGGTGTCACCGGCTGCCATCAGCACTGTTCGTCCCTGGGCGGTTTGGGCAGCGCCAACTTTGCCAATCGTGGTGGTTTTTCCGACACCATTGACCCCGACGAATAACCACACGCTCGGAAGCGCTGTTGTGTCAATGCGCAATGAGCGATCTGCGCTACTTAGTTGCTGTTTCATCGCCACTCTTAATGCATCGATTAGGACATCTGGCGTCGTGATGGACTTCTCTCGCACTTGCTCACGCAGTGGAGCAAGCAGCGATTGCGCTAGATGAACCCCCACATCAGCACGAATGAGCGTGTCTTCGAGTTCTTGCCAGGTGCTGTCATCAATGCTGCTGCGAGATCGAATTCCGGTAAACGTCGTGTAAAACAATGACCGAGCTCGACCGATGCTTGACTTGAGGCTTGGAGTTTCAGCTACAGCATCAAGAACTTCTTGTGCTTCATGAACTACTCCGACGACAGAGTTCTGCGGTATTGATACATGAGTTCGCGCAGAACGACGAGAGACAACAACAGTCCCGATACCAAATGACAACACGACGGCGAGGAGTACCAACAGAAGCGGTTGTTGCGAAGCAATCATCACGAACTCAAAATAATGGCGTCGTGGCGCGTTCGGTGACCACCTTTGATGAACCGCCCGGCTGCATGCTTACGCCCACGAGGCAGTCCCCTGCTTCCATTGTGCGTTTTTGATGGCTGACAATAATCAACTGGGCGTCACGTCTGAACTCGTGCACGAGTCCTAAGAAACGGTGCAAGTTGGCGTCGTCGAGAGCAGCCTCAACTTCGTCCATCACATAAAAGGGCGATGGTCGACTACGAAACACTGCAAATAAATACGCGAGTGCTGTGAGCGAACGTTCGCCACCCGATAGCAGCGATAACTTCTTAATATTTTTTCCGGGTGGTGAGGCCTCGACTTCAATACCCGTATTGAGCATGTCATTAGGGTTAGTAAGAACTAGTCGTCCTTTGCCCCCAGGAAACAACATACTAAAGAGAAAGGTGAAGTTGTCGCTTACGTCGGCGTATGCCGCTGCAAATACTGTTTGGATCTCGGCGTCAACGGCCTTAATGATTTGCATGAGTTCGCGCCTTGTATTGCGCACATCTGTTAGCTGTTCTTCTAAAAACTCATGGCGCTTTTGGAGCTCGGTAAATTCTTCGAGTGCTAGCGGATTGATTGGTCCCATCAGACGTAAGTCACGATCAAGTACTCGCGCGCGTTCACTCGGGGTCATCCCTTCGGGAACTTCTGGCAGCGGTGCTGCCTCTGCCACTGCAGGCTCTACTTCGAGGTCGCGTCGCAAAGTTTCAACCGTTGCTTCGAGTCGCATCCGGGCTTCGGCTTCTTCGATTTCAACACGACGAGATCGTTCGCGATGTGCTTCGAGTTCTTGTTCGGTTGTATGACGTGTTCGACGTGCCTCATCAAGACGTGATGCAAGTTGGCGAACCTCATCACTCTGACGACGACGAACCTCTTGCAGCTCAATCAGTCGAGCCTCTGTCGTAGCACGATGAGCCGTCACTAGTTCTGAAAGTCTAAGAACTGCCGTCATGGCGCGCTCAATCTGCGTGCGTCGTGTCGCTGCTTCTCGGCGGGCTTGAGCATTGGCCTCTAGTCGTCGCTCGGTCTCATCAAAGCGAACGCGAAGGAATTGTTCTCTTTCGCGTAGACCACCGATGCGAACATCTAGATCTTTTCGGCGCATAAGCAGCAAAGTTGCTCGAGATTCAGTGGCTGCACGGGCTTGACCCAGCTCTTGGGCAGCGGCGACTTCGGCAGCTTCTGTTTCTTCAAGAGCTGGAAGGATGGCTTCGAGTTCTGTAACTCGCTGTTGATGTTGCACCAATCGTTGCCGTGTGTCTTGTTGCGAGTCATAGATTACTTTTGCTTCGCTTGCCACGACGCGTCGATCACTTACGGCGTGCGTAAGTGCAATTGATGCACCCTCAACAAATGCGCTCTGGTCGTTTAAAGAGCGCTGAACATCAGCGAGGCTTTGACGAGCTGCCAATAGTTCGTTGCGACAAACATCGACATCCAATGAATATCGATCAAGATCTTTTTGTGCAGACGCTGCTTTGTCTTGCGCATCTTGAATGACTTCAACCGAACCAGCATCATCGGCGGCCCCAATGCGCCAACCCATGGAGGAAAGTCGGTCTCCGCTGCGTGTGACGATCACGGCTGATGGTTGCGCCATGGCAATGCCGATTGCTTGGTCTAAGTCGTCAACGTACCCGATTCGTGAGAACAAAGAATCCAGAAAAGCCGTGACTCCAGGTGGCGCACCAGGAACTACCGCCACATGTTGACGCAAAGATTGGGCTCCGGTTGCGATTGTGCCTCCGGAGGTAAGCACTCCACCAAGAGCCAAAACTGCTCCGACAAAGTTTCCGGCGCGCAACGCATTCATCGCTCGCTGAGCAACCGTTGCATCCGATACCACAACTGTTGCCACCAACTCCCCGAGCGCAGCCTTAACCGCGGCATCCCAACCGGCGTCTACTACCAAGAGATCAATGAGTGCACCTGTTACGCCATGGGTGTTGGCTAGTTGCTCGGCGGCGTGTCGTGCCCTCGCTGGCGCAGCAGCAGACTTCATCGCATCGAGTCGTGCATACAAGTGTGCGCTGCGTGATTCTGCGTCGGCTCGCGTTTGTTGGGCAAGGTCTAACGCGAGTTCTGAATCTGCACGGCGTCGCTCTGCATTTTCGAGGCTGACTCGTAACGGATTGAACACTTCTTCGGCAGCAGCGAGTTCTTGCTGAAGTCTTTCACTATCGGTAGTAAAGTGCTCTTCTCTTGAGACCAGTTGTTCAAGACGAGTAGAAAGTCTCTGGATTTCGCCTAATCCAAGTTCGACAGTATTGCGAACCGTTCGCAACTCACCACGTACTTCTGCTGCGGCTGATGCAGCCGTCGTGGTAGCGCTAAGAGTTTCTGGATCATCACCTGTTCCTAAGCGGTGTTTGGCAAACTGTTCTTCTTCGATTACAAGTGCTTCGCTCTCGGGGAGCGCTGCGACTAAGCCGGCTTCAACTTCGTTTAGTTCAATACGCAGACGTGCTGCTTCGGCTTCAAGTGCAGCCACTACATCTCGAGCCATCAGCGACAGTTGGTCGCGTTCCATTGAGCGCTGCCGCTCTGCCAACACCGCAGATAATCCGCGTGCACGTTCGCGCAATTGCTCAACCTTGACAAGTTCGTCGCTGACTCCGCTGTCTCCGCGCGCAGATAGTTCGGCTTCACAGCTCATTACCGTGGTGTCTAAAGCCCCAAGTTGACGACGGATTTCTTGTTCCTTAGAGCCACTATCATTTTTTTCTGTTGCCAATATCACAAGTCGCGCTCGGAGGCCGGCGATTTCTCGTCCCGACAAGTACAGACGCAAGTCGCGCAGTTCTGACACGATCTGACCGTGACGTCGTGCTGCATCTGCTTGTCGCTCAAGAGGGCGCAATTGTCGGCGCACTTCTCGGATTAGGTCCTGTACACGCAATAAGTTTGCTTCTGTGCCGTCAAGCCGACGCTCTGCTCGTTCTTTGCGTTTGCGATATTTTAAAACGCCGGCAGCTTCTTCGATTATTGCGCGTCGGTCTTCGGGTCGTGCGTTTAAGACCGAATCAATTTGCCCCTGACCGACAATGACGTGTTGTTGGCGACCAACTCCGGCATCAGACAACAAATCCTGGACATCAAGGAGTCGACATTCAACGCCATTTAGTGCGTACTCGCTCTCGCCGTTGCGAAAAAGAGTTCGTCCAATCGTTATCTCTGTAAAATCGATCGGCAAAAGACCTGCTGAGTTGTCGATTGTCAAAAGCACTTCGGCTCGCCCAAGCGCTGAACGCTTTGAAGTTCCGTTGAAGATGACGTCTTCCATTTTTTGACTTCGAACTGCGCTAGGCGCCTGCGCACCAAGCACCCACGCAATAGCATCAACAACATTAGACTTGCCAGAGCCATTTGGGCCCACGACTACCGTGACACCTGGCTCCATCTCGAGCACTGTTGTGTCTGCGAAGGATTTAAAACCTTTGAGAGTAAGTGACTTCAAAAACACAGCACTCTGACAGTAATAGAAAACCACCCCCAAAAGTGATTTGTTGCGCCTGTGGATAAATAGTTATATCTAAAGCAATGTCTCAGCGCTGGCAACGGGGGCAAAAACAGGTAGATCTCCCAGCCGCCATGACCCGCCTAATCCTGCCCGTTCCACATGTTCGACAGATTTCTCCACCATGTCCATAGACCCTGTGTTGATCTTGAAACGACCCCACCTGGCCGTCAACGTCCACGTATTGAGAGTCGTTGAGCGTTGACCCTCCAGCAGTGATTGCGGTTCGCAGAATATCCGTAATTGCATCTGCGAGCAGCCCGATCTGGCGCTTCGTCAATGTGTCGGCGGGGCGATCCCAACGCAGTTTGGCACGATGCAAGATCTCATCGGCGTAGATGTTGCCAATTCCGGCCACGACAGATTGATTCAGCAGCAATGGTTTAAGGGCGCCCCGGCGACCATGCAGTGCGGTCTGAAGAACTCGTGCGTCAAACTTGTCGCAGATGGGGTCTACCCCCATGCGAGCCAGTTCTGGCAAGACGGCTGATTCATCGGCAGGGTCGTAGACGACGACTTCTCCAAATGTTCGTGGATCTACAAAGCGCAGCTCATGAAGGGGCTGAGTTGACGTTTGATCAAGATGCAGTACCACGTGAGTATGTGCTGGGCGAGCAACGCTGGGCTCGTCAATTAGCACCCGACCGCTCATGCGCAGATGGATCATCATCGCGTCACCAGTGTCTAGAGAGAACAATAAATATTTTCCGCGCCGACGTGCATCCACAATTGTGGTGTCGGTCAAACCGTGAATAACTGCGTCTCGGCCAACGCGACGAACCGATCTCTGGCGACCCACTTCGACAGATGAGATATGTCGACCTACCGCTAAGGCTTCAATACCTCGTCGCACTGTTTCAACCTCTGGAAGTTCAGGCATTCTTATGCTCCCGGCTTGGCCATCAAATCCTCGAATGCATGTCGTGCTGCCTCTTGCTCTGCGCTTTTTTTATTCTTGCCTGTTCCGGCACCAGCAGCTGCACCGCTAATTAAAACGACTGATGTAAAAACTTTGTCATGCTCAGGACCAACACCTGATGTTCGATAAACCGGCACACCCAGGGATTGACGAGCCGCGATTTCTTGCAAACGTGTTTTGTGGTCGAATGTATCAAGATTCGGAATTACCTCTTCAATGCGATCGAGCAAATGTCTGCGCACGAAACGTGATGCCGTGTCTGCGCCAGCGTCGAGATAAACCGCTCCGATAACTGCCTCAAAACAGTCCGACAAAATGGATGTTTTATTTCGACCACCAGCGCTGTCTTCGCCTTTGCCAAGAAAGAGATAGTCGCCCAGATTGAGTGAACGAGCAATGTCGGCAAGTGCGATCGCATTGACCACCGCTTGACGCAGATCGGACAACTTGCCTTCTGAGCAGTCATCGAGACGATGATACGCAATATCGGCGATGGCCCATCCGAGCACTGCATCTCCCAGAAACTCAAGTCGCTCGTTTGAGATTGTCTCTTGTGTTTCTGCCAACCATGAACGATGTACCAGTGCAGTGCGCAGCAGTGAAATGTCTGAAAACTCATGCCCAATGCTGGTGCTCAATAAGAGCAGTGCGTCATCTTTGGCTTTGTCAGATTGCATGCTCTGCCAGAGTTACTTATGCAAAGCGGCGTAAACATAGTTGACTGTGTCGCCAACTGTTTTTAGTGTGGCTAGGTCTTCGTCCTTGACAGTAAAGTCGCCCGTCATCTCGCTAAAAATACGCTCGATTTCATATGAGAATTCAACAAGATGCAATGAGTCGGCGTTGAGGTCTTCTTTGAATAGTTGCGTCTCTGAAATTGTGCTTGCATCGACCTCTAGAACTGTCGCAAGACAGGCGGTCACTGTTGTTGAGATGGTTGCCCTGTCGGGCAGAATTGCAGACATGGTGTCCCCCTTTAGATGGCTAGCGTAGTCGCAGCAATAGCGGTGCGAATCTCTTGGACCATTCCGACTTCGACCATCTCTTGAGCGCATTTGATTCCGTTGAGAATTGCTCGAGCGCTGCTTGATCCATGCGAGATGATGCACACCCCATTGACTCCGAGCAAAATTGCCCCACCATAGGTGTCGGGGTCAAATACCTCATACATCGGTAATAATGCGGGCATCAGTGCATCG
Organism: Ilumatobacteraceae bacterium; assembly: GCA_009691255.1. Taxonomy (GTDB): domain Bacteria; phylum Actinomycetota; class Acidimicrobiia; order Acidimicrobiales; family Ilumatobacteraceae; genus UBA2093. The sequence continues at coordinate 6,380 of SHUT01000007.1, forward strand.
GCATGAGTCTGGTTTTCGGGCGTCGACGCAAACGCCGCGAATAATGATTTCACTACTGTTTTGATTGTGCCCTCAATTGTCTTGAGCGCGACATTTCCGGTAAAGCCGTCTGTCACGACAACATCAACAACTCCGGTCATCATGTCACGACCTTCGACATTGCCAATAAAATTTAGACCTGCTGCACTGCTTAACAGTTCGTATGCCTCTTTGCGCAAGGTATCTCCCTTGCTGGGTTCTTCACCGATTGAGAGCAAGCCAACGCGTGGCGTGGCGACTCCGAAACGTCGTCTTGAGTACACGGTTCCCATATGAGCAAACTGCACGAGCCAGTCAGCCTGGACCTCGGCGTTAGCGCCAGAATCAATCAACACGCAGGGTGTTAATCCGGGCACTGGAATGGCCGTTGCAATCGCGGGACGATGGACACCAGAGATTCGCCCCATCCTCAGTAACGCACTTGCCATAGTGGCACCCGTGTTTCCGGCCGAGATCATTGCACTTGCTTTTCCGTCGCGCACAGCATTTGCCGCAACAACCAATGTCGAGTCTTTTTTGCGGCGCACAGATGACGCCGCGTCTTCGTGCATCTCTATGACTTCGGTAGCAACGATGAGTTGTAGTTGCTCTGTACCCACCAAGTCACTTGGACCAACAAGCACGACGGAGATGCCTGCTTCTGCAGCCTGCAGTGCACCAGCGAGAATTGCGTGCGGTGCGTTATCCCCACCCATTGCGTCTACAGCAATGGGCAACATGCGTGAACTACTCGTCAACAACCGTTGAGTTATTCGCCAGCAACAGCAACAGCAACGCGGTTTTTATACCAGCCACACGTTGGGCATACGGTGTGTGGAATCTTGGCAACTCCACATCGAGGGCACGTGCTGCGAGCAGGTGCATCGAGACGCCAATTGCTCGCGCGACGGGCACGGGTTTTGCGTTTTGAGGTTTTTTTCTTGGGAACGGCCACGGCGGTCTTCCTTAATGTGAGTGGGACTTGCATCCCACATGATGTGAACGGGACTTGCATCCCTCGGGCGTCTTGATGTTATCGGGATGAGACAATTACTGACGCTTCTCAGGAATCTTTGGTCAAGTTCTCCCGCAATGAGTCCAAAACGGCCCATCGAGGGTCTGGAATCACCGCCGTGCAAGCACAAGATGCCTCCGACAGGTCGGCGCCACACTGACCACAGAGCCCCGGGCAATCGTCGCGACATGTTGGGGCCAGGGGAACTGTGAGCAAAATGTTCTCTCGCACCATGGGCAATAACGACACCTGGTTTTGTTCGATTGCAAAGGCGTTAGGGTCTTCAAGAATAAGTTGGTACATCTCAGCAAACTCCACTGTTAGCACTGTGTCGATGGGTCTGAGGCACCGCCTACACATTCCGCGCCACTGGGCTCTGGCCTGTCCAGAGACAGCAACGCCATTGGCTAGCGATTCAAGATGCACTGTGACGGGGATTGCAACATCAGCAATTCGCTCATCTGCAAAATCAAAATCAGCAACAGCAATCAGGGCGTTAATGTCCTTTATTGTTCCGGGACGACGCAAAAGTTCGACGATGTTGACGACGAGTGGCGTAGCCATAGGAGGTGTCTTTCTTGTTTACGAACGATCTTGATCAAAAAAACCAGCGGCCCCTGTGTCCGCGGCGCTAGGGGCAGATTCTGGTTGCTCGGAGATGCTGTTGATTCCGATTGACAATCGCTGACGACCATTAGCAACTGTCTTAGTGAGGCGGTCGAGCAAAATTTCAAAACTCCCTAAACGCTGATCAAGAAAATCCTCGGTTTCGTTGCGCTGACGCCGAGACTCTGCGTCTGCTGCATCAATCACCTGCTGAGCACGAGCTTCTGCAGCACGCACAACTTCTGTTCGCTGCACCAATCGTTCTGCTTGTTGACGAGCAGCACCTAGTAGTTCGTCTGCTTCACGCTTGGTTTTTTCGAGGAACTCTTGTCGCTCTTTGAGCATCCAACGGACCTGACGGATTTCTTCTGGCAAACGACTCAGGGCGTCTTCAAGCAACTCAATTATTTCGTCACGATCTAATCGAGGAGTACTAGACAAAGGCATGCTCGGAGCAGTCACAATAATGTCTATTGTGCGTCGCAGCAGGATTTCGGTATCACCAAGACGTGCCTGTGCTTGCACGGGATGAGGGAACGTTGCATCAACAGAATCTTCGAAATCGTCGTAACTCATTTTTTACTCCGTGGTGGATATGTTGCTTGCAAAACATTGGCTACTGCGTTTGGCACCATTGCCGATGTATCACCACCGTAGTGTGCAATCTCGCGAATAAAGCGACTACTGATGAATCCGAGTGCAGGAGAACACGGAACATAAACCGTTCGAACGCCAGACACCGTGAAATTGGTCTGTGCCATTTGTTGTTCGACTTCAAAATCTGACATCGTGCGTAAACCCTTGACGATGCACAACGCCTGAGCAGAAATTGCCGCATCAACTGCTAAACCAGCAAACTCTTGCACGCTCACTGATCGCAGATGACGAACTGATTCTTTGATCATGGCGATTCGTTGCTCGACGCTAAAGGTGGCAAAAGATTTCTCAGGATTATGCATCACTCCAATTATCACTTCACCAAAAAGTATGGTCGCCTGCTCGACAACATCAAGGTGCCCCAAATGGAATGGATCGAAACTTCCGGGATATAAAACAGCACTCATACGGTGTTTACCGTACCTGTTGGGGCAGGTGTACGACACAAAAATGTCACGACAGTGCGCCCATATCGGCGCTCCCGCGTGATTTCCCAGCCCTCTGGGGCAACAATGGCCCGGCTTGCCTCAGCCACCACAATCGGGGCACAGATGCCTGCCAGCAAGCGATCCCACTGCTCAAAGTCATATGGTGGGTCGGCAATGACAATGTCAGCTTCAATTCCATGTGCCCCTTGGGTGCTGGCGTCCATAGCCAGCACCGTGCATAGGCCCCCCGCGTCCATCGCCTCGATATTGCGACGAAGCACGCTTAGTGCGGCTCGATCGTTTTCTATAAAAGTGCAGTGCGCCGCCCCCCGAGACAACGCCTCGATTCCCATTGCCCCCGTACCAGCAAAAAGGTCCAGGATTTTTGCGTCTCGCACTACTCCACTGCTGTTCAGTGCATTGAAAATGGCTTGGCGCACTTTGTCAGTGGTGGGCCGTGTCGCCACGGATTGGGGAGACTCAATTCGTCGTCCTCGCCAGTCACCAGCAACCACTCTCATACAGAGCAGACTACGTCGGTGATTAGTCCCCAAGAGTCCATTATCTGCATCGACTGTGGCGGGCCATGCCATTTGCTCACCCATCCCCCTGAAGATGGAGTCTGGGAAGTCGATGATGTGGTGTCGTACCGCTGTCGTGACTGTCGCGATATTTGGTATTTACCACTGACCGATGAAGACACGGACGCTGGCTCGGGTGGAGACATGCCGTCGATCTAGATCTAGATAGTTCTAACTCTTGAAGAGGAATTCAATTTCTTCTTCAGTTAGAAGCAACTCCAACTCATCGCGCAAGGTGGCGTGCGTTGTCAACAGTGGATCAGCATCAACAATTTCAAAGGCGGCTTCGCGCGCGAGTTCGATCAGATCGCGGTCACGACGCAGCGAAGCCAAATTAAGATCACTGCGACCCTTTTGCCTCGTGTCCTTAATTGCTCCTTCTCCGCGCAAGTCGAGATCAATTTCGGCGAGTTCGAATCCGTCCGTTGTTGCCACTAGTGCTTCTACGCGCGGACCTGGTTCTTCAGTAGATGTCACCAGATAGCACTCTGATGAGATATCTCCGCGACCAACTCGTCCGCGTAACTGATGCAACTGTGCAATACCAAAGCGATCGGCATCAAGAACTACCATTGCAGTTGCATTGGGGACATCGACGCCGACTTCAATCACAGTCGTCGCGACCAAGACATCTATTTCGAGAGCCCGAAATGAATTCATCGTTGCTTCTTTTTCCGAAGACGACATGCGACCATGCAATAAACCGACTCGCACAGACTTGAGTTCGCCTTTTTGAAGTTCTTGAAATGTTTTTTCAGCTGAGGCGACTTCTAGTTTTTCGCTTTCATCAATCAGTGGACATACGACATATGCCTGTTGACGATCAGCAAGACGCAGCCGAATATCGTTCCACATTGCTGTTTCGGCCAAACCGCCGTTGACCCATCGTGTTGCAATGGGCGTGCGGCCTGGCGGGAGTTCATCAAGAACACTTACATCTAGATCGCCATAGACGGTAAGCGCCGCCGTGCGCGGAATCGGCGTGGCTGTCATTGTCAATACGTCTGGCATAGAACCATTGGGGTTGTTGATGGCCTTGTCGCGTAAAGCGGCACGTTGTTCTACGCCGAAACGGTGTTGTTCGTCAATCACGACTACTCCAACGCTCAAAAATACAACGGATTCCTGGATAAGTGCATGAGTACCAATCAGGATGTCAACGGTGCCATCGGCTACACCTGCAAGTATCTTGCGTCGTGCTTCGCCTATGACTCGACTAGTAAGCAATTCCACACACAACGGACGATCACCAAACAAGTTTGTGTCGTCGGGAATTTGTAGTCCATTAAGTAGTTGTCTGATACTGCTGGCATGTTGTTCGGCCAATACTTCTGTTGGAGCCATGATTGCTGCTTGATGACCGCCCTGAACAGAGCACAGCATGGCGTGCACTGCAACAATTGTCTTGCCGCTACCGACATCACCTTGTAGTAATCGATGCATTGGGCACGCCAATGCAAGATCGTCGCTTATCTCTGAAATAACGCGCAGCTGCGCACCTGTTAGCGGGAAAGGCAATGTGCTTGTAAAACGATCAATCAATGAGCCCGTAACTCGATGCTGGAATCCACGCAATTCGCGTTCAAGTGCACGCTTGCGCGCAACGAGCACCATCTGCAATCTAAAAACTTCATCAAAGGCCAAACGCCGGCGCGCTGCATCGCGAGCGACGAATGACTCGGGCATATGAATATCTCGAAAAGCGGTGCTGCGTCCGACTAGACCAAGGCGCTTAATCACGGTCTGGGGAAGTGTTTCGGCAAATCCGCGAGCAACACATCGATTGAGTGATTCTTCGACCCATGCCGCGATGTGCCAAGTAAAAATGCGCACCTTCTCGCTTTGGGCATAAATCGGCACGATCTTGCCAGTGCGATCACCTATCAAGTCAACTATTGGGTTCGTCATTTGCAAATATCCGTTGCGCATTTCTGGTTTTCCGAACACTGAAACTTGCATCCCTGTCTCAAGTTGCTTGGCACGCCATGGTTGATTAAAAAATGTCACAGAGAGTTTGCCAGAGCCGTCTCCGGTGCTGACATTCACCATCATTTTTCTACTCTTAGTTCGAAAGCTACGCACATTAATTATTTTGACAAGCACCAAAGAATCAACACCCAACACAATGTCTGAAATACGTGCCTCGTTCGTACGGTCAATCCAACGACGTGGATATGTCTGTATCAGGTCTAATACCGAAATGATGCCGAGCGTCTCAAGAGCAGCTTTTCGCTTATCGCCTACGTCCTTGAGCACTTCGACCCCAAGATTCTTGAGATCACCAAGCGTTAGAGGCTGTGTACTACTCAACACCAAATAAATACGGGTAGAGCGGCTGGTCACCGTGATGCACTTCTACTGTGATGCCGGGATAATGCTGTGAGACCCATGCCGTGATGTGATCAGAATTCGTTGTAGTTGCATCGACGCCCGTGATGATGGTGAGCAACTCACCGCCGTCAGAAATAAGTTGCTCTAGCAGGGTCGTCGCTGCACCCGTTAATGAACCACTCACTGCCACTATGCCGTCACCGCGCACGAGGCCAATCCAATCCCCCACTCTCACTGCGCCGATGTCACTTGACGCATCGCGCACTGCTTGGGTAATTTCGCCCGTTACCACCGAGCCTGCAGCACTTTTCATATTGCGGGCATTTGTCTCTGCTGACACCTCGGGGTCATAAGACACCAGCGCAGCAAGCGCCTCTGGCATCGAACACGTAGGAACCACCCGAACATCTTTGGTTGTTAATGCATCGATTTGATTTGCGACTGGAATAATATTTTTATTATTTGGCAAGATCACAACTTGTGTCGCGTTCATGTGCTCAACAGCATCTAGAAGTTCTTGAGTTGATGGATTCAGCGTTTGTCCACCAGTGACAACGCCTTGCACTCCGAGCTGTCCAAATAATTCAGCCAGTCCGTCTCCGCTTGCAATAGCCACCACCGCGCACGTGACTGGTGGGAGCGCACTGTGGTGATGGTGCTTATGCGTAACCCCACCGATTGTCGCCTCGCGTGCCTCATGTTCTTCGGCGACTTCTTCAAAAAGATCTGTTACTCGAATCTCATGTGGTCGACCTCCCAAAACCAATGGAACTTCAATGGCTGCTCCGATGTCGTTGGTGTGAACATGACAGTTGTACAGACCCTCGCCACCTACAACAACAATCGAATCGCCGATCTCGCCCCACGCCAGTTTGAAATCTCGGCACTTGGCATCGTCGAGATCAAGAAAAAACATAACTTCGTATCGCAACTCACTCACGTCAATCTCGCCATTAGATGACGCGCGATGTGTAATGCGCTCTAATTGCTCGGCAGTTGGTCCGTCAATGTCTTCTGGTTCAGGAAGTGGTTCGCCGTCAACAACATGAATCACCGAATCGAGTAACAACAAAAATCCAGCACCACCAGCATCAACAACGCCAGCCTCTTTGAGGACTGGTAGTTGTTCGGGTGTGTTGGCCAATGCAAGTCGCCCAGCGACACGAGCAGTGCGCAACATGGCTGACAATGTGGCACCTTGAAGCGCCGCCTTAGCGGCTGCATCGGCTGACTCGCGAACAACTGTAAGGATTGTTCCTTCAATCGGCTTGAGAACTGCTTCGTATGCCGCGCTAGATGCCTTCTTCAATGCGTCAGCAACATTGGTCGCCGACGCACGTTGTTCTTGCACCTCTGCAAGAGTTGATGCCAAGCCACGCAGAATTTGACTCAAGATGACTCCGCTGTTGCCGCGCGCTCCCATGAGTGAGCCGTGACTGATGGCACGACAGGTTGACTCCATTCCACGGTCTGCCGTTTCTAGTTCGGCCACGACGGCATCGAGTGTTCGTGCCATATTTGTACCAGTATCGCCATCGGGCACGGGGTAAACATTGAGCCGATTGATGCCTTCGGCGTGCGCCTTCATTGTGTCGCGAAAGGCAATGACGGTCTGGCGCAGGTCGTCGGCCCCCAATTGCTCTAGAACTGGCACATCGTCATCGTATCTAGTCGCGGGTTGGGGTCGCTTCATGTTGGCTGGTAGTTTTGTAGGACGCCTGGGGCGCCAACTGGCACCTCCGACAAGTTTTCACTATTCAAATCGACAAAGTTAGGTATCACTATGGCTGCAGTATGCGAAGTTTGTGGCAAAGGCCCTTCATGGGGCATGTCAGTATCGCACTCCCACGTGCGCACGAAGCGCCGCTGGAATCCCAATATTCAACGCGTGCGCGCCATCGTCAAGGGAACACCTAAGCGTTTGTATGTGTGCACTGCATGCATTAAGTCCGGCAAAGTCGTCAAGTCCGGTCGATAATCGCAATGCAAGGTGTGATCAAGGCCTATGACCCAGCAAGTGGCAATGGCGTGGTCATGCGAGATACAGATCTCTCAGAGTACGAACTTGCTGCCAATGCACTAGAAGGTTCTATCTTTCGCATGTTGCGACAGGGCCAGCGAGTCGTCTTTGATCTTGATTCATCTGGTCACGCCACGACATTGCGTCTTGGATCCGAGATAGACATGGCTACACCTGGTTCTTGAACAATTCTTTTTTGACATTCTCACTACACCCCCTTCCCCACACTCTGAGGTTCACATGAGCGCAACAACAACAAATTCACGACTACAGAAATGGGTAAATGATTGGGCTGCCATCCTGGAGCCCACCGACATCTACTGGTGTGACGGTTCGGCCCAGGAGTACGAACGCTTGTGCGGCGAACTTGTGGCTACCGGAACTTTTACAAAACTTGACGAAGCAAAGCGCCCCAACAGTTATTGGGCACATAGCGATCCAGGCGATGTTGCTCGTGTCGAAGACCGCACATACATTTGTTCAGCCAAAAAAGAAGACGCTGGCCCCACAAATAACTGGCGTGAACCAGCAGAAATGCGTGCCGAACTCACGGCGCTTTACACCGGCTCAATGAAAGGACGCACAATGTATGTCGTTCCTTTCTCGATGGGACCTCTTGGATCTCCGATTGCCCACATCGGAGTGCAACTTACCGACTCTGCCTATGTTGCAGTCAACATGCGCATTATGACGCGTATGGGACAAGGTGCACTTGATGTACTTGCCAACAACGACTGGGTGCCGTGCTTACATTCTGTCGGAAGTCCTCTTCAACCAGGACAAGCAGATTCATCGTGGCCGTGCAATCCAGACAATAAGTACATTGTGCACTTTCCTGACACTCGCGAGATTTGGAGCTACGGCTCCGGATACGGCGGCAACGCATTGCTCGGCAAAAAGTGCTTTGCATTGCGCATTGCTTCTGTAATGGCGCGTGACAACGGCTGGCTTGCCGAGCACATGTTGATTCTTAAACTCACAAACCCACAGGGCGAATTCAAATATATTGCAGCGGCATTTCCGTCTGCTTGCGGCAAGACAAACTTGGCGATGTTGGTTCCCACAATTGCGGGCTGGAAAGCCGAGACAATCGGCGATGACATTTGCTGGATGAAGTTTGGTGCAGACGGGCGCCTCCACGCCATCAACCCTGAGGCCGGATTCTTTGGAGTCGCACCTGGAACGGGCTATGACACCAATGCCAATGCAATGGAAACACTCTGGGGAAACAGCATTTATACCAATACAGCCCTAACGCCCGATGGTGACGTGTGGTGGGAAGGAATGAGCGACACTGCGCCAGCACACGCTACCGACTGGAAAGGAAATGCTTGGACTCCCCAAACCCAGACTCCTGCGGCTCATCCCAATGCACGGTTTACAGCTCCTGCCAATCAGTGTCCTTCGATTGCTCCTGAGTGGCAAGATCCTGCTGGTGTTCCGATTTCGGCAATTTTGTTTGGTGGTCGACGTCGCACAACAGTGCCCCTCGTGACTCAAGCGTTTGACTGGCAACACGGAGTCTTTCTGGGCTCAATCATGGCCTCAGAGACAACTGCTGCTCAAGCTGGTGCTGTTGGCAACTTGCGCTTTGACCCGATGGCAATGTTGCCATTTTGCGGATACAACATGGGCGATTACTTTAAGCACTGGCTCGAAGTCGGAACTAAAACAACTGCCGAGAACTTGCCACAAATCTTTTTTGTCAACTGGTTCCGACGTGACGAAGATGGTCGCTTCTTGTGGCCCGGATACGGCGAAAACAGTCGCGTTCTGAAATGGATCTTTGAGCGTATCACGGGCACTGCTAGAGCCACTAAGACCGCGATTGGCCATTTGCCGCTCACGACTGACATTGATACGAGTGGTCTTGCCGTTGATGCAGCAGATCTTGACGCACTCTTGTCGGTAGACATTGAAGGATGGAAAAATGCGCTTCCCCAAATTCGCGATCACTATGCAAGTTTTGGATCAACTCTGCCGGCGCAACTCAGTTCATCTCTTAAAGAACTCGAAACCTCACTCAACGCGTGAGCGCGTAATCAGCCCACAAGCATCGCGCGGATTGATAGCCCCATCAGGAACAATCCACCAAAGCCGTACAACAAATAAACCTTTTTCTTGAGTTGTGCTCTGTAGGAATACACGATGGCAACGGTGATGATTGCAACAAAGCCATAAAAAGCATGAAACTGCGGAAACTCCAACTTGTTGTGATTGACCAAGGCCACGCCCATAGCAACTTGCACGAATATCGCCACTTCGACGGCGGCAGTAAACCACCACAGAGCACGACTGCGCAGTAAAGGCCACTTGTGCGCGCTTAGCGCCCATATTCCGGCCAGGGCATTGCCAAAAATTACAACCCAGGCCCACGACTTGTGGAGATCAAGAAGCATCAGACTAAGCATCGTGACAATCTACCGAATCAAAGTGTCTGCTTCGGCGCCATAACCAACGAGCGACAAGCGACCATCATCACTTCTGGCAAGCGTGGTTATTGAGCAATTATCAAAACTTCGAATCAGGACCCGATCGTCTCCCAAGATTGACCCGACAACGGCGTTAATGGCAATGAAATGACTAAACACCACTGTATCGGCGGTACACGTTGACAAAAAAGCAACCATGTCATCTCGATACGAGATGTATCGCTGACCCAATTCAGTCCATGTCTGAGTCATCGCGGCTCGCAACCATGTGACGCGATCTTTGATCTCAACACCCTCTGGAGAAAGAATCTCAGCCACGCGCTGCTCGATCGTGATGCTCTTGTTCCAGAGTGCAGCGAGTGGTGCCGCAGTTTCTTGGCATCGCTGGAGCGGACTCGAAACGATGTTTGCAGGCGCGTATTTGGCCAAAGCAAGGCTTGCTTGTTCGGCTTGAGTGCGACCTAATTGGTCAAGACTCGGATTGGGGTCAACATCCCAACCAGCAGCAGCGCGACCATGTCGAACTAAGTACAACTTACTCATTCAAAGATCCATCCATCACGCAGTGGATCGTTGCTGGTTGGGTCAATAAACCACTCAGTTCCAAAGGCCATTGCAAATTGTTCTTCATCCATCTTCAAAAAAAATCCAGAGTCGCCAAGTTGGCTTGCATGACACGCCATTGCCGCTCTCTTTTTTGCCGAGTATCGCATCACATCAACCCGCAGATTGATCTCGTCTTCTGTACTACCCATCGGGTTTCCATCGTCTGCGGGACCATCTGGATCAAAGCCTTCATCATCAGTATTAAATGCGCCCATCTTGCGCGCATAGTCCATGAGTGCGCGCATGCGGTCACGATTCATTGTTCCTTCTAAAACACGCACCCCTGCTACTAGGTCGGCAGCACGATGCCCAACACGATGAACTTGGATGTGGTCTGGATGACCGTAGCCGCCGTGCCAGTCATAGGTAGTGAGCAGATCTACGTTTTCTGATCGCAATATTTGGGCGAGTTTTTGGGCGGCTTCGTCAATCGGTGCGTTCATAAACGCATCACTATGAAAATTCTGCTGCCAACCAGTCATTCCGCTATCGGCATAACCAAGCCAAAGAACGGTGTCGATTCCGAGCACCGCTGCGGATGCTGCGGTTTCCTTTTTGCGGCGATCTATTAAAGTTTCACCATCGGCTAGATCGACAGGAGTTTCTCCGTGATCGCCGTTTGTCGCCACTACTAGTACAACACGATGTCCTTGCTCCGCTGCGCGGGCGATTGTGCCACCAGTGCCAATGCACTCATCATCGGGGTGTGCATGAAAACATAAGAGAGTTGACATTTTCAGGCTTGCTTAACGGCGCCAGATGCGATCAGAGCATCAATATCGCCAATGCCCCACGCACTAAGCACTTCTGATGTGTGTTGTCCAGGGTGTGCTGGTGCTTGGTCGAGCGAAGTCTTGGTACGCGAGAACCGCGGCGCTGGCGCTGGTTGCATCACGCCATGAGCTTCGATAAAAGTATTGCGCTCTTTGTTGTGTGGATGCTGAGCTGCTTCGCTCATAGTTAATACGGGAGCAAAACAAACATCAGTTGCTTCCATAATGGCGCACCACTCTGCTTGAGTTTTGGTCGCAAATACCGCACTTACTTTGGGTTTGAGCCCAGACCACTTGGTGCGGTCCATGTGTGCTGCAAATTCGGGATCAGCATCTAGGCCAGTGAGGCGCAATAACTCAGCGTAGAACTGTGGCTCAATCGACCCGATGCTGATGAACTTGTCATCCTTGCAACGGTAGGCGTCATAAAAAGGTGCTCCAGTGTCAAGCAAGTTGGTTCCGGGATTGTTTTCGTCATGCACGCCGATGCTCTTGAAGGCCCAAAACATCGTCATCAAAACAGCCGCACCGTCGACCATGGCCGTATCAACAACTTGACCTTTTCCAGATTTTTGAGCCTCGAGCAATGCGCACACGACCCCGTATGCCAGAAACATTCCTCCGCCACCAAAGTCCCCCACCATGTTGAGTGGCGGCACAGGAGTTTGACCTGGCCGCGCAAAATGGGCCAATGCTCCGGCGAGCGAGATGTAGTTAATGTCATGTCCGGCCGCCTGGCCATACATGCCTTCTTGACCCCAACCAGTCATGCGTCCAAAGACCAACCTGGGATTACGCGCCAGGCATACATCGGGGCCAATGCCAAGTCGTTCCATGACCCCTGGTCGGAATCCTTCAATTACTGCGTCGGCTTTTTCAAGAAGTTGCAGGAGTGTTTCTACTCCTTGGGGATTTTTAAGATCGATTGCAATATTTTTGCGACCACGTTGCAATAGATCAAAAAATGGCGCATCAGGTGCTGGTCCGCGCACGGATTGGGCACGATCAACGCGGATAACTTCTGCACCCATGTCTGCCAGCATCATCGCCGCAAAAGGTCCGGGTCCGATTCCAGCAATTTCTACAATTCGATAACCACTCAGCGGACCAGACACGATGACTCCCTCTCGTTTTGATTCATTTTCTTGATGAAAAATTATAGGTTTCGTTTGACGTGTGCGGCGATGGAATCAACCAACACTGGCCACAGCGGCTGTGGCATATCATGCCCCATGTCAGACATCATTAATAAATGAGCCCCAGGAATCATTTGGGCAGTGCGTTCTCCGCCACTAGGCGTAATTAATGTGTCGTCGCGACCGTGTATCACCAGAGTAGGAACATTGAGTTGATTTAACTTTTCAGAGCGTCGACCGCTCGCATAGATGGCTGCCAATTGTCGGCTTGCACCTTCTGGATAAAAACTGCGATCAAACTCTCGCGCGGCGCGTTCTTTGGTGGCCTGAGGATCAAAATATTTTCGTGACTGCCATACTGCATATTTGACAGAGCCCTCAATGTATGCGGTGCGATCAGTCTCTGGTGGCGCCAACAAAACAGATGATGCTTCAGGGCCTGGTTGTCCGTACTCGGGGTCTCCGGTCTGAGACATGATGGATGTGAGCGTTTGAACTCGAGCGGGATACTCAATAGCAATGGTCTGAGCAATCATTCCGCCCATCGATGCACCGATGACATGCGCCTTGGCAATACCAAGGTCGTCTAAGACGGCAATTGCATCAGCAGCCATGTCTGACAATGTGTAGGGCACTTCGGGTACGGGGTCTCCCAGCAAGGCTGCCTTGATGATGGCATTAGGATTAACAACAACGCCATCAAGTTTTGTCGATAAACCACAGTCACGATTGTCAAATCGAATCACATAAAAACCAAGGTCGACAAAGAGTTGCATGAACTCTTCTGACCATGCGATCAATTGTGCGGTGAATCCCATTACCCACAACAACGGTGGATCAGTGGGGTTCCCCATCGCGTTGTATTCAATATTTATTCCGTTGGGGGCTACTGCAACTGGCACCGTGACAGTCTCGCTTGTTTTACCTGTCACGGTCAATCTGGAGCGCCAACTTCATCCGCTACCGTGTCACAAGAATGAACGAAGCACACGCATTGACGCAAGGAACGGTGTGGGCCCCTGGTCGAGTCAACCTTATTGGCGACCATACTGACTACACGGGCGGCTTCGTCTTGCCTATAGCGATTGACCTTGGCACCACAATCACTTGGCACTCCACCAACACATCATCTCAATTTCGCAGCGACGTAGACGATGTGATCGTTGATTTAGATGTTGTGCCACCACCTTCTCATTGGGGTAAATACGTTCATGCCGTGGCACTGTTGCTGCAACAACAACACGTCGACCCGCAGATTTTCGGCACGATTTCATCAACTTTGCCGATTGGTTCAGGATTATCTTCTAGCGCATCACTTGAAATAGCCGTTGCGCTGAGTCTCGGGGCAACGGCGCGGAGTCGCGATGGGATTATTGCTTTAGCAAAACTATGCCAACAAGCCGAGCACGCTGCAACTGGTGTTCCGTGCGGAATCATGGATCAATTAATTGTGTTAGCAGGCCAATCAAAACACGCATTGTTGATTGATTGCAGCAGCCTTGACATGACACCGGTATGTATTCCTGACAATCTTAAAATTGTTGTTCAATTTATCGCTCATCGCACATTGGCCCGAAGTGCGTACTCCGACCGTGTTGCGCAGTGCACTCTTGCTCAAGAAATAATTGGTCCACTGCGCAGTGCCAAAATTGCTGACCTGGTTGCGCTTGATGATCCAGTCATTCAAAAACGTGCATTGCACGTGATCACAGAAAATGTCAGAGTGAACGAGTTCTGCTCTGCTCTTGCTTCTGGTGACTTTGCACAGGCCGGCTCGATTATGACTGACAGCCACAATAGCCTGCGTGATAATTTTGATGTCTCTACTGCGCAGATGGATGCAGCGGTTCATGCAGCACATGCAATACCTGGTGTCTACGGAGCACGCATGACGGGCGGCGGATTTGGTGGATGCATTGTTGCCATTGCCGACGTAGATGCCCCAATCAATGGCTGGACTGTTCAGGCCTCAGATGGTGCTCGCTTAATCAAGTAAGCGGTTTTTTTGTTGCGCAAATTCTTCAGGAGACAAGATCCCCCGCTGCAGTAATCCTTCAAGTTTTTCGAGTTGCGTGACAATGTCGCTCGTCGTGTTGTTTCCTTGAGTCCCTGCTCCGTTGCCAATCCCGGAGTCGCGAGATTGCAGCGCCGCATGAACTATATTTTGCACTTCTTCAGGATTCTGGATATCGCTGAATTTCTCCTGCCCCTCACTGCCCGAGGACTCAATAATCAAGTCCCCAGCTCCGATAAGTCGCTCAAAAATTGTCTGCTTGAAATTGACATTGCTCACTCGCTCGAGCGGCATTTCGACGCCATGCCGAGCCAGGACTCCCTGTCGATAGATCACTCGATGAGATGTAACTACAAAATAGGTGGTGCGCCATTGCAGCATTTTGACAACAAGCCACGACGCCGATACGACAAGCGCCCCAATCATCAAATATATTGTCAGCGTCTCGAACCAGCCATCAAACTGCGCCAACGCAGTCAGTGTCAGCACGGCCGAAAGCCCGGTCGCGGCGCCTGCCGGAGCCAAGAACCACCAATGCGGATGCAGATCGAGGGTGATGGTTTCGTAGTCATTTAAGAGCCGACGAGGGAAGGGCATGGCGTTCATGGTAGCGAGCCTCTAGTTTGTCTGAGGTGCTTCTTGACGACATTTTGCTTGGCCTTGACCAACAACAACTAGAAGCGGTTACGGCAACCTCTGGAACTGTCATCGTTCGCGCTGGCGCCGGGTCAGGAAAGACCACCGTGCTCACTCGGCGGGTGGCGTGGCGAGCAGCGAACGGCACAGCAGACCTCGAGCATGTTTTGGCGATTACATTTACTCGCCAAGCTGCAGCAGAACTGCGTCGGCGCATCCGCACACTGAGTTTCATTGCCGATGAAGACGCGCCAAGACTAAATGACTTTGCCGCTGGCACATTTCACGCAATTGCGCTTCGACTGCTCAAGCAACGATTCAATGACTCCAATCGCAGTGCTCCACTTGTGATTACCAACAGGATGGCACTCTTGAGCACCGTGGCTGGCGTCGATAGTCGCGGAGGTGGTGCGTTTGAACTGATGACCTTGATCGATTGGGCGCACGCCCAAAATATTGGACCAGCAGAAGCCGAAAGTGCAATCCAAGAACGAGGACGACGGATGCCCGTCACGACTAAACGCTTTATCGAAATATTTACTGACTACGAAAGAGAAAAACGCAAACGCGGCGTTCTTGACCTTAATGATCTCATCTCTCTCGTTGTACACGAAGCAAAATATGACGGTGCCTTTGCCGAGTCCATCAGGTGGCAATACCGTCATATTCACGTTGACGAGGCCCAAGATATGAACCCGTTGCAGTATTCGTTTCTGCGCGTTCTCGTTGGCTCTACGCCAGATTTATTTATTGTGGGCGACCCACATCAGGCGATTTACGGCTGGAACGGCGCAGACCCCACATTGTTCAATGACCTGCCCGATCTTTCAGCAGGTAGTTATGTTGTAGAACTGCCGTCCAACTATCGGTGTACGCCTCAGATTGTTGCTGCCGCGGTGCATGTTTTAAAGAATGCTGGACACGATACAAACGAAAAATCTTTGCGCGCGGACGGCGCCGCAATTACTACTGTTCGTTGTGCCACCGAACAAGAAGAACTCGCATCTATTTGTCAACAAGTGCTGCGACTTCATGCAGTCACTGGCTCATGGAACTCGATATCTGTGTTGTCCCGTACGAATAAGTTGGCTTCAGAGATTGCTCTGGCACTACAGAGCGCCCGAGTGCCAGTACAAGAAACTCGCCCTGGTCGCGCCTACACAGCAGCACTCGCCGAAGCATCGTCACTGGGGAGCAGGCATGCTCTGGCTGTGTGGGCTGCTGATGCCATTGATACGCCTGACGATGACACTGATGATGACACTATAGAAATCGCTGCTTCTATTCGAATGTATTTGGCAGAGCATCCCTCTGGGCCTGCTGACGGTCGCTCATTTCAGACATGGGTCACTACGACTGCACCAACGCACCACCACCATGGCGTCGAAGTTTTGACATTTCATGCAGCCAAAGGGCGCGAGTGGACCGCAGTGATTGTCTCTGGGGCTGAAACAGGATTACTCCCCCATTCTTCGGCGACATCACCTGAGGCGCAACAAGAAGAAGGTCGACTTGCCTATGTTGCATGCACGCGTGCTGCCCAACACCTAGTAATTACATGGACAGACAAACGTGGCGGAAAACGCACTGGTCCAAGCGCGCTTCTGCGAAAGTTGCCGTTAGGTGAATCACTTCCTGCCCCACCCACCCCAGAGATTCGGTCGCGCAGAAGTGCGCCGCACGTCAGCGACCCACTTGCTGTCGCACTTAATCAATGGCGCAACACAGCGGCTCGCGCATCTCGTTGTGCACCTGAGGCTGTACTAACTGATGCAGAACTGCAACGCCTAATACGTGCTAATCCGCAAAATGATGCAGACATTGTTGCTGTTTTAGGACCAATCATTGGCACCCGATACAGCGCTCGAATCTTGGCTGCTATTGCGGATCAGTGAGCGTGCCTTGTTCATGGTCACGAAATAATCTGGCCATTACTTCGGGTTTCATCGACAAAAACAGACCTGTTGATTCGGCACAAAGAACGTCGCCATGATGAAGAGTGCCCTTAGTAAAGATTTTTCTGCCAATAATTTCGGTACAGACACCCCGATACACCAGCTCGACAAACAAAGGCGCTGGATTGCGATACGTCACGGACAGATTTCCGGTTAAGCCGGGGCGACCACTCAATGATTGAGCCATTCCGAGCACCTCGTCAAAACCGGCAGCAACATAACCACCGTGGACATGACCAGGTGGTCCCTCATAGGGCTCAGTAAAAGTGACACGACCAACGATGGACCGATCATCACCAGTGCCATCAATGCTCATTGCGAGTGGTACCGAAAGAGCGTTCATTACACCCATCAGCGGACTGCGATCAAGAAACACCATCTGGGATTCAACCTCTCTCGGGTGCCTTTCGTTACTGCGCACTTGCTCAAGTGCAAGCGACACAAAATCTGTTGCTTTTTGTACGGCATCAAGACCAGCGCTAGTTATAAAAGCATCTCTGATGAGATCACGTATTTTGTTGGTGAGCTCGACTCGCGCCAGATCAAGTTGACTCATCTGTTCGGAGCGCTCATGAAAAGTCGGAAATGACAGACCAGCGCCTGGTTTTATTTCTGACATATTTTATTTCCTCTCAAACTTGAGCAACACAGGTGCGTGATCGCTTGGTTGTTCTGCCTTGCGTGCGTTGCGATCGATGATTGTCCATGTTGAGCGTTCTGCAACGCTGGCACTAGCCAACACATAGTCGATGCGCATGCCGTGACCCTTGTGAAAATCACCACCGCGGTAGTCCCACCACGAATACAGTTTGTCCTCGTCATGAAAACGTCGGAAGGTATCTGTAAGTCCAAACTCGCATACGTTAGTAAGGCTGTCTCGTTCGGCTTGGCTGACGTGCGTTGCTCCCTCGAATTTGGTGATATCAAAAACATCTCGGTCTTCTGGCGCAATATTAAAGTCGCCCGTGACAATGACATCGTCAGTTGGGCTGCATGTTGCATCAAGGTGCTGGCGTAACCGAGCCATCCATGACAACTTGTAGGTGTAATGATCGTTGTCTAGGGCGCGGCCATTGGGAACATAGACGGATGACACTCGCACCCCTCCACACGTTGCAGAAATAATTCGTGCTTCGTGGTCTTGTTCGACACTCGCATCAAAGTTGGCGACAACATCTGTTAGTCCGACCCGCGACATGATGGCAACACCGTTCCAGCGGCCTTGCCCAAAATGTGCACTCTCATAGCCAAGAGTAGTGAGTTCTGCCGTGGGAAAAACATCTTGGGCTAATTTTGTTTCTTGCACACACAAAATATCTGGCTGTACATCGCTCAGCCATTCAGTAACCCGAGGCAAGCGTGCCTTTAGCGAATTGACGTTCCAGGTGGCGATTAGCACAATGAGACGCTAGTAAAAAAGAATGGAGCCAAACTAGGTGGACTACTTCTTTTTGGCTGCCGCTGGGGATTTCTTTTTTGCCATTGGCTTGACGATCGGCTTCTTTTTGGCTGCCGCTGGGGATTTCTTTTTTGCCATTGGCTTGACGATCGGCTTCTTTTTGGCTGCCGCTGGGGATTTCTTTTTTGCCATTGGCGCAACCATGGCAGGCATGCCCAGTTCAACACTGCGCCGACCCGGATTAAAACCTGCAACGACAACTGCTACGACTTCGCCAATTTTGAAATGATCACGGGCGCTTCGTGGCGCAGGGTTGCTGATGAGTCGCAATGGCATGTATCCGAGCACTTCTCCAATTGACAAATTTGCGCCATGTGAGGTGTAGGCATCAACCCGCGCTTTGACCATCGATCCGACTGGAGATTTTTCAACAAAAGTTAAAAACGGCATTACATCGTTAGTGTCTCGCACGCGCGCACCAGGAGGTGGTGCCTTTGGCACTGGCATTGGTTTGCTGGCCGCAGCACTTGACTTCTGTGGATTTTTCTCCACGACTCTTCCGCCGCTATTCATCGCTCGACGACTTGTTGATCCACGCACGGGCAACCTCTCAACAAAAACCCACCCAACATTTGGAACCGGTTTTCCGCCAAGCAATCGACCTTCGTCAAAAAGCCACTCGTATTTGCCATGAAACTCTTGATAACTGTCGTTGGATAGGATTGTTCCGTTGACCTTGTGGGCAATCGACAAAACAAATGCGTCACCGCGACCTATCGCTCCGGCTGGCGGAGCTACCAACTCGTTGTTATTAACTGCATCATCAAACTCTGCTTGCTCTTTTTTGTTGATCCGATGACCAAACGTGGCGTCCACCACAACGGTGACGATGATGCTCGGAAACTCTTTCATGAGTGATGCCACTGCTTCGCTGAGCTGCGCCAGACTCGGCTGACTGCGGCCTTCTGTGGCCATATTGGACCCATCGACAATCACGTGCTTTTTCATACACCGTCAGTCAAGCACCCCGCTAGGTGTAAAACGCGTCCACCCCCCTACGATGCCTCAGATGTCATCCCTGCCCCTTCGTGCCGTGCTGTGGGACTTTGGTGGGGTGATCCTCACGAGCCCTTTTGAGGCTTTTAACCGCTATGAATCAGCAGCTGGCCTGCCCAAGGACTTTATTCGCACCATCAACTCCAGCAACCCCCACTCCAATGCGTGGGCCTTACTGGAACGCAGTGACATCTCTCCAGCAGAATTTGATGAACTCTTTGCCCAGGAAAGCGATGCTCGCGGACACCGAGTACCAGGTGCCGATGTGTTGGCATTGCTATCAGGCGACATCAGGCCAAATATGATTGCCGCTCTTGATGCAGTTATTGCGGCAGGTTTCAAAACCGCCTGTCTTACTAACAACATGGTGACTAACAGTGACATGGTGACTACCAGTGACATGGTGACTACCAGTGACATGGTGACTAACAGTGACATGGTGACTAACAGTGACATGGTGACTAACAGTGACATGGTGACTAACAGTGACATGGTGACTAACAGTGAACCCTCCGCACAACGCGCATTAGCCTTGAACGCAGTGATGGAGCGGTTCGATGTAATTGTTGAGAGCAGCAAAGTAGGCGTACGTAAGCCAGAGCCACGCTTTTACGAGATTGCCTGTGAGATGCTCAATGTTGATCCCACCGAATGTGTGTTTCTGGATGACCTCGGAATAAATCTCAAACCAGCAGCAGCCATGGGGATGCGCACAATAAAAGTTGTTGATCCGATTGACGCCATTTCCGAACTAGGCATTATCACCGGAATTAATTTTTAGCAGCCTGTCAATGCCTCGTCCATTAAGTCGGTGAGTTCTTGATCGTGAATAGCTTTTGAGCCAGTGGCTGGACTTCCGGACTCGACCCTTGATACTTGACTCAAGTCATAGCCCTGTTCTTTGAGTCGCCAGATACGGTGCTCGACGAAATGCCATGCCCCCATGTTTTCGGGCTCCTCTTGCAACCACACCACTTCTTTGGCATTTGGGTAACCCTGCAAGACGGTGGCGATCCGGTCAAGCGGAAACGGATACAACTGCTCAACACGAACAATTGCGGCATGACTTGTTCTTTTATCACGCTCAGACATGGCGTCCCACGCAACTTTTCCGCTGCACAGCACAACTCTTTGCACCGACGCACGATCGGCGACGAAGGGGTCGTCAAGAACTTCTTCAAATGAACCAGTTGTGAGGTCGGTGATTGAAGATCTGCTTTGTTTCATTCGCAATGGCTGCTTTGGTGTAAAAATAACCAGCGGTCGGCGGATGTCACTGAGTAACTGTCGTCGTAAAAGATGAAAATACTGTGCGGCCGTTGTGGCATTGCAGACCTGAATGTTGTCTTCAGCGCAGGATTGCAAGAAGCGTTCTATGCGTGCACTTGAGTGCTCTGGACCTTGTCCTTCAAATCCGTGTGGCAGAAGCAAAACCAATCCATTACTTTGTTTCCATTTGTCCTCCGCCGCAACAAGATATTGATCAATGACAATCTGTGCCCCGTTGATGAAATCACCGAATTGTGCTTCCCAGACCACCAGCGAATCTTGATTCGTATGGGCGTACCCATATTCAAAGGCAACTGCTGCGTACTCTGACAGCAACGAGTCATATGTCCAGAACTGACCTTTGGCATCTGGAATTTCTTGCAACGGGATCCAGTTCTGTTCGGTTTCAAAGTCAATCAATGCCGCATGTCGCTGGCTAAATGTTCCGCGACGCGTGTCTTCTCCGGTCAGCCGCACGCTAAACCCATCTAGCAACAGTGAGCCGATAGCCAATGCTTCTCCGGTGGCCCACTCAATGGTCTGTTCGGTTTCGTAGATCTTGCTGCGTTGCTCAAACTGTTTGAGCAACTTGGGATGTGGCGTGAAACCCTCTGGGTATGCAGTCAGTTGAGAAAATATTTTGTCAAGCGTCGCGCGAGGAACACCTGTATTGACATGATCACGCACGCCAATGGGCTTTGGTGGCTTAGCTACTTTTACAGCTTTTTCTGCTTCGGCGCGAGTCTCGTCAAGAGCAATCTGCAACTTGCTTTGGTAATCCATTAAAACTTGCTCTGCAACTTCAAGCGTGATGTCTCCACGTTTTACCAATGTCTCTACATACAACTTGCGCACACTGCGTTGGTCTGCAATAGCTCGATACATCAGTGGCTGGGTGTAGCTAGGGTCATCGCCCTCGTTATGTCCATGGCGTCTGTAACACACCATATCGATGACAACATCTTTGTGAAATCTTTGACGATACTCAAAAGCTAACTTTGCTACCCGCACGCACGCTTCTGGGTCGTCTCCGTTGACATGGAAAATCGGCGCCTGCACTGTCTTGGCCACGTCGCTCGAATATAACGACGAACGAGCAAACTGGGGAGACGTTGTAAAGCCAATTTGATTATTGACAATGAGATGCACGGTTCCACCAACGCGATAGCCCGAAATATCACTCATTGCTAGACATTCAGCCACAACACCTTGTCCAGCAAAAGCAGCATCACCATGAATCAAAATCGGCAAAATGCTAAAAGCATTTGGTGGTTCTATATTGTCTTGCGCCGCGCGCGCCATTCCTAGAACAATTCCGTCAACTGTTTCTAGATGACTCGGGTTTGCTGCGAGTTCGATCGGCAATGACGCACCTGTTGGCGACGCATAAGTGCCGTGTGCGCCAAGATGATATTTCACGTCGCCGCTCCCCTGCACTGACGATGGATCAATATGTCCTTCAAATTCACGAAAGATCTGGTCGTAGCTTTTACCCATTATGTTGGCCAGCACGTTGAGTCGTCCTCGGTGCATCATTCCCAGCACTGCACCATCAAGTTTTTGGTCTGCAGCATGGGACAAAACTTCGTCCAAAATGGCAATCATTGACTCTGCCCCTTCAAGGCCAAATCGCTTTGTTCCGACATACTTTGTGGCAAGAAACTTCTCAAACGCTTCTGCAGCATTGAGCCGTCCTAAGATTCGCAACTTTTCGTCGAGCGTGGGCGTAAACGTGACACCTTCGACTTTGCTCTGCACCCACCGCTGTTCGTCCGTGTCTTGAATATGCATGTACTCAATACCGATTGTGCGGCAATAAGAGTCACGCAGAACTCCGAGTAATTCTTCGAGTTTCATTTTGGTGCTACCAGCAACACCACCTGTTAAGAACTCGCGCTCAAGATCCCAAATGGTTAGGTCATACGTGGTGGGGTCGAGTTCACGGGGCAATCTGGGTTCTTTAAAATGCAGTGGATCAAGGTCTGCTATCAAGTGTCCACGCACGCGATGTACGCGCACCAAAGTACTGACCTGCATTTGTTTATGCATCTGGGATTCTTCTCGATTCAACGGGCTCGTATCTGACAGCCACTTCACTGCTTGATACGGCACTTGAAGACTGCGGAACATCTCGTCGTAGAACCCATGGTCGCCAACTAAACACTCGTGTACATGCTTTAAGAAGAGTCCGCTCTCAGCACCCTGAATAATGCGATGGTCATAGGTGCTTGTGATCGTGACAACTTTAGAAACACCCAAAGTATTGAGCGTTGTTTTATCACTGCCCTGAAACTCTGCCGGATAATCAATGCTGCCGACCCCAACGATGACGCCTTGTCCTGGCATCAGTCGTGGGACTGATTGCGCTGTTCCAATGGTTCCAGGATTTGTGAGACTGACGTTGGCCCCCTGGAAATCATCAACAGTTAGTTTGTTGCTCTTTACTTTTCGAATTATTTCGTCGTAAGACACCAAGAAATCTGCAAATGACAAGAGATCTGCTTGACGCAACACTGGCACCACCAATGTGCGCGTACCGTTGCCCTTGTCAACGTCTACGGCAAGACCAATATTGACGTGGGGGTGACGAATGACTTGAGGCTTGCCGTCAGGGTCTGCAATATACGCATTGTTCATGTTGGGAACAGCATCTGCTATTGATCGCACGACCGCATATGCGATGATGTGCGTAAAAGAAATCTTGCTTAATCCATGCCTCGATTGATGCTCGTTCATGGCCTTGCGATTGACCTCAAGCAAACGGGCAGGAACATTGCGAAAACTTGTTGCCGTTGGCACGCCAAGACTGCGCTCCATGTTGGCAACAATTGCTGCGCCCGCACCTCTAATTGGCTCAGGGACAGCGTGTGGGCTGGCTACCTGCCTGGGCGTCGTCTTGCTTACTGACGCACTCGTTGGTTCTGGGGCGGCAATAGACGCACGCTGAACAGCCTTAGCGGCACTGACGTTTCTTGAACCTTGGGATGCGCTCCGAAAATCACTGAAGAATTCGCGCCACGGCCCTGACACCGATGAAGCGTCCTTTTGAAACTGTTCAAACATCTCCTCGACGAGCCACGAGTTTGCCCCGAACTCCTCTATTTGATCTGTGCTGTCAGCCATATGTGGTGCCTTTAGAGTTTTTAGCCTGAACTTTTAGTCATTACAGGCAAAATTGCGAACCATTGTGTCCGCGTGACAAATGGTACTTGCCAATACCCCTCTCCTTCGTGCCAATAACCTACTTGGGCAGTAGATTTCGTCACATGAAACATTTCCGCTCACGCTCTTTTATGATTCTTTCTGCCATGACCCTGGGAGCCCTCTTAGCATCGTGTGGAGGGGGTGGCTCAAGCAGCCCCGCGGCGACATTTGCACCAAACGCAATGGTCGTGACCGCCGTTCCAAGCCTGCGCTTTGACGTCGTCCAATACGGCCCTACTCCCGCCGGCAACATTGCTTTTGCCTATGTCAATCAAGACACCGTTCGGCACACATTGATCATCGCCAAAGACGACGTCAAAGTCGCAAACTTTAAATTGGTGATTGGCAAAAAGGGATCAACAGACACTGGTTCTGTGACGCTTGAAGCAGGTACTTATCAGCTGTTGTGCGATGTTCCCGGACATGCCAACATGAAAGCCACGTTCGTAGTCCAGTAACTAATTGCGTTATGCGAGCAAGATCTCCGACGCCAACCACAAGATTAGCCACAACACGAACGATGTAATAATCGCATTTTTGTGGCTCTCATAGGGCCATAGCATCTTGTTGCCGGCCTTTATTCCGCCAATCAGTCCAAGACAATTAATTTCAAGAATTGCCACGATGACGATGGCGATAACGAAAAAAGTCCAAGCACAGCCGCTCGTCGCTCCCTCAAATGCACCGTTGTAGAAGTGGCCAGCACCGATCATAAAAAACAGCATTGATACCGAAAAGACCATGTTTTGGCGCGAGGCCAGCATTGTTTTGCGACCTGCCACAGGACTATTGGGGTCTGCTTCTTTTCCGTCAAGAACATTGACGGCATTTGCAAGCACGACCTTTTGATTTTTCCAGATAACCATCCAAACATTTGCTGCCATCGTGATTCCTAAAACCATTCCGATGCTGATCGCCACATTATGACCAATGCCGTTGCCGTTGTCTGCAGACATAAAATCTTTGAAGTAACCCTTGATTAACCCAGTAATCAAGATTCCGGTCACCAGAGTGGCAACAGAGGCCCAACGAAACCACCACAAGGCGCGACGGGCAATCTGATTGATGGCAATATTGCGCGCCTTGCCCTCGTCACCAAAGGCTGCAAAGCCAGGCACCTGCACAAAGTTAAAGTAATACAGCAACCCGATCCATGTGATTCCAGCCAATACGTGAAGCCAGCGGAAGGCAAAAGTGCCGAAGTAATCACGGGTAAGTAACTCAAGAGCAGTCATGTCAATAAACCCCTTAACGTGGCCATCACCGTGATGACCTATAAAGAAAGTAGCACCGAAAGGGTGCCTGGGGGTGTAATCAAGTAGCGTCTTTTCACCGTGGCACACGAGTTCATTTACACCTGTTATAAATTGGGACGCTTCTACCCTCCCGACCGCACCATTCTGGAGGACATCTCACTGTCTTTCTATCCTGGGGCCAAGATCGGCGTTATCGGCAATAACGGCAGTGGCAAGTCGAGTCTGTTGCGCATCATGGCTGGCCTTGATGATGGCTTTACTGGTGAAGCTCGCCTGACCCCTGGTTTTAGTGTCGGGCTCCTTGAGCAAGAGCCCCATCTCGATGCGTCAAAAGATGTCTTGGGCAACGTGATGGATGGCGTTGCACCAATTCGTGATTTGCTGATTCGATACGACGAGGTCATGGCAATGTGGGCAGACCCCGACGCCGACTACGACAAAGTGGGCGTACTCCAAGCTCAACTCGAAGACAAGATTGCAGCAACTGATGCATGGAGCCTTGATCGCAACGTAGAAATCGCTATGGACGCACTTAGGTGTCCTCCCAATGATGCTGACGTCACCACTCTGTCTGGCGGCGAGGCTCGCCGAGTGGCGTTGTGTCGATTGCTGCTTAGTCGTCCGGATCTGTTGCTGCTTGACGAACCCACTAACCACTTGGACGCCGAGAGCGTTGACTGGCTTGAGCGTTTTCTGCAGGAATACCCAGGAACCGTTGTTGCCATCACCCACGATAGGTACTTCTTGGATAATGCCGCCAAATGGATCCTTGAACTTGATCGTGGTCGTGGCTATCCGTTTGAAGGCAACTACTCAAGTTGGCTCGAACAAAAACAAGCCCGATTGCTGAGCGAAGAAAAGTCAAGCGACTCGCGCACGCGTATGTTGGCACGCGAACTCGAATGGGTGCGCATGTCAGCAAAGGCGCGCCAAGCAAAAGGGAAGGCTCGTTTGGCCGCCTATGACAAGTTGCACGCCCAAGCCACTGCTGCTGAATACGGACCAGACCGCCTTGAAATAACTATTCCCGCCGGACCACGCCTTGGAGACATTGTCATCGCAGTCGACGGCCTGACCAAGGGATTCGGAGAGCGCATGCTCATCGACAACCTGACGTTTTCATTGCCACCTGCTGGCATTGTCGGAATCATTGGCGCTAACGGTGCCGGTAAAACAACATTGTTTCGCATGTTTGCCGGACAAGAAGCCCCTGATTCGGGCACCGTGACAATTGGAGATTCTGTCGTGATGAGTTATGTCGATCAAAATCGCGACTCTCTTGATGACACGCTCAGCGTCTATGAAGAAATCACTGGTGGCATCGAACACATGAAGATCGGAAATCGCGAGGTGCACGGCCGCGCCTATGTTGCAAGCTTCAATTTCAAAGGCAGCGATCAACAAAAACTTGTTGGTGACTTATCAGGTGGAGAACGCAACAGAGTCCACTTAGCCAAATTACTTAAGCGTGGCGGAAACCTCTTGTTGCTTGACGAACCCACTAATGACCTAGACGTCGACACTCTTCGTGCGCTTGAAGATGCGCTCGAGCAATTCCCGGGATGTGCAGTTGTCATTAGTCACGATCGTTGGTTTTTAGATCGCATTGCGACCCATGTCTTGGCCTTTGAGGGTGACAGTTACGTGCGCTGGTTTGAGGGAAACTTTTCTGAATATGAATCATGGCGCCGCAAAGAGATAGGAATTGCTGCCGAACAACCTCATCGTATTAAATACAAACCGTTGGTTCGCTAGATCATGTCTCTACGCGTGCTTCGTTACTTGTGCGTGTGCATCTTTATCGCAGGCGTCCCTGCCATGATTATCTCGTCCATCAGGGGCAACAATGAAGGATACGTGGTTTCATTTGGGCTCATTACTGCCATCGCGGCCATCATTTTGATTACCGCTGCAGCAACAACGAAAAATCCTCGCATCGATGTGTTCACTGACGTACTCGCCGAAAAAATTGAGTTGCGAGTCAACGAACTCATTACTCAAGGCGCAAACGAAGACACCGCACGACAACTCGTTCGCCAAACCATCGATCTTGTGCGTGGTTCTGAGTGAGTACGCACGCTGAAATCGACTGGGACAATCTCAATGACAATGATCTAGCTACTGCTCTTGCTGTGCATGCTGGCCGACTCTTGGTGTCCTTGCGCGATGAATTGATTTCTGACGGAACAACGATGTGGAACCTTCGCGATTCTGGCGATGCCAAAGCGCATTACTTTTTGCTTGACATGCTTTCGCGTGTGCGACCAAATGACGCCGTGCTCTCCGAAGAAGGCACGGACAGCAGGCATAGACTCAGCGTGCAACGTGTCTGGATTATTGATCCGCTCGATGGCACAACAGAGTACGGTGAAAATCGCCAAGACTGGGCAGTTCATATTGCGCTCTGGAGCCTTGATCATTTTGTGACGGCCGCCGTGTCGCTACCTGCAGTTGACAAAGTATTCAGCACTGCTCCTCCAGCGGTTTTGCCACAGCGCACGAGCGATAAACCTCGTCTAGTGACATCTAGGTCACGCGCACCGTATTCTGCAATCATCGTTGCTCAAGAACTTGACTGTGATGCATTTCGACTCGGAAGCGCAGGCGCAAAAGCAATGTCAGTTGTTATGGGAGACATGGATATTTATATACATGACGGCGGGATGCACCAATGGGACTCGGCCGCTCCTGCTGCGGTTGCAATGGCTGCGGGTCTGCATGCCAGTCGACTTGATGGTTCGCCGCTCGTCTACAACAAGCCCGATACATGGCTACCCGATTTTTTGATTTGTCGTCAAGAGTTCAAAGAGCCCATACTTGATGCCCTCTGGGGTGACAAGTGGCGTAATAAATAATCACCAACGAGGTTCGTGTTCACCGACTCGCGGCACTTGACCAGGACGAAATGTGTAGCCATCAAAGTCGACAGGTGAATTTACAGCGCGATATGGCTGTTCGCCCTCACGGGGATTCATCTCAATAAAAGCACCTGCTGCAATCGCCTGCGAATCCGCAACAACATCTGGAATCGAGTTGATCGGAGCCCACCACACATCTTGCTCGTCGAACTTGCGCGTCCACACAGCAATCGGTTCTGTCGCAAAAATTTCATCCAGCGTGGCAATCAGGGTTTCGCTGTTTACTAATCGAGCACGTGCATCAACGTATCTTTCATCTGTAGCCAAATCTGGTCGGTTGATGGCGCCAACAAGCGCTGGCCAATGTCTGTCGGCCTCTAGGCCGAGCAACCAAAAAGCACGACCATCTGCGCAACGATATGAGTTCATCAATGGAGCACGCAGTCGTGCCCTGGGTTTTGTGCTTTCGCGTTTTCCAAAGCGCAAATACACGCCAATATCCCAACCCAATGTGTAGATACCGGTGCGCAACAAACTCGTCGAGACAAGTCGACCTTGCCCTGTGCGTTCTCGGTCAAACAAGGCAGCCATCACGCCGCTGACGAGGGTTATCCCGGTGGTGTGATCACCTTGACCCGACCGAATGGCTGGCGGCAATTGATCAGGCGACACGGTGGTGTGTGCCAACCCTGAGCGCGCCCAGAACGCACCGGTGTCGTATCCAGGTCGATCAACGTCGGGGCCCTGCGATCCATATCCAGTTAGTAGTCCGTAAATCAGTCGCGGAAACGCGGCACGAATTGCATCTGGATCGAGTCCAAGTCTGCGCAACGCGGGTAGACGAACATTCGTAATAAATACATCTGCATCTGATAACAAAGCAAGCATCGTGCGCTTGCCGTCATCACTGCGTAAGTCAAGAACAACCGATCGTTTGCCACGGTTATCGATTTCAAATTGAGGCTCACCGATTTGAGCATCTATTCCAAGAGCACGAAACACATTGCGTTGGGGATCACCTTGGGCTGGTTCAACCTTGATGACATCAGCTCCCCAGTCAGCCATCAGCCCACCAGCCGCTGGACCTGCCACCCAGACGCCTAGTTCAACCACCTTCACGCCAGCCAGTGGTGCCGTGGTGTCCTGCGTCATTGTTTAGACCTTACTGTGACGCACGGCTAGCCAACTCATAAATTGATACGGCAGAATGGAGAAGTGACCCCCACGTATTCGGGCGACCTCGCTTGGGGCGCCTTCTCATCCACTGCGCCTTGGCAAGTTCCCGACACAAATATTGCATGGACCACGACTGCCGTTGCCTTGCGCAAGAAAGCCCAAGCCGAAGTTCCGGAACTAACAAAATCGCGACGTCTTCCGCCACTAGCGCGCATGGGCGTTGTCGTAATTGTTTTTTTGATTGCCCTTGTGCCTTGGTATGTTCGAAAACGTCGCGGATTATTCTCTTCCGATGTCGAATCTCGTGCCAATGTCTCTTTGCGTCTTCGCCGGGCCGTCGAAAAACTTGGAGCAACGTACATCAAACTGGGTCAAATCATTAGCAGTGGTGAAGGATTATTCCCTGCAGAACTTGTTGATGAATTTAAGCGTTGCCGTGATCAAGTGCCCGCCGAAACATTTGCGTCGGTGCGATTGACCATTGAACAAGATCTCGGAGCCCACATAGAAGATATCTTTTCGTGGCTTGACTCCACACCCCTTGCTGCGGCATCAATTGCTCAAGTTCATCGGGCGCGACTACTAACCGGAGAAGATGTAGTTGTCAAAGTACAACGACCCGCCGTATCGGTAATGGTGCGCAAAGATCTTCGGGTGATGTCGTGGCTAGCGCCACATCTCATCGGACGTATCCCCGTGGCAGCACTCGCTAATCCGCCTGCACTTGTGGAGTTGTTCGCCGAAACAATCGTGGAAGAACTTGATTTTCGAATGGAAGCAGCCAACATGCTTGATCTTGCTCGCATGATGCGAGATCTCGGTCAAGAGGGATACGTCATCCCCCGTCCCCATCCGACTCTGGTAACTCGACGAGTTTTGGTGATGGAAGAACTTAGCGGTTTTAAATTTGATGATGTAGCGGCTATTCAGGATGCTGGAATTGATACCGAAAATATCATCCGCACAGGACTCATCGCCTTCATGGAAGGCGCACTTATTCACGGCGTGTTTCATGGCGACCTGCATGGCGGAAACTTATTTGTCATGCAAGACGGTCGAACCGCCTTGTTGGACTTTGGAATCGTCGGAAGACTCAGTTCGTCGCGAAGAATCGCGTTCTTGCGCCTCATGCTCGGAGCATCAACAAATGATCTACACGGTCAAGTCTTGGCATTGCGAGACCTCGGGGCACTTCCACTTGATTCAGATATCGATGCCGTTATCCGTGATCTGCGACTCGATCAAACGACAATTGACCCCACCACACTTACGGGCGAAGAGTTGGTCAAAGAAGTACAACGAATCGTTAAAGCGCTCTTGGCTTACGGAGCAAAACTTCCCAAAGAACTCATGCTGTATGTCAAGAACATGGTCTTTCTTGATGGCGCAATCGCGCGACTTGCCCCCAACTTAGATCTGCTAGCAGAAGTTGCCACAATCTCAAAGGTGTTCACCCAGCGACATGGTGAGACTCTTGGCCGTGATCTCGGCATCGACCCAAGCGCTGTTGAATTTAATTTCGACAGTGTTAAAGCCAGCTTCGGTGTCGACAATTCGACGAATTCCCTGACTTATCGAGAATTGCAACAACGACGGGACTTGATTCAAAAGAGAATGCGCGAACACGTCACCAAATAACACTGTGCCAAAACATTGCAAGCACTCTAGAATGATGCGGTGAAGGTACAGCCGCAGTCACAACTCAGCCATCTGCAACTGCTAGAGGCAGAGGCAATTCACATCATACGGGAGGCCGTTGCAGAGGCAATCAATCCGGTGATGTTGTACTCGATTGGCAAAGACAGCAGTGTCATGTTGCATCTTGCTCAAAAGGCCTTCCATCCAGCGCCTCTGCCATTCCCGTTGTTGCATGTCGACACCACCTGGAAGTTCGGCGAGATGATCGAGTTTCGAGCCAAGATGGTTGAACTCGTTGGCGCAGATCTTCTGGTTCACCAAAACCCTGAATGCATCGAACTCGGCATCAATCCATTCGATCATGGCTCGTCGGTACACACAGATATGTGGAAGACACAAGGACTCAAGCAAGCACTCGACAAGTACAACTTTGATCTGGCCTTTGGTGGGGCGCGACGCGACGAAGAAAAATCTCGCGCCAAAGAGCGTGTCTTTTCTTTTCGATCTGACAAACATGTCTGGGATCCCAAGAATCAACGACCCGAACTCTGGAACATCTACAATGCTCGTCACGGCGCAGGTGAATCAATCCGAGTATTTCCGCTTTCCAACTGGACAGAACTCGATGTCTGGCAATACATCTATTTAGAAGCAATCCCTGTTGTTCCTTTGTACTTCGCCAAAGTGCGTCCAATTGTTTCGCGAGACGGAATGCTCATCATGGTTGATGACGATCGAATGAAGCTTCGCAAAGGTGAATCAATCGAACAACGTCTGGTTCGTTTCAGAACTCTTGGGTGTTATCCACTCACTGGAGCCGTCGATAGTGAATCAGTAGACCTTGAAGGCATCTTGACTGAGCTTTTCACGGCAACTACATCCGAACGACAGGGACGCCTCATCGATCATGACGGTGCTGGCTCAATGGAGAAGAAAAAAATTGAGGGCTACTTCTGATGAAAAAGCATTCTTCTCAACCCACCGGACCAGTTGCAGATTTCTTGGCCGCTCAGGAGTCCAAGGGGCTTTTGCGATTCATCACATGCGGGAGCGTTGACGATGGCAAAAGCACGCTTATTGGGCGACTTCTATACGAGTCAAAGCAAATCTTTGATGACCAGTTGGCCACTTTGTCCCAAGATTCAGAGCGCGTCGGAACACAAGGTGGCAACCTTGACTTTGCACTCCTGACTGATGGCTTGCAAGCAGAACGCGAACAGGGAATCACCATCGACGTTGCGTATCGCTTTTTTAGCACTGACCGCCGCACATTTATTGTTGCCGATACGCCAGGACATGAGCAATACACCCGCAATATGGTGACCGGTGCCTCAACGGCAGACTTGGCAATTGTGCTGATTGATGCGCGCAAAGGCGTGCTAACGCAAACCAGACGTCACTCGTTTCTGGTGCACCTACTAGGCATCACAAACGTCATCGTCGCCATTAACAAAATCGATCTCGTGGACTATGACGCAGCGGTATTTGAATCAATCGAGAACGAATACCGTGAATTCTCGCGAGACTTCGGATTCACAAATTTGTCGTTTGTGCCTGTATCTGCGCTCAATGGTGACAACATCACTACGACAAGTGCAGCGATGCCTTGGTACCACGGACCAACGCTTCTGAACATTCTCGAGGAGACGGACGGCCACATATTGTCCCCCGATAAACCATTTCGAATGTACGTGCAATCTGTCAGCAGACCAAACCAAGATTTTCGTGGATACTTAGGTTTTGTTGCCAGCGGATCACTCGCTGTGGGTGACAGCATTCAAGTACAGCCAAGCGGACGAACATCCCGAGTTGCGTCGCTGCCAAGTTTTGATGGCGACCGACAACACGTTGTGGCTGGCGAAAGCATCCAGATCTTGCTGGACGACGAAATCGATATCAGCCGTGGGGATTTGTTGTGCTCGCCAGAATCTGCCCCGGAAGTAGGTACTCAATTCGAAGCATTCATAGTGTGGACTGACGAAAACCAGATGATGCCGCATCGCTCTTATTTGCTCAAAATCGGCACCAAGACAGTTGGCGTGATGATTGATAAACTCAAATACAAGATCAACGTCAACACGCTTGAACACTTGGCTGCTTCAACTCTTGAGCTAAATGACATCGCTGTTTGCGTTCTCGCTACAGATCGACCAGTCGCCTTCGACCCATATGTCGACAACAGATATTCCGGCAGTTTTGTGATTATTGATCGGATGACGAGCAAGACAGTTGGAGCCGGAATGATTCGACATTCCTTGCGCCGAGACTCAAATATTTCTTGGCAGCACACTTCAATCGAGCGACATCATCGAGAAGAACTCAATCATCAGCGAAGTGCCACTATTTGGTTTACGGGTCTTTCCGGAAGCGGTAAAAGTACCTTAGCAAATGCTCTTGAAACGCGTCTTCATGCGATGGGACTACGTACATACCTTCTGGATGGCGACAACCTACGACACGGCTTAACCAGAGACTTGGGATTTACGACTGCTGATCGAATTGAAAACTTAAGGCGAGCTAGTCATGTGGCACAGATACTCAACAGCGCAGGGATTATTGTTCTTGCCTGTTTCATCAGTCCATTCGAATCTGAAAGAACTTCCGCCAAAGAAGTCATCGGCCAAGACAGTTTCATTGAAGTTTTTGTTGACGCACCGATCGCCGTCGCTGAAAAACGTGACCCCAAAGGGCTCTACAAAAAAGCACGTGCGGGTGAACTTCCCAACTTCACGGGTATTGACTCTGAATACGAACGACCCACATCGCCATCTATTCATATCCACACAGACGAACTAGAAGTTGATGCAGGTGTCGAGGCGATATTGCAACACTTACGCGCCCAGTTGCTACTTCCGTAAAGTCAATTTTTTGTTTTTAAACGTGCAGTCCGCACTCAATTTTGTCTTGCCCAGCCCAACGACCTGATCGTTTGTCTTCATCACCCTCTACTGGTCGCGTGCAAGGCCAGCATCCGATTGATGAGTATCCCTTATCAACGAGTGGATGCTCTGGCAACTCATGGATCCGCTCATACAGTGCAATATCGTCATCGGACATCGTGGCTAAAGGATTGACTTTAATCACGTTGCGCACAATGTCGTAGGCCATCACCGGTGTCATTGCGCGCGTCTCGGCGTCAGCACGTCGAACACCTGTCACCCAGCCCGTCTTGTCGGAGAGTAAACGCTGCAGAGGTTCTACTTTTCGTGCAGCACAACAGCCCTCGATATTTGTTTGCCACAAATTTTCTGATTGCACAAGTGGCTCCATGATGTGCAAGTTGAGATTGAACTTGTTGCGTAACTCAGTTGCATACCAATGAGTTTCTGCAAATAGAAACTGCGTATCGAGCAATACGATCTCGATTCCTGGCACCGCTGTTGTCGCCACGTGGGCAAGTACCGCATCAGAGAAACTGCATGTCACGGTTAGGTCATCGCCAAGTAGGTCGTAGGCATACCGAATAATCTCTTCAGGCTGGGCATCTTCAAGATCTCTAGAGGCCTGATTGATCTGGGCAAGAGACTGGCTCAAGTTGTCTTTTGAGGTCCGAATTTGGGGCATCCAGAGAGTCTAGCCTATACCTGACTATTCTTATCGGGTTTTGCGGGAATCAGGGATTTAGCCCTTAAAACGCACCAATCCTTGATCGATGACCAGTCGTTCCCCCACCAAAGTAGAAAATACGGCCTCGCCTGATGAGGTCACCCACATCTGCACCGTGAGTTCTTCACCAGGCAGAACTGGGGATGCAAATCGTCCCTCAATATGGGTGAACTTTGCAGAGTCACCACCGCATAGCGAGTGCAACAATGCTCGACCGGTAAAACCATACGTGCAGAGTCCGTGCAGAATCGGCTGATCGAATCCGCCCATGGCGGCAAATGACGGATCACTGTGTAATGGATTGCGGTCGCCGTTCAAGCGATAGATGAGTGCTTGTTCGGGAAGCGTCTTGTACGACACCACATGATCAGGTGCGCGATCTGGGGCAACATTTTGAGGTCCGCTTGGTCCGCGCTCGCCACCCCATCCACCTTCCCCTCGAATAAATACTGAGGATGTATTCGTAAATACTGGCTTGCCGTCTGCTTTGTCTACGGCTTCGGTAGATGTCACAACAACGGCCGCTTTGCCCTTGTCATACATCGCCGTAACGCGACCTTTCATGATGACTGTTCCGGTCACGGGCAAAGGACGATGCAACGTGACGGCTTGTTGTCCGTGCACCAACATTGCTGGATTGAACTGACCAATGTTTCGCATTGGACTCGCGCCACCA
Source organism: Ilumatobacteraceae bacterium (assembly GCA_009691255.1). GTDB lineage: Bacteria > Actinomycetota > Acidimicrobiia > Acidimicrobiales > Ilumatobacteraceae > UBA2093. Next base: position 41,726 of record SHUT01000007.1, read on the forward strand.
CCAGACATGCCTACGACGACTGGGAACGTGGGCAGTACTTGCTGCTGTACATCTTTGGTATTTTCAGTCGTGTACGGCAGTTCGCTGGTTCCGGCACCGACGCCTACGGCGTATAAGAGTGCATCTTTGCTTGTCCATGATGCTTCAAACGCATCACCTTCGGTTCCTACTGCTTCTGGATTAAGTGCCATGTCATGTGTCTTTCTGTGTGATGTTGCAGATGTATTCGTACGGATTTATTTCTTCAAACTATTTCTTTAACGTGGTTTGTGGATACGAGCCTTCTTCGCCGTCCATGCCTGCGCTTGGTCGCGCTTGAGCAAGCAACTGCTCAACAATCGGGCCAAGTCGCGTTGGGTCTGCCTCTGGCCCAACGCGTGGACCCCGATGCCAACCTTCAGCAATGGCCAACACTTGACCACTTGCCTCAAAGACACATCCTGAGACGGCGGCACTTTCTTCTGACGCGAGCCACGTCACAATTGGCGCGATCCATTTTGGTGAACGCATGTCGCGTTCGTGATCTGTCTCTGGCGCCGCACCAAGACCTTCAGTCATACGAGTGAGCGCAACAGGAGCAACAGCGTTGACAGTCACTCCATAACGAGCAAGTTCGAGCGCAGCAATGTTGGTAAATGCTGCGATGCCAGCTTTGGCAGCACCGTAGTTGGTCTGTCCGATATTGCCATAGATGCCAGACACAGATGTTGTGTTGATGATTCGTCCGCTGACAGCATGACCTTCTTTGGAGCGGCCACGCCAATATGCAGCAGCCCATCGTGCAGGTGCAAATGTTCCCTTGAGATGCACCTTGATAACGGCATCCCATTCTTCTTCGCTCATATTGGCAAGCATCCTGTCGCGCAATATTCCGGCATTGTTCACGACGACATGCAAATCACCAAAAGTTGCGACCGCTATGTCAACTAGTCTTTGTGCTCCATCCCAACTCGAGATGTCATCACCGTTAGCAACCGCCTCGCCGCCCATCGCAAGAATTTCATTGACCACCGACCGAGCAGGAGAAATATCTCCGCCGCTGCCGTCAATACCACCGCCAAGATCATTAACCACCACTCGCGCGCCATGCGTAGCCAAACTCAGTGCATGTTCGCGACCAATCCCTCGCCCAGCACCCGTGACAATCGCCACGCGCCCTTCACATAACCGTGCCATAACTTCCCTTCTAGCCACACCCAAGATGCGGCGATGAACTTCTTATCCTAGAGAATCCTGCTTCACAAGAGCACAGCCGTAGAAGCGCCCTAGCCTGATTTATTGTGTCTAGATCTGTTCTCGTAATTGGTGCCGGTCCCGCCGGAATCGCTAGTGCCCTCACATTGCATCAACAAGGCTGTGCGGTCACTGTTTTGGACAAGGCAACGTTTCCGCGTGATAAATGCTGTGGAGATGGTCTAACAACTGGCGCATTGCGACTACTTGAACAATTGGGACTGCGCCCTGAGATGGTGCCAGATTGGTATCAGTGTGACTCTGCCTGGTTGCGCTCCCCATCTGGTCGAGAAATTTCGTTACCACTGCCGACCAATAATGGGCAGTTCGCTGCCATTGCTCCGCGGATACAACTCGACAACGCACTCGTTGTGTTGGCGCGGTCATACGGAATTACTGTTCAAGAAAACATTTCATTTGAGTCAGTTCTTCGCAACGACAACGATTGGGTTGAGATTCAGACATCTAGTGGTCCAATGACTGCTGACTTTGTCGTCGCTGCAGACGGAATGTGGTCTCCGGTTAGGCGTGCACTTGGTTTAAGCACTCCTTCGTATTTAGGCGAATGGCACGCCTTTCGGCAATATTTTTGCAACGTCACAGGCGTCGCAAGCAAACAACTATGTGTGTGGTTTGAGCCCGACCTTTTGCCCGGCTATGCGTGGTCCTTCCCTCTTCCTGGTAACCGCGTAAATTTTGGTTTTGGCGTATTGCGAACTTCTGATCACGGCGTGCAATACATGAATTCGCTCTGGCAAGAACTTCCGATGCGCGCGCATATCTCTGTAGCGCTCGGTCCTGACTTTGCTCGGGAGGGGCGTCACACGGCATGGCCGATTCCGGCGTGCATTGATACTGCCACTCGCAGTGCAGGTCGTGTGCTTTTTATTGGTGACGCCGTCTGCGCCTCTGACACGCTGACAGGGGAAGGTATCGGACAAGCTTTGCTCACCGGAATCCTTGCTGCAGATGCCATCGTCTCTGGAATGGCTCCACAAGATGTACGCGACAGTTATTCTCGTGCACTTGACAAAGAACTTCTTGCCGATCATCGGATGTCTCATCTTCTCGGAAAAATTTTGGCACGACAGGTCGGAGCCCGTGCTGCGCTTCGAATTGCCAACACCAACGAATGGACTCGCCACAACTTTGCTCGGTGGATGTTTGAAGACGAACCTCGTGCGGTCATGCTGACTCCCCGCCGCTGGCACCGCGAATTTTTTACAAGACCTGGGGCGTTTAGTGGCAACCCCGCGCCCGACTGACGGCTCTGCATCTTTGACAAGTACGGTTGGTCCATGCGCACACGACTGACAGAACTGCTCGATATTGAAGTTCCCATCATGCTGGCTGGCATGGGAGGGGTCTCATACCACGAACTGGTGGCTGCAGTCTCTGAAGCGGGCGGAATCGGAACCCTAGGCGCATCCACAATGTCTGCAGCACAACTCGTTGAAGAAATGGCATTAGTGCGTCAGCTCACAAAAAAACCATTCGGTGTTGATTTACTTACGGCGTCTCCTGCCAGCGTTGAAGCAGGCATTGCTGCCGTCATTGACGGTGGAGCACGCATCTATGTCGCCGGCCTAGGAGTGCCACGCGATGTCGTTGGTGCATTACATAAAAAAAATATCCTAGTCGGGTCAATGTGTGGCAAAGTTCGCCACGCAATCGCCGCTGTTGCTAGTGGTTGTGACTTCGTAGTTGCCCAAGGCACAGAGGCTGGTGGTCATACCGGTACCGTTGCGACGATGGCTCTTGTGCCCCAAGTTGTCGACGCGGTCGGCGACAAAGTTCCCGTCGTTGCGGCTGGTGGATTATTTGATGGACGCGGCTTGGCCGCATCGCTGGCACTTGGTGCAGATGGCGTGTGGATCGGAACACGATTCATCGCTACTCCCGAAGCACGCACGGTGGGTGGATACAAAGAAGCACTGCTTGGTCTTACTGAAGACGGAACTGTGATTAGTCGTGGATTCACGGGCAAGACATGTCGTGTTGTGCGCAATGAATGGACCCAGCACTACGAAGAACACCCTGAAGAACTTCGGCCATTCCCAGAACAGTTTTTAGTATCGAGTCGCGCAGGGGCAAACCACCTCGGACCATCTGAGGGCGTGATCGCAGACATGACCAAAGAGTTCATGCCAGCGGGTCAAGGTGCTGGCGCAATACATGAACTAATCCCTGCCGCAATACTTGTGCAACAAATCATGGATCAAGCGGAGCAGGTTTTGTCGCGCATGTCTGGTCTTCGCCACAGCTGATGCTCTCCCTGCTTCGACGCAATAGAGGGATTAGGTTGGTTTTTGCCGCCCAAGTTATTTCATACCTTGGTGACTGGTTCACGTTCGTTGCTCTTACCGGACTAGTCGAAGACCTCACGGGTTCAAAGTTCTTGGTCTCTTTAGTTCTGGTCTCGTTTGCATTGCCGGCATTTTTTACATCTCCCATCGCTGGCGCAATGGCTGACCGATATGATCGGCGCCGAATTCTGATTGTGGTGTCGTTGGCGCAAGGCGTTGCTGCAATGGCTATGTTGCTCGTCACAGATAGTCGCGTGTGGTTGGCTTTTGTCGCCCAATCTGTTATCTCTGGTCTTGGAGCGTTTGTTCGGCCTGCAAGTGAAGCAGCAATTCCAAACTTGGTGGACAACGACGAAGACCTGCGCACTGCCAACTCGGTCTTTGGTAGCACATGGGGAGTCATGTTGGCTTTGGGCGCCGCGCTAGGGGGTATTTTCTCTCAAACATTTGGCCGCAATGCCGCATTTTTATTTGATGCCGCCAGTTTTGTTGTGGCGGCAGGTCTGATTGCACTCGTACATCGCCCCATGCAGAGTCACGACACGGGTGCAGGATCTGGCAAACGGATTAAGCCAATTTCGGACATGAAAGAAGCAGTGACTCTGGCCCGTCAAGATCCAATCATTTTGGCGCTCCTCAGTTCTAAAGTCACCTTTGCAGTGGGTGCTGGAATAGTTAGCCAGTTACCGATCCTTGCCTCGAACGCATTTCATGCCGGCGACGCAGGACGCGGATTACTGATTGGGGCACGAGGAGTTGGTTCTGGTCTTGGCCCCCTCATTGCGATGCGTCTAGTTGGCCGCGATATGGCCAAACTTTTGCGTGTGTGCGGTCTTGCGGGACTTGTTTTTTCTTTTTGTTATTTTGGGGCGGCAATCAGTCCAGTAATGCCACTCGCATGTCTGTTTATTGGACTTGCCCATCTTGGCGGTGGCGCGCAGTGGACACTTTCGACCTATGGCCTACAAGTTGAGTCACCCGATCATTTGCGCGGCCGTGTGATGGCTGGAGACTTTGCACTTGTCACGCTGATGTTGGGACTAACAAGTATTTTGGCAGGCCTGACGTCAGATGCAATTGGTGTGCGTCCGACGATTGCAATTTTTGCCACAGCTGCAGCGGCGGCGTCAATGGCCTATTTGATACTCACCAAAAAACTAATCGATCACATTAGATCTAAAAACGCAACCTAACGTTTGATCAAAATGTTTTACTTAGCAGCGTCAGCACACTTGACTGCCGCATCTGTTAGGCGCTGTGCCCGCGCATCTGTGGCAAGATTTGCAGCCATCTGATTCATGACATATGCAAGCGAGAGTTGACGTGACTCTTGAGCAAAAGCAACTGATCCGCCTGCTCCGGAATGTCCATAACTACCGCTCCCCGCATAAGGGGTGAATTGACCGTGCGTCATGAACCCCATTCCGAACGTTGTTGGCATGATCAAGCACTCGTCTGCTTCGCCAGCAGGAGTGATTGTGGCCGTTGCGCATTCCCGAATGCTGTCGTTTATCAACTGCACGCCATTAATTGGTCCCAGCGTCGCTGCATATATGGTGGCAAGCGATCGAGCGTTTGTGATTCCGTTTGCAGCAGGTATTTCTGCGGCATGCACAGCACGCGTATTGAACACTCCGTCAGTGCTCGTAATTTCACCAAATGCACCGTTTAGTGAAAGCGCACGACCACCTGGGCTATCTGGTCCCATAAGATCAGCGAGCATCTTGGCAACCATAGGGTCAATTGGTGGCGTATTGGGATCAACGGGTTCGTTTGAGAGTCGCGACACTCGGGGCTCGTATTGCTCGGGAAGACCAATAAACATTTCGACTCCGAGTGGACCAGCGATTTCTTCTGCAACAAAGCGCCCCGGACTGCGGCCATCTACTCGACGAATAAGTTCACCTGCAAGCCAACCATAGGTCAGAGCGTGATAGCCGTGTTTTGTCCCGATTGGCCAGCTCGGCGCAGTGGCGGCGAGTCGAGATGTGATCGTGTTCCAGTCCAATGCTTCTTGCAAACTGATTTTACCCACGACGGTGGAGAGTCCGCACTGATGAGACAATAATTGTGCGACCGTTGCATCTTGTTTGCCATGTTGAGCAAACTCTGGCCAATACTGCGCAACTGGTGCGCCGTAGTCGATGACGCCACGTTGGACCAACATCGCAACGGCGATCGCAGTTATTCCCTTTGTTGTGCTGAACACCAATTGCAATGCATCACTGGTGTACTCAGTTTTTTTGTCTTTATCAAACCAACCACCGGTTAGGTCAACAACGCATTTACCATGATGAAATGCGCTAACACCAGCGCCTAAATCCGCGCCGCTATCTAAGTTCGCCTGAAACGCCTCTTTGACGCCTTCCCAACCAGTCGCGACGAAGCCCTGCACTGGAGCATTCATCGGCCGACTTCATCGACGATTGAGCGTAATGTCTCCATTGTCTTGACGGCATCTGGTCCGACTGGATTAACCGACAACACAGTCACTCCGGCCTCCTTAAATGCCCCGACGCGCTCTTTGATGTATCCCCGTGGGCCTACCAAGTTAGATAACTCCAACCATTCACCAGGAACTTCAGCAGCCGCCTCTTTTTTCTTGCCATCCAAATAGAGGTCCTGAATTGCGACTGCTTCTTTTTCATATCCATAGGCGTGCGCAATGTCGTTATAGAAGTTTTTGCCGCGCGCTCCCATACCGCCGACATAGAGCGCCGTCGTCGGACGCGCGAAATCTAAAATCTTTGCTTGTGCGTCTCCGGTGAGTGACTCATCAATCGCCAACATTCCGCCGGCGCTAATTTCAAGACGACCAAGCGATGGATCGCGCTTTGCCAAACCAGCCTTGAGTGGATTGCCCCATACATGCTGGAACTTCTCTGGGATAAACATGATCGGCAACCAACCATCAGCGTATGCAGCCGTTGCTTCAACGCTTTTTTCCATCAGCGATGCCCACCAAATAGGAATGCTCGATCGCAGTGGATGATTAATAATCTTAAGTGGTTTTCCGAGTCCGGTTCCTTCACCATCTGGCAGTGGAATCTGAATCGTCTTGCCAGAATATTCGAGCGCCTTCTCGCGCTTCCAGACTTCACGACATACGTCCATGTATTCCTTGGTGCGTTGCATCGGCTTCTCGTACGGGATTCCGTGGAAACCTTCAATGACTTGAGGACCAGATGCACCAAGCCCCAAAATGAAACGGCCATCGCTGACATAGTCACAGCCAGCGGCCGTCATAGCCATTAGCGCTGCAGAGCGCGAGTAGATGTTGACGATGCCTGTTCCGATTTCTACACGATTAGTGACAGCCGCCAGATAGCCAATCTGTGAAATTGCATCAAAGCTGTACGCCTCAGCCACCCACACTTGATCAAGCCCTGCTTTCTCGAGTTCGACAACGCGTGCTGCAGATTCTTTAAAACCACCTGCATAATTAATCATCATCGATAGCTTCATTTTGGACTCCCTTAATTTATGGCTTGATTGACGGTCTTATTGATGGACTAATAGTAGGTTGCAATTGCGTTTGTGCTGAAGTCCTGCGACACTCACGGGGTGTCAATAGTCCCTCTTATCGCTCGGCGCTCTCTTGCTACTGGTCTTGCTTTAAACACCGTTCAATGGTCGAGCCCACAAACCCATTCGGGGACTCCACTGGTGCTGGTGCACGGCTTAGCCTCTAATGCGCGACTATGGGACGGGCCTGCTCAAGCACTCGTCAATCTAGGTCATCCCGTAATTGCTATCGATCAGCGCGGACATGGGCATAGCGACAAAACAGAATCTGGCTACGACATGGCAACGATCACAGATGATCTGGCCACCTTGCTTGAAGATCTGCGCGCCGATGGTTGGGATCGCCCAGTCGTTATCGGACAATCCTGGGGCGGCAACGTCGTTATTGAACTGGCATGGAAATACCCATTGCTCGTGCGTGGAGTTTGCGGCGTTGACGGCGGAATAATTGAACTCTCTCAATATTTCCCCGATTGGAACGACTGTAAAAAGATAATGGCGCCACCACGCATCGCCGGCATGAAATTCGAAACACTTAACACGGCCATCAAATCAGCGCACGCTGATTGGTCGCCACAAGCCATCGCCGGAGCAATGAGCAACATGGAGCGACTCGCTGACGGCACTATTAGGCCATGGCTGACATTTGACCGACACATTTTGGTTTTACATGGATTGTGGCAACATCGACCATCACAACGTTTTGCAGAGATTAGCGTTCCAGTGATGTTCACACCCGCAGCAAGTTCTGCCACAATCGATGACGACATGACGCGTGGTAAAATTGCTGCACTAGATAGCGCTGAGCGCCTACTCAAGGCCTGTCGAGTCGAATGGTTTCGCCCCGCAGACCACGATTTACATGCTCAACATCCGATTAGATTTGCGGACGTCATCCACAGCGCATGTACAGACGGATTTTTTTCATGACCATGCCACGCATTCTTGCAATTATGGGCTCAGGCGAAACTGCACCAACAATGGTGACTACCCATCGTCGCCTAACGTCACTACTGGCATCGTCTGTGCGCGCAGTAGTGCTTGATACTCCCTATGGCTTTCAGGAAAACGCTCCAGAGCTCGCCATGCGTGCGGTTGAATATTTTAAAACAAGCATCAATGTCGATCTGACAGTTGCTGGTTTAGTACGCCTCAAAAATACCCACATCAAAGCAGACCCTGTTGAAGTTGAACATGGACTACGCAATCTCACGGACGCCAACTATGTTTTTGCCGGACCAGGATCACCAACGTACGCGCTACGACAATGGAACGGAACACCAGTTGCTGGGATTCTTGCTGAGAAATTGCGCACGGGGGGCATTATTGTATTCGCATCTGCCGCCGCTCTTACTCTTGGAAAAGCAACAGTTCCTGTGTATGAAATTTACAAAGTTGGCGAAGATGTTCGATGCCTTGACGGACTAGATCTCTTGTCAATCATTGGCATTAATGCGGCCGTCATCCCCCACTATGACAACGCCGAAGGCGCCAACCATGACACTCGTTTTTGCTATCTAGGCCAAACTCGTCTTGAAATGTTTGAGTCGATGCTCGACGACGACACGTTCGTACTCGGAGTCGATGAGCACACTGGACTAATCATTGATCTAGACACTCAAGTCGCCACTATTGTTGGCAATGGCACGGTCACTGTGCGTCTGCGTGCACAATCCCAGGTGTTTGCCGTGGGCGACACATTGTCTTTGGCCTACCTCCAAAATCCATGGGCAGCAACTGCAGTAACCGCAGTAACTCCGATGATTGTCGATACTGCGCCCACTGAGCACGATGACACTGCAGCACCTGCTTTGTCACTTGCCGCTGACACTAAAACTGCTGTTGCCGATTTTGATATCGCTATCCAAAACGCCGACGCACATGCTGCAGTGCGTGCAGTTCTCTTCCTCGAAGCAGCAATTCGTTCATGGTCAAGCGACACTCTTCAGGGTGATTCTGCTGACCATGCGCACGCCGCCTTGCGCTCAATGATTAGCCAACTAGGAGAAGCAGCAACATCTGGTCTACAGAATCCAAAAGACGTGATTGCACCATACGTTGACGCATTAATTGCAGTGCGCACAATCGTGCGTGCCGAAAAGCGCTTTGATCTATCCGACATTATTCGCGATATTTTTGCCGCGCGAGGCATTGAAGTGCGCGACACGCCCGACGGCGTGCAGTGGGACCTACACGTGGTGTAATCCCGAAATTCGCACACGGCCTCGAACTCCGGTTGCACCGTAGACAACGGCGAACATTACTGCTGAAACCAAAATAATTGTTGCGCTGACAGATGTATCAAGATGATACGCAACATTCATGCCCAAGAATCCTGACGCTGCACCAATTGCCGGAGAAACCCACAGCATGCGAGCAATCGAATTAGTGGTCATACGTGCAACTGAAGCCGGAATAACTAATAGTGCTGAGATTAACAATGTTCCGATCACGCGCATCGTGACCAAGATCGTCAAGGAAAGCATCACCATTAATAACGCTTCTATCCACTGAACTTGCACACCAGTTACTTCTGCGACTTCAGGATCAAATGTGGCAAACACCATTTTTCGATATGCCACGACGACAACGGCTATTACAACTACGGTCACCACGGCAACAGCAATGATGTCTCCTGTTCTGACGCCCAACACGCTTCCGAATAACACCGCTTCGATACTTTTCTTGGCTTGTCCATAGCGATTCAGTAAAGCGAGCCCAAGCGCAAATGATGCTGTCGTCACCACTCCGATAGCGGCATCAGCGCCGATAATGCGTCTTCGCGCAATTCGGCCAATAAGAACTCCAGACCAGACTCCCCATACTCCGGCTCCAACAAAATAATTTAAGCCCATCACGGCGGAGGCGGCGGCTCCACCAAATACTGCGTGCGATAATCCATGTCCGATATAGCTCATACCCCGAAGAACGACGAAAACGCCCAACACGCCACACAATGCTCCGGCAATTGTGGCCACCACGAGACCATTGCGAAAAAAAGCAAAGTGATACGGCTCGAGGATGTCGAATCCGAGACAGATGATCATGAAGCGTTACGACGACTCAGACGGCGCGACACTTCGTCTGCCCCGTGTTCAAGCACGACAGGCATTCCGCCATGAATAAGAACTTCCATTGGCGCACCATAGGTTCGTTCTAACACTTCTGGCGTTAATACTTCGTTCGGAGTGCCGTCAGCGATTACCGATGTATTGAGGCAAACAAGACGGGGTAAGTGCGCCGCTAATCCGTTCAGATCATGCGTGGTCAACAAAATCGACATTCCGCCTTCGTTAAGATCTGCCAACAAGTGCATCATCTCGTGTCGTGTTCGAACATCTACCCCAGACGTTGGTTCGTCAAGCACCAATAGATCAGGTTGATGAAACAATGCGCGAGCGATAAATACGCGCTGTTGTTGACCTCCAGATAGTTCTCTGATGTGACGACCTCCGAGCCCTGCAAGGCCAAGACGTTCTAAAACAAGTTCTGTATCTGCGCGCTCTTTGCTCGTGATGTGGGGCCACCATTTGTGACGTGACTGTGTCATCACGACAACTTCTGTCACTGTGACCGGAAAGTTCCAGTCAACGGTTTCTACTTGGGGAACATAGGCAAGTCGCAAGCCTTCTGAGTGATCAATATGTCCGTGCGTGGGCGGAATTGCTTTTAAAATCGCCTTCAAGAGTGTCGTTTTGCCAGAGCCGGAAGGGCCAACAACTCCGACAAACTCACCCGACGTTACGGAGAGGTCAACATCTTTGACAACCACTGCATTGCCGTACGCACATGTCAGATGACGGCACTCAATTAATTTTTTCATTGTGGATACATCGCTACATCAGGCGCGGTGAGTGACAAGTCAAGAGACTCGAGCGCACTGGCGTCACCGCCAAGAGACTCAACCATGGTTACAAAGTCAAACCGCATGAGACCAGCATAGGAGTGCTCTGGCATTCCTCGCTCACCTGGCAAGTCATCGTCCCGCAGAATATCAACATATTTCACACCTGTCTCTTTGCCGATTTGTTCAAGAATGGGAGATGGAAACACCTCTGAACCAAAAATCGCCTGCACATCCTCGCTCCTGACTTGGCGAATCAGCGCAACGATGTCCTTGGCAGTTGGTTCTTCAAACGACGCTGGCTGGATTGCACCAATCACTTTCCAGTCATAGTGCAACGCAAAATAGGCATACGCGTCGTGATATGTGAGCAGTTTTCGCTGAGCAACAGACAAAGTCTGTGTCGCAGCCTGCATGGCCTCATCTAGTTTGGCAATCTGTGCGGCAAACTTGGTGTAATTAGCTCTATACACGCTGGCGTTCGTCGGGTCAGCGTGCGCGAGCGCGTCGCGAACAACCATTGCATAATCAATCGCCATCGTCGGGTTTGTCCACAAATGTGGATTTGGTTTGCCACCTGATTTAGGAAAAGAGAAATCGTAGATCCAATCAGATTCTGCAAGGATTGCGGTTCCGAGTTCGCAAACGACTGCGCCCTCGCGCATGTTCGATTTTGCAAGATCTTTAGTGGGCTCTTCTAGAACAAGCCCGTTGATAAAAACAAGGTCTGCGTTTTCGAGCACTGAAGCTGCGCTTGGCGGCGGCTCAAAGGTATGCGAGTTTGTTCCCTCCGGCACAAGACCATTAATGATTGCTCCCGCGTCTCCTGCAATTGCCGCAACAATGCTGGTTATTGGGGCAACCGTCGTCACGATATTTAACGAACGACTACTAACGGGTGCATTCGATACACAGTTCTTCGAGGCCAGTTCTGTGTCAGTCAATTTCGCTGAATTGCCGGAGTTCTGCGGTGCTGTGGAGGCTGAGTCTGAGCAGCCAGCAAGCCCAATAAAAATGAAAGAGGTGACCAAGAGGCGTCGCATCGCCTGACAAAACTACCGTTAATTAACTTGGCGTTCCATTCCTACCCAATACGGAGCCCGCAGGTCTTTCTTTAAAATCTTGCCTGTGGGGTTGCGTGGCAAGGCGTCGACCCAGACCACACTGGTGGGGCACTTAAACTTTGCTAGTCGCTCAACGCAATACGCAATGAGTTCTTGTTCGGAGACTTCGATGCCTTGCTTTTTGACAATGATTGCCTTGGCTGTCTCACCCCATCGCTCGTGTGGCACGCCAATTACCGCTGCATCAGCCACTGCGGGGTGAGCCATTAAAATGTTTTCGACTTCGGCTGGATAGACGTTTTCTCCACCCGACACGATCATGTCCTTGACCCGATCATGGATGTAGACATACCCATCGGCGTCCATGTAGCCAGCGTCTCCGGACTTAAACCAGCCATCTGGCATAATTGACTCTGCCGTAGCCGCTGGATCGTTCCAATACCCCTTCATTACCTGAGCCGAACGACACCAGATTTCTCCGACTTCACCAACTGGCATGTCGAGAGCTGTTGCCGTGTCAACGATTCTGAGTTCAACACTCGCAATCGCTTTTCCACATGAACGCAACAAATGCTTTTTAGAACCGATCGGGTCATGATCGTGCGGTGGCAAATCGGTGACAGAGCCAGTTGTCTCGGTAAGACCATACGCTTGTCCAAAGATTGGACCAAATGTCTCTATTGCTCTGACTAAAACTTCTTCTGAGATCGGTGATGCACCGTACATGATCAATTGCAAGCTTGAGAAATTACTAGAGGCAACGTCTGGCACCGCCAACATGAATTGAATCACTGCAGGTACTAAAAATGCGTGGGTTATCTTGTGTGCGCCAATCAACCTAACGACCTCTGCTGGGTTCACCTCTCGCAACACAATGGTCGTGCACCCAGTATATTGACCAGCCGTCGCCCATCCGCCGCCGCCGATATGAAACAACGGCATCGCCGCCAAATTAATCGCGTCAGCATTAAAGTGCCACACATCAACTGCATGAGGCATCAGTGAAAGGAAGTTGGTATTTGTCAACATGACCCCCTTTGGCCGACCTGTAGTACCACTTGAATACAACTGAAATGCAACATCATCAGGCTTGCTAACTACACCAGGATCGTTGGCCGATTGCGACGATACCCAGTCGTTGTAATTCGTGAATTGGCCGTCACCGTTAATTACCAAAACGGTGCTCACGTGGGTCAAATTTGACCTTATTGCCTCAACAACTGAAACAAAATCAGAGTGCACTACAAACACCTGTACCTGGGCATCGTTGACGATGAACTCAACCTCTGAAGGTGCAAGACGCCAGTTCACATCAACCGCTACCGCATTGATAAGCGCACATCCGTAGAACACTTCAAAATGCTCAATGCTGTTTTTGTCTAAAAATGCCACACGATCTTGACTGCCTACTCCCGCCGCTCGCAACCCGTTTGCTACCTGCATAGACCGCGAATAGAGCTGACCCCATGTCTGGGAATTTGTGCCTTCAATGAGCGCGACCTGATCTGAGCGTTGTACGCCGTGCGTGCGAATGATGTCTACAACGGAAGAGATTCTATTATTCATAGACCCCAATAATAGGGCACCAGAGTGCAAATCAACGAGGTTTGACCAACAAAGTAAAGGACTTTACTGCTCTGGCAAATATATTGGCTTCGACATCTGGCTCGGTAACCACAGTTAAGCCTGTTGCCCGACCCGACAGTTCGCGAAATACCGTCCGCAGCACGAGCCGTGCCATGTTTGCGCCTACACATAGATGGGTGCCAAATCCGAACGAGAGATGTGGGTTTGGATGGCGGCTGATGTCAAAGGCAAACGGATCGACGAAGACGTCTTCGTCGTGATTTGCCGAAGGGTAAATCATCATCATTCGATCTCCTTGGGCAATAGATTGCCCGCCTACCTCTGTGTCGGCAATTGCTCGTCGAAAGAAATTGTTCAACGGAGTCACCCAACGCAATACTTCTTCTACTGCGCCGTCTACTAGATTTGGATTTGCAGCCATCGCCTCCCACTGCTGTGGGTGATCACAAAAAACACGCAGGCCATGACTGATGGCGGTTCGAGTTGTCTCTGCCCCACCAGCAATGAACAGACCAACCTCATGCACAATCGACTCCGGTGGTAGTGGTTGGCCATCAATTCTGGCGTGTAGCCAGATCGACAAAAAGTCATCTTTGGGGCACGTCATGCGGTCCATGGCGATTGGCTGCATCGCACCGATGAACTCCTGATTTGCTGCTACGAACTCACTAAAGACCTCGCCGCTGCGATCGCGCATGTCAGTGCGCATCAGTCGCTCGCTCCACGTTTTTAGTTGAGGCCACATGTCTTCGGGATATCCCAACAACTTGGCAGTTAATCGCGCAGGCAACTGTCCCGCGAGTTGGTCTACAACCTCGAACTCGCGTTTTTCGAGTAATTCATCAATCAGTTCACTAACAGTTTCTTCGATCTCTGCGCGCCTTTCTTGGACACCTGCGCGTGTGAGTTTTGGTTGTACCAACATTCTTTGTTGTCTATGACGTGGATCGTCTTGGGCAATCATGTTCGATTCATTTGGTGCCCACACCGCGCGATATCCAAGACCAGATGCAAACACAGTTGATCGTCTTTCAACGTCCATGACATCGGCATGACGCGACAGACCCCACAAGCCATTGCGCTCATCGCGATAGACCGGCTCATTGGCTCTCATCCAAGCCCAAACATCGTGGGGGTTGCGTTGATACAACGCGGGGTCAAGTAGATCTACATCTTGTCGGTCAGCCGCAGTGTCGGCGTGCGTCATGTCATCACCCTAGGTAGCACCGCTGGCTCGCCGAGACTCAGACCAAGACATTCCTTGTTGCGTATTTGGCTCACTTGGTAAGCCAAGAACTCGCTCTCCTAAAATATTGCGTTGTACTTCACCTGTTCCGCCACCGATAGTCAATGCCTGGGAGAACATATAGCCGCTGTACCAAGCCCGACTGTAGAGCGTTTTTGACCGGGAGAAGTCTTCTGTTTTGTCATCACCCGTGAGCATTGCATGGGCGCCAATCAGATCACGAGCCAACTGCATTGCATGTTGCCCGTGTTCGTCAGCGATGATTTTGCGCACGCTTGACTCAGGACCTGGTTGCTCGCCTCGCAAGCGGGCCGTCAGCGTGCGCATTCGAATGATTTCCAGCACAGTGTGTTCGGTGTATAGAGCAGCAATCCGCTGACGCATCACGGGATCTGTTATTGGTCCTAGTTTTTTTGCAGATTCAATTAGCTCTAGCGCTGTTGGGCCGCCACCCCACAAGACACCACCTGTCGACAAGGACACGCGCTCGTTGCCCAGCGTTACCTTGGCAAGTCGCCATCCGTCATTAACATCACCCACCACATTGATCTGCGGAATGCGAACGTCTGTGAAAAATACTTCGTTAAACGACTCTGCGCCTGCCATCGATTTGATTGGGCGAATCTCAATACCAGCAGCATCCATCGGGCAAATGAAATACGTCACGCCTTTGTATTTCGAAACATCTGGATCTGTGCGCGCAATCAAAATTCCAAACTGTGAGTATTGCGCACCAGATGTCCAGATCTTTTGACCATTTATTATCCACTCGTCGCCGTCACGCACCGCTCTCGTACCAAGACTCGCTAGGTCGCTTCCGCTTCCGGGCTCGCTGAACAACTGACACCAAAATTCTGCTCCCGACAACATCGGCCTGAGGTATCGCTCTTTGAGATAGTCACTTCCGGCAAACAGAATGGTCGGCCCGGCCCAGCCAATGCCAATCGGATTTGACGGTCGCGATACTCCTGCTAGATGCAGTTCTTCGTCAATGATCAGTTGATGCACTGGGTCGGCGCCTAAGCCATACGGAACTGGCCAATGCGGTGCCACAAGACCCGCATCAGCAAGTTGCTCGGCGCTTGGTCGCGCGTTATCTGCAAGCCACTTCTTGATAGCGATTCGACGAGCATCGTCTTCTCCTGGCAGAAGTTCCATGATGTGTCATCTTAGTTTTTTCTCTAAGGTTGTCTGTCATGGAAAATCGCACAAACGGCTGGAACTTTGCCGACATCTGGGAACACCAAGCAGATCGTTATCCCCAATCACTGGCGCAATCCCAAGGCGACAGAACATTTACTTGGGCAGAATTCGACCGACGCGCCGACGGTATCGCACTGGCGCTAATCAATGCGGGTGTCGCCAAACAAGACAAAGTCGCTCAATACATGACCAATTGCCCAGAGTATGTGGAATCAATGTTTGGGCTCTTTAAAGCAGCACTGATTCCGATAAACACCAATTATCGATATACCGAAGATGAACTCGTCTACATCTGGGACAACTCGGATGCAGTCGCTGTAATTTTTCACGGATCTTTCACAGAGACATGTGCCAACGTACGGTCGCGAGTGCCACGAGTCAAGACATGGATCTGGGTGGACGATGCAACGACGCCATGTCCTGCTTGGGCAATCGCATACGAAACTGCAGCGGCATGTGCGACCGCGCGCATCACCGCACCTTGGGGCCGTAGTGGTGACGACATGTACTTCTTATACACTGGTGGCACAACAGGTATACCAAAGGGTGTGATGTGGTTGCAAGACGACATGGTCTCCAGTCTTGACGCAGCATCCAAGAATCCGTTGCCAGCACATGTTGACTGGAGCGCTCTTGATGCACGCAGTACCAAACCAGGCCCGATGAACTTGCCTGCTGCGCCGCTCATGCACGGCACTGGGGCATTCAATGCCATGTGGAATCTTGTTCTTGCTGGCTCTGTCACAACGATGATGGGTCGCAGTTTTGATGCAGCAGAACTATTAGACACCGTTCAGCAACATCGCGTCAACAGCATCTCAATTGTTGGTGATGCATTTGCAAAACCAATATTGCGTGCCCTTAATGAACACCCAAACAAATGGGACATCACAAGTTTGCGTGTAATTATTTCGAGCGGTGTGATGTGGTCATCCGAAACAAAAGCAGGCCTCCTTGAACACAACCAACGACTGATCATGATCGACAGTCTTGGCTCTTCTGAAGCTGTCGGAATGGCATCTTCGACCACGACGGCAGAGGGAAAATCTGATACTGCAAAATTTAAGCTGTCACCAAATACCAAAGTGATCTCAGAAGACGGTCGCGAAGTTGTCGCTGGCTCTGGCGAGCGCGGTCGAGTAGCACTGCGTGGCAGAACATCTATTGGCTACTACAAAGACCCTGCAAAAACCGCCGGAACATTTATTGAAATCGATGGCGTGCGATACACGATTCCGGGTGACTGGGCCGAGGTTGATGCCGACGGCACAGTAAGACTGCTGGGGCGCGGCAGTCAGTGCATTAATACTGGCGGCGAAAAGGTGTACCCCGAAGAAGTCGAAGAAGCCTTAAAACGGCACCCATCGGTAGCAGACGCCGCCGTCGTGGGCGTTCCAGATGAGCGCTTCGGCGAGGCCATCACCGCCCTTGTTGAAGCCCGAACTGGATTTGGCGTTGATGAAGGCGTACTGATTAGCCATGTGCGCCAGACCCTGGCGGCCTATAAATCCCCCAAGCGGATCCTTGAGGTCGACACCATTGGGCGCGCACCCAACGGAAAACTCGATTACAAGCGCCTTAAATCAGAAGCCTTGGACCGTCTCGGACTACTCTGATAACTCGCACTTCCCCCGCCCATAATCAACGGTTATGGGCTTTCACCGCAAGGACATTATGAGCACACTCGGATTTGATGGAAAAGTTGCCGTTATCACTGGTGCAGGAGGCGGCCTGGGTCGTCAACATGCACTGCTATTGGCAAGTCGTGGAGCATTTTTAGTTATCAACGATCTCGGTGGCTCTGTTGACGGAAGCGGCGCTGACGCAACTGCTGCACAAAAAGTTGTTGACGAAATTGTGGCTGCCGGTGGTGAAGCAGTTGCCAACCATGACAGCGTGTCAACGCCCCAGGGCGGAGAAGCAATCATTCAAACGGCAATCGATGCCTACGGTCGTGTTGACATCGTGATCAATAACGCCGGAATCTTGCGCGACAAAACATTTCACAACATGACACCAGATTTTGTTGATGCAGTGATTGACGTGCATTTGCGTGGAGCATTCAACGTTACTCGTCCAGCATGGATCTTGATGCGGGAACAAAAATACGGTCGCATCATCAGCACCTCATCTGCTGCTGGAATCTTTGGAAACTTTGGACAAGCCAATTACGGCGCAGCGAAAATGGGACTCGTTGGCTTCACGCGCGTTTTGGCTCAAGAAGGCGCCAAGCACAACATCAAAGCAAATGCCATTGCTCCTCTTGCTCTTACCCGCATGACCGAAGCGCTACTCGGTCCACTCGGAGAAAAACTCGAACCAGGTCTGATCTCCCCCATCGTGGCGTGGCTTAGTCACGAAGACTGTGACGTCAGTGGCGAGGTTTACTCGGTTGGTGGCGGACGAGTTGCACGAATATTTATCGGTGAGACACCTGGCTATTTCAAGCGCGACCTGACACTCGAAGACGTTCGAGACAATTGGGAGCAGATTCGCAACACAGAAGGATACGAAATCCCCAACGGTGTTCCGGACGAAACAAAGTTGTTCTGGAACGTCTTAAAAGACGCCTGATTCTCAAGAGATGAGCACGACTACGCACATCAGCTCTACCAATGATCTGCAACTTGCACTTCATGACTTTGGTGGCAATGGCGATCCTGTGTTTTTGTCTCATGCCACAGGATTCCATGCGCATTGCTTTGACCCAATTGCGACAATTCTGTCTGCTTCATTTCATTGCATGGGCGTTGACTATCGCGGACACGGAGACTCCCAAACCATCGACACTGCCGACTTGAAATGGGCGGACTACGGCGATGATGCCATTGCTGCTGCCAGAGTGATGTTTGCCAAGGCCGCCAATACTCCCCTCATTGGCGTTGGCCATTCAATGGGCGGAGCAGCACTTTTATATGCGGCCCTGTATGAACCTCATCTTTTTCGTGCATTGTTCGTGTATGAACCAATCGTGTTTCCGCCTGGTGGTATCCGTGAAGATGGCGTTCCAAATCCAATGGTCGAAGGAGCACGTAAGCGCCGCTCTACTTTTGACTCCTACGACGCAGCAATTGCCAACTTTGCATCTAAGCCGCCGATGATGTATTTTGATCCAGTTGCCCGCGACGCATATGTGCGCCATGGTTTTGCTCAGATGCCAGACGGAACAGTTGAACTCAAGTGTCGTCCTGCAACAGAGGCCCGCACTTATGAGACAGGCGGTACTGCACCGCAATGGCATGAGTTGTCGTCAATCAAAACACCAACATGGGTAATGGCCGGCATGCAACAACCATCTCAACCATCATTGATATCACCACTCGTGGCGCACGAATTACCGTTTGGCACATACGTGCAATGGGATGAACTAGGACACTTTGCTCCGTTCGAACACCCAGCCCATATCGCCGGTTTCGTAGGTCGCACGGCAGCGACTCTGCAGTAGGGCAGACTTTTGCGTATGGAAAATTCTGGTGCTCTGTATCCGATTACAACCACTCTCTCGCACTGTGGTGTTCGATGACATTTGATATCCGATTCGAACGGCTTGATGGAATCGGAGACCGTCTGCTCGAACCGTTGCGCAATCATCGTGTATTTGTTGCCATCTTTGGCGCTGCGAGCACAATTGGCGACTTCAGCATCATCTGGCATGTCGCTGGACTACTTAGAGCAATCGGTAGCGTTCATCGACTCGGTCAGGCACTGGCCTTATCTGTCGTGCTTGGCGTGGAAAGCCTGGTTGTCAACCAAGGCATCAAGAGACTGTTCCCGCGACAGCGACCCACTGTGTCTGGAGACGATCGATTCGAGGTGCGCACGCCACGGACATCAAGTTTTCCGAGCGGACACGCATCATCTGCCGTCTGTGCAGCAATTGTGCTGACAACATTTACAGGTTGGCCCGTTGGCGTTCTATGGGCTGTTGTTGCTGCCATTGTCGCTCTTAGTCGGGCAGTAGTTCGGATCCACCATATATCTGATGTTCTTGGCGGGCTCTTCTGTGGGGCACTCATCGGTGCGCTTGCACTTCCGTTCGTGCACAATTTTTCTTAACTATTTGCGGAGCAAGCCCGCGGTGCTGACTAAGCGACGGTAGAGGCAGTCGCAGTCAACAGACTGCGAACATCTAATAACAAATCTGCAACTTCACCAGACGACACGAGTTCGCGCCGGAACATTTCGGCTAGTGCTTTATCGATGACGCTAAGCGCCTCAGTAATTACCGCTGCTTCTTGCTGATCGGTCATTTCTGTCGCCCTTCGTTTGTTGTCCTGATTTCTCAGATATTTTCTGAACTACTTGTACGGTATCTCTTGCGAGCTCCCTGTTATGGCATCGTACTCAGGACTTCTGTCACCCGCAGTGCATGGTCGCCGTGACGAACCTTCTAGTCTCAGATTATGGATTTTCAGGGACGTACGACTGTGGTTACAGGAGCAGCAAATGGTATTGGGGCGGCACTTTCCCGCCGATTTCATGCTGCCGGAGCCAATGTGGTTCTAGCGGACAGAGATCAGGCCCCGCTTGAGCGCGTCACGCAAGAACTTAACGACATCCGTCCGCAGAGCGCACTGGCAGTAGTTGCCGACATCGGCACTCAGGCCGGGAACATTGCACTTATCGATACTGCTCGGGCGCGGTTTGGTTTCATTGATCTGTTTTATGCCAATGCTGGAATTGGTGGCGGAACCGACCTTGAGTCGACAGACGAAGCGATGTGGGAGGCGACTTTCAATATCAATCTCAACGCACATAGGTGGGCAGCGAAACACTTACTCGGTGAATGGCTCGCCGAGGGACGCGGATATTTTTGCAGTACAGCATCTGCAGCAGGACTACTCTCCCAAATTGGTTCTGCTCCTTATTCAGTTACTAAGCACGGTGCAGTGGCGTTTGCTGAGTGGTTGTCGATCACATACGGTGATCGTGGTTTGCGAGTGAGTTGTTTGTGCCCTCAAGGCGTGAACACCAATCTTTTGAATCCACCTACTACAGATGCAGGCGGCACCATTGCGCCAAATGCAGGCGACGTTGTGAAGTTTGCAGGCGTGGTCCTTGAGCCTGCCGATGTGGCTGACTTCGTGTATCAGGCCATTGTCGAAGAGCGCTTTTTGATTCTTCCACACCCCGAAGTTGCCATCTACGAGCAACGCAAGGCCGCCGACCGCGACAGATGGCTTGCTGGGATGCGAAAACTGCAGGCACGAGTTTTTGGATCTCTGTAGTTCTGATGAATTAACTCTGCCATTGGGGCCGTAATGTTTTGGACATGGCGATACGACTAGACCCTGCTGACGAATATATGCACGAGTTGGGACCTGAGTCCAACTTCAATGAGAGCATGTATATCAATTGTTTCGATCCAACCTCAAGAATTGGTGGTTGGTTTCGGATGGGCAATCGTGCCAATGAAGGCACAGCAGAGATGACGATTTGCATCTACTTGCCAGATGGTCGCATTGCTTTTATTTTTAAGCGACCCAGCATTGACAACAATGATGCCCTAGATGCCGGTGGACTGACATGGACAATGGTGAAACCATTCGAAGAATTGCGTATCGATTACGTCGGCAAAGTTGTCGTGCTTGATGAACCACATCAAATGGCAAATCCAAAAGAAGCATTTGCCAACAACCCATTTTCTGAAGCAGAAGTTCATCTGACTTTCACGGGACAAGGAAAACCAAGCATGTTTGGTGGTGAGCCCGATGTTCCGCACGAAAAACCAGGTGAAGAATTCGCCAAGGGACATTACGAACAACTCGTTGAGGCGACAGGCAGCATCCGGGTTGGGGCAGAAGAATGGCAGATCAACGGTTGCGGATTGCGCGATCATTCATGGGGCCCAAGATATTGGCAAGCACCGTGGTATTACCGTTGGCT
>SHUT01000037.1 GCA_009691255.1 Ilumatobacteraceae bacterium
CGACCGATGCCCTGGCGAGCAAGATCTTGGCGCACATAGACCGAATCTTCAACAGTGGTGCGGTAGGCGGCTCTTTCTTTATAGGGAGAAAGAGCGCCAAATCCCACAACTTCTAGACCTCGGACAGCCACAATGACGGCAAATGCTCCGCTCCGCTCCGCCTGCCACTGGCGTTGCTCGGCGACGGTCCTTGGCACAAGGTCAAACGTGGTTGTCTCGTTTTCTACCTCGTGGTTGTAAATCTGGGCGATTGCATCGGCATCGGAGGGGGTGGCAGGTCTCACGACAAAGGGGAAAGGAGTATCCACGAGGGTGAAACCTAGCCTGAGAGACTGGCAAAAAGTAGGAAATTTTTCATGGCAGAGTTGCCAAGTATGACGCTATCCTTGACACTTCGGCTCTCGAGGGCGTTGCTCTCGCGTGCGCGCCCTCTTAGCTCAGTCGGTAGAGCATTTCCATGGTAAGGAAAAGGTCGTGGGTTCGACTCCCACAGAGGGCTCAGCCATCAGGCTGCGATTGGTGCGCCATGGCGACGTAGCTCAGTTGGTCAGAGCATCCGGCTCATAATCGGAAGGTCATCGGTTCGATCCCGATCGTCGCTACGAAAAACAATCATTACAACTAACGAAAAAATCACGAAGGAGTATCCCCATGAGTAAGGCAAAATTTGAACGCAACAAGCCACACGTCAACATTGGCACGATGGGTCACATCGACCACGGCAAGACAACGTTGACTGCTGCCATCTCTAAGACATTGGCTTTGCGTGGTTTGGCTGAGTACACACCGTTCGATCAGATCGACAAGGCTCCTGAAGAAAAGGCTCGTGGTATCACGATTTCAATTGCTCACATTGAGTACGAAACACCAAATCGCCACTATGCACACGTCGACATGCCTGGCCACGCTGACTACATCAAGAACATGATCACTGGTGCTGCTCAAGTTGATGGCGCCATCTTGGTGGTGGCTGCAACTGACGGTCCAATGCCTCAAACACGCGAGCACGTTTTGCTGGCTCGTCAAGTTGGCGTTCCATACATCGTCGTGGCACTCAACAAGTGTGACGGCGAAATTGCGAAAGACGAAGAAATGCTCCAACTTGTCGAGCTGGAAGTTCGCGATCTCTTGGATGAATACGAGTTCGATAAGAACGCACCTGTTGTGCGTGTTTCGGCACTCGATGCACTCAACGGCGACGAAAAAGCACAAGAACAGATCATGGTACTCATGGCTGCTTGTGACGCATCAGTACCAGAGCCAGTGCGTGACTTCCAGAAGCCTTTCTTGATGCCAATCGAAGACGTTTTCACGATCACTGGTCGCGGAACCGTTGTGACAGGCAAAGTAGAGCAGGGCAAAGTACACACCGGTGACGAAATCGAAATCGTTGGATTGCGCGACACACAAAAGACAACCTGTACAGGTGTTGAAATGTTCCGCAAGTTGCTCGACGAAGGTCAAGCAGGAGACAACATCGGAGCATTGTTGCGCGGAACCAAAAAAGAAGACGTCGAGCGTGGACAGGTGCTTTGTGCACCAGGGTCAATCACTCCTCACACCAACTTCGAAGGCAGCGTATATGTCCTCAAAAAAGAAGAAGGCGGCCGTCACAAGCCGTTCTTCAACAACTATCGTCCGCAGTTCTTCTTCCGCACCACCGACGTCACGGGTACCGTGACATTGCCGTCCGGAACCGAAATGGTGATGCCTGGTGACAATGTCATGATGACAGTGGAGTTGGGCAAGCCAATTGCAATGGACGAGGGTTTGCGGTTCGCCATCCGTGAGGGTGGTCGTACTGTGGGTGCTGGTCGCGTAATCAAGATTTTCAAGTGATAGGACGAAACAATGGCAAAAAGTGAAAAACGAGTGAAAATTACTCTTGAATGCACAGAGTGCAAAGAGCGCAACTACATCACTACAAAATCAAAGGTCAATGACCGCGAGCGCCTTGAAATGAAGAAATACTGCGCCACGGATCGTCGATCAACAATCCACAAAGAGACCCGTTAGGAGTGGGTTTTGCAGGGACTAGCGACTCGCATACGAGCCGTTAGCAACAGAGGGCAGTAGCTCAGCTGGTAGAGCATCGGTCTCCAAAACCGAGGGTCGGGGGTTCAAGCCCCTCCTGCCCTGCACAGAACAAACGTAACGATTATTAGGAACACAATGTCAACAGATATGAATCGCGAGCAAAAGCGGGCACTCAAGCGAATGGGGGCTCTCAACGAACAGGGCAACCCGACGCGCACTCCTGCTCAGCCGCGTACCAAAAAATCTGGTGCCGAACGAATCGGGCCAGTGCGCTATCTCCGCGAGGTTCGCGAAGAAATGAGCAAGGTGGCATGGCCCAAGTGGCCAGAAGTTCGTCGCTATTCCATCGTTGTGCTGGGTACCGTAGTGCTATTCACTGCCTATATCGGTGGTTTAGATGCGGTGTTTGCAATTTTCTCTGGTTGGCTATACAAGGACTAAGCGAGGCTTTTCACTATGAGCGACAATACTTTTACAACCGATATAACAGAAACCAACGAGGCCACCCCTGACGTGGTGCTTGATCTCACGCATAACGCCGTGGTTGATGGCGATGAAGACACCGAACCCGAAGAAGAACAAGAAGAAGAACAGCCATGGATGAAACCCGGCTCGTGGTATGTCGTGCACACACAGTCTGGCTACGAAAAAAAGGTAGAGCATAATCTTAAGACTCGAATTGTATCAATGGGCATGCAAGACGACATCTACGAAATCGTTATTCCGATGGAAGAAGTCGTGGAGTTTAAGCAGGGTCGCAAGCAGACCGTGCAGAAGAAAATTTTCCCAGGGTATTTGTTGGTGCGTTGTGAAATGGACGACACAACTTGGTCTTGTATTCGCAATACGCCCGCTGTAACGGGTTTCGTTGGGCAGAGTCAAAAAGGCCAGAAGCCAACGCCATTGTCAAAACGCGAAGTCGAAACATTCTTGTCGGCAAAGGGTGATGGCCAAGATGCACCAAAGCGTAAAGCTCCAAAATTGGAATACGAAGTGGGCGAGGGAGTTCGAGTGAAGGAAGGTCCGTTTGCAGACTTCAGCGGCCAAGTTGCTGAGATCAATGCTGACCACATGAAACTCAAAGTGCTCGTGAATATTTTTGGTCGCGAAACACTTGTCGAGATGGACTTTGTTCAAGTCGTCAAGCTCTAACAGTATTTTATTTGTAATAACAGTTTTTATTAGGAAGAAGAGAACACAATATGGCAAAGAAAAAAGTCACAGCGATCGTTAAGATTCAGATTCCGGCAGGCAAGGCAACTCCTGCTCCACCAGTCGGTACTGCGCTCGGACCTCATGGTGTGCAGATTATGGATTTCGTTAAGCAATACAACGCGGCCACAGAAGCACAGGCCGGCACAATCATTCCAGTCGAAATCAGCATCTTTGAGGATCGTTCATTTACATTTATCCTCAAGACGCCACCGACGCCAGTTCTCTTGCGTCAAAAGGCTGGTCTCGAAAAAGCATCACAGACTCCTGGTAAATCAGTCTGCGGAAGCGTTACTGAAGCAGATGTCGAAGCAGTGGCAAAGATCAAAATGCCAGACCTCAATGCCTATGACCTTGAAGCTGCCAAGCAACAAGTTCGTGGTACTGCGCGTTCAATGGGATTAACAGTCGTTAAATAAAACAATCTCGTCGTTCAGGGAAACCTCATCTGAACCGAGTCACAAGAAGGAGAGGGAGGCATCATGCCGCAAGGAAAAAAATACAAAGCAGCAATCGCACTGTTCAACCGCGATAGTCAATTCACGCCCACAGAAGCAGTGGACCTAGTGAAAAAAACTGCAACAGCAAAATTCGATGAAGGCATTGAAGTTGCGATTCGTCTCGGAGTTGATCCCCGCAAGGTCGATCAAACCATCCGTGGCACTGTCGCTCTTCCATCTGGAAGCGGAAAATCAGTCCGAATTGCCGTGTTCGCATCTGGAGATGCAGCCCAAGAAGCACGTGCTGCAGGTGCCGACATTGTCGGTGCCGATGATTTGGCCGCCGAGATCGAAGCTGGAAAAATGGACTTTGACTTGGCAATTGCTACACCCGACATGATGCCTCTTGTTGGTCGTCTTGGTCGTGTGCTGGGACCTCGCGGCTTGATGCCAAACCCCAAGACAGGGACCGTCACGATGGATGTTGCCCGAGCAGTGGGCGAGTTCAAAGGCGGAAAAGTGGAATACCGTGCCGATCGTTACGGAAACGTGCATGTGGTTATTGGCAAGGCGTCATTTGCATCGGCAGATCTCGAAGCCAATCTGCGGGCAGTTTTAGAAGAAATCCAACGAGCCAGGCCAGCATCTGCCAAGGGAAAGTATTTGCGCAAGGTGTCGCTCTCTTCCACGATGGGACCAGGTGTCAAGGTCGATACCGACCGACTCAAGGTGGCCGAGTAACTCCTCCAAAAATAGACGTAGCGAAACGCGCAAGTCCCCTCTAGGATTTGGGGCGAATAACTTAATCTCAGGTACTCGCCAGAGACATCAGGTTCCGGGCAACCGGCCAAGGGGCAATTTGCCCGCCCGATTAGGCGAATTCTTCATTATGTGCACTCGTTGCGCTTGGTGTGGCGTTCGTTTCTAGCGAATGCCCCGAGGAACGATCATCGTATTTCACATTTCAAGAACAACCGAGAAAGAATTATTGAGGAAGTTAAATGTCAACTGTTCGCTCTGAAAAACTCGCAGTCGTCGCCTTGGTGCGCCAAAAACTCGAAAGCGCAGATGCTGCCATCATTACTGAATATCGTGGAATGACTGTTGCTGCCCTTGCGAGTCTGCGCAAGAACCTGCGCGAGATCGGCGCTGAGTACCACATCTACAAAAACACGTTGGCGCGCTTTGCTGCCCGTGAAGCAGGGGCCACTGGCCTCGAAGACATTCTCGTCGGCCCCACTGCTATCACTTTTGTGCATGGTGATGTGGCTGCCGCGGCCAAAGCCCTCAAGGATTACGCCAAGACCAACCCCTTGCTCGTGATCCGTGGGGGTGTGGTTGGCTCTTTGGCCCTCAGCGCTAAAGACGTCGTCGTTTTGGCAGATATGCCTTCACGCGAAGTCATGCTGGCAAATTTTGCTGGACTCTTGCAGGCACCTCTTGTCAAGACCGCTGGACTCTTGCAGGCTTTGCCTCGCAGTATGGCCTACGGACTCAAGGCTCTTATCGACCAACAAGAAGCAGCGTAAGTAGCGACTTGATTGCAGAAAATCTCTACTAATACCCAGCATTACTAACTAATTCAATACCAACCAATACCAACCAAAACAACAAGGAGACGAGCAATATGGCTCTCACACAAACCGAAATTCTTGACGGAATTTCACAATTGACAGTTATTGAACTCAAGGGACTCCTCGATGCATTCGAGGAAAAATTCGGCGTGACCGCCGCAGCCCCAATGGCGATGGCAGTTGCTGGAGCCCCAGCAGTTGCTGGAGCCCCAGCCGCTGACGAGGAAGAAAAAAATGAGTTTGACGTCATTCTCACTGAGGTCGGTGGGCAAAAGATCCAGGTCATCAAGGCCGTACGTGAACTGACCAGCCTGGGACTCAAAGAAGCCAAGGATCTCGTAGATGCTGCCCCTAAGGCCATCTTGGAGAAGGCCAGCAAGGTCGACGCCACAAAGGCCAAGGCTGCCCTGGAAGAAGCCGGCGCCACAGTCGAACTCAAATAGTTCCCCAACGGCACCCCCCGTTGTCCAATTTAATAGTTGTTCTGGCAACTTGAGGGCGATAGCCTTCATAGTTGCTGTCCGCCTGACGAGCCCCCCATGCCCATGGAGGATTCGTCCTACGGACATCCACCCCTCGTCGCTGTCAGGAGTTTTTTTGTGACCTCTCGTTCGTCGTCTCGCACACGCTATTCGTTTGCTAATCTCGCCGACCCTCTCGAACTACCAGATCTGATCGACGTACAGCGCAAATCATTTGATTGGTTTATGCGTGATGGGCTCGTAGAAACATTTGGCGATATCTCGCCAATCAGCGATTACAGCGGCGACCTCACACTCGAGCTTGAATTCGATCCAGACGACGAAGACCTTTGCCCAGGGCCAAAATTCACTGAAGCTGAATGTCGCGAAAAAGAAATGACGTTCGCAAGCCCAGTGTTTGTGCGCGCGCGTTTTGCTAATCGTCAGACAGGTGAGATCAAAGAGCAAGTTGTTTTCATGGGCGACTTCCCCAAGATGACGAAAAAGGGAACATTTGTTATTAACGGAACAGAGCGCGTTGTCGTGTCGCAGCTTGTCCGTTCGCCAGGCGTCATCTTCGAACCAGGCGAGCGGTATCGCTTGCGTAACTTGTCAAAGCATCAGTTAGTAAAAGGAACAATCCATCCATACCGCGGTGAGTGGCTTGAGTTTGACGTTGAGCACAAGCCCGGAAAAGACGTAACAGCTGGTACACGTGTTGCCCGCAAACGTCGCATGGGTATTTTCACTTTATTGCGAGCTTTGGGATATGACGAAGTTAATGCACCAGGCTTCCTCGATAGATTCGTTGCGTACTTTGACTTCCTGGAAGGGCAGTGGGAAAAAGAGCGTCACATCGCGCCCACAAAAGACGAAGCGATTCTTGAGATCTACAAGCGTGCTCGTCCTGGCGAACCAGCGAACCCTGAGTCAGCACGTGCTTTCTTTGAGGGCGCTTTCTTTGAAAACCGCCGTTATTCACTAAGCCGCGTTGGTCGCTACAAATTGCACCGCAAACTCGGAGCCGAAGTTGACTTGTTGACACAGCGTTTTGGGTTGACTAAAGAGCAGTTAGATATCGCATCAGAAGACCAAGACGTGTTGTCGCGTTGTGAGGTTCTCGCAGCTATCACATACATGCTTAATCTTGTCAAGCAAGAACCCGGATACCGTCTCGACGACCAAGACCACTTTGCAAATCGCCGTATTCGTTCGGTCGGTGAACTGATTCAGAACCAGGTTCGAATTGGTCTGTCGCGAATGGAACGCGTTGTTCGTGAGCGCATGACCACCCAAGACACTGAGGCCATCACGCCACAGTCACTCATTAACGTTCGTCCAGTGACCGGAGCAATCAAGGAGTTTTTCGGAACATCACAGTTGTCTCAGTTCATGGACCAAGTGAACCCATTGTCTGGTCTTACTCACCGTCGCCGTTTGTCTGCACTCGGACCGGGCGGACTCAGTCGCGAGCGTGCTGGTTTTGAAGTTCGAGACGTTCACTTTTCTCACTACGGACGCATGTGCCCAATCGAAACACCAGAAGGTCCAAACATTGGTCTTATCGGTGCGCTCAGCACCTATGCGCGGGTGAACAAGTTCGGCTTCATTGAGACTCCATATCGTCGCGTTAAAGACGGAAAAGTCACCAGCGAAATCGTGTACATGGCTGCGGACGAAGAAGAAAACTGGGTTGTTGCCCAGGCCAACACACCAATCAACAAGGACTCGTCCCTAAAGGGACCCCGTGTTCTTGTGCGTCGTTCACCTCAGGCTGCCAGCCTTGATGACCTCAAAAAAATGCTTGAAGCAGAAAGTTTCTTTGGTTCTACCACTGACATCGCTTCTGTAACACCCGAAGAAGTCAACTTCATCGACGTGTCACCAAAGCAGATCGTGTCAGTTGCAACTGCGCTGATTCCGTTCTTAGAGCATGACGACGCCAACCGTGCATTGATGGGTGCCAACATGCAACGTCAAGCAGTGCCACTTGTTCGTGCCGAGGCGCCATATGTTGGCACCGGTATCGAATTCCGTGCAGCTCGCGACGGAGCTGACATCATCTTGGCTCAAGATGATGGCGAAGTCGTTGAGATCAGTGGTGACTTGATCACGATGAGGTATGCCGGCTCTTCTAAGCGCATCGAACATCAGTTGCTCAAGTTTCATCGCTCCAATCAAGACACCTGCATTAATCAAGTCATTCGTGTTGTCGAAGGTCAGCAGGTTAAAAAAGGTGATCTTCTTGCTGATGGCCCAAGCACCGATAAGGGTGAACTTGCGCTCGGAAAAAACTTGCTTGTGGCGCTTATGCCATGGGAGGGATACAACTTCGAGGACGCAATCATCCTTAGTGAGCGCATGGTCAAAGACGATGTTTTGACATCAATCCACATTCACAACTACGAAGTAGATGCTCGCGAAACAAAATTAGGCGCAGAAGAAATCTCTCGCGATATTCCTAATCTGTCAGACGACATCGTGCGTGACCTTGACGATGAGGGTGTCATCCGTGTTGGTGCAGAGGTTGGTCCTGGCGACGTGTTGGTCGGCAAGGTCACACCAAAAGGCGAGACTGAACTCACACCAGAAGAGCGTTTGTTGCGCGCAATCTTTGGTGAGAAGGCGCGTGAGGTTCGCGACACATCACTCAAAGTTCCACACGGCGAAGGTGGTCGCGTCATTGACGTAAAAACTTTCTCTCGCGAAAAAGGTGACGAGTTGCCACCGGGCGTCAATCAGTTCGTGCGTGTGTTTGTTGCGCAGAAGCGTAAAATAAGCGTTGGCGACAAGCTCGCTGGTCGTCACGGCAACAAAGGTGTTATCTCTAAGATCCTTCCCATTGAAGACATGCCGTACATGGCAGACGGCACCCCTGTTGACATCATCTTGAATCCCCTTGGTGTTCCGAGCCGCATGAACGTTGGTCAGGTGCTCGAAGCACACCTTGGCTATTGCGCTCGCTGGGGCTGGACCGATCCAAAGACTGGCAAGACAGTCGGACAGCCAGCGATTCGCGGAACAGAGACAAAGACTCGTCCAACAACTGAGCCAGCAACATTTATTGCAACGCCGGTATTTGACGGTGCACATTGGGACGAAGAAGAAGCCGCCGGAGAACATCCGACGATTCAAAACATTTTCCGCAATCTCTCACCAGAGGGCATTGACGGTCAACGCCTGATTCAGAACTCTGGTAAAACAATTTTGCGTAATGGCCGTACCGGAGAAATCTACGACAACCCAATCACTGTTGGTTTCATGTACATCCTTAAGTTGTCTCA
Organism: Ilumatobacteraceae bacterium; assembly: GCA_009691255.1. GTDB lineage: Bacteria > Actinomycetota > Acidimicrobiia > Acidimicrobiales > Ilumatobacteraceae > UBA2093. The sequence goes on from SHUT01000037.1 coordinate 9,009, forward strand.
CTTGGTAGACGACAAGATTCACGCCCGTAGCACCGGACCATACAGCATGATCACACAGCAACCGCTTGGCGGTAAGGCTCAATTCGGCGGACAGCGATTCGGTGAAATGGAAGTATGGGCACTTGAGGCCTATGGCGCAGCGTATTGCTTGCAAGAACTGCTCACCATTAAGTCAGACGATGTTCTTGGTCGTGTCAAGGTGTATGAAGCCATTGTCAAGGGTGACAACATTCCTGAACCTGGCATTCCTGAATCATTCAAAGTACTCATGAAAGAAATGCAGTCACTTTGTCTCAATGTTGAAGTACTTGCTGCAGACGGTCACGAGATCGAAATGCATGGCTTCGACGACGAGATTTATCGCACGGCTCACGAACTTGGAATCGACATCAGTCGCCCAGAACGTGGCTCTGACGATGACGATGCCCGCGAACGACGTAATGTTCGCGCTTAATTTTTATATCTGACCACGACCATCAACGAGGAAACGACACCAACATGCTTGACGTCAATATGTTTAACCAATTGCGAATCGGTTTGGCAACAGCGGAACAAATCCGTATGTGGTCAAAAGGTGAAGTTAAAAAGCCCGAGACCATTAACTACCGAACACTGCGTCCTGAGAAAGATGGTCTGTTCTGCGAAAAGATCTTCGGACCAACACGTGACTGGGAATGCTATTGCGGCAAGTACAAGCGTGTCCGTTTCAAAGGCATCATCTGTGAGCGTTGTGGTGTAGAAGTCACTCGCTCAAAAGTTCGTCGCGAGCGCATGGGCCATATTGAGCTGTCAGCCCCAGTTGTGCACATTTGGTATCTCCGCGGAACACGTTCTTGGTTGGCGTATCTTTTGGGTGGTCTTGCACCAAAAGAAGAACTCAAGGCCAAGCAGCTAGAAAAAGTTATTTATTTTGCTGCCAATCTTGTTACCAAGGTTAATGAAGAATTGATCCACAAGGACATGCAAGAACTCGAAGCCGATTCCGTGCAGTCGTGTGATGATATCATCACTAATCGCGATAAGGCCATGAAGAAGACTTTGAAAGATTTCGAAGTCGAGCTAAAGACAATGGAAAAAGAGGGTGCCAAGGATGTCGATGTGCGTGCACGTCAACGCGCCATGGACAAAGAAGAATTCAACCTCAGAGCTAAGTTTGATAAAGAACTTGATCTCGTGAAGCGCGCATGGGACGAATTCAAGAATCTTCATCCACGCCAGATCATCGAAGACGAAGAACTGTGGCTCGAAATGGAGCTCCGCTATCAGGACTACTTCGAAGGCGGCACTGGTGCAGACGCTATTAAGTCCCTGATTGACAGTATCGACTTTGACGAAGAAGAAGTCAAGTTGCGTGATGCTCTCGAAAATGGTCTAAAAGGAAAGCCGCTGTCAACGCAGCGTAAACAAAAAGCTATCAAGCGGCTAAAGATTGTCACATCTTTCAACAAGCGTGACGAACATGGCCGCCGCGTCAACAGCCCCAAGGCGATGATTCTTGATGTCGTTCCGGTAATTCCACCAGAACTGCGCCCGATGGTGCAACTCGATGGTGGTCGATTTGCCACATCAGACCTCAATGATTTGTATCGCCGAGTAATCAACCGCAATAATCGTTTGCGTCGTCTGCTGGATCTCGGCGCACCAGCAATTATTGTGAATAACGAAAAGCGAATGCTGCAAGAAGCAGTAGACGCATTGTTTGACAATGGTCGTCGCGGTCGTCCAGTGACCGGCCCCGGAAACCGTCCACTTAAATCATTGTCCGACATGCTCAAGGGCAAGCAAGGTCGTTTCCGTCAGAACCTGCTCGGTAAGCGCGTTGACTACTCAGGCCGTTCGGTAATCGTGGCTGGACCAACTTTGCGTTTGCATCAGTGCGGTGTTCCTAAATTGATGGCACTTGAATTGTTCAAGCCGTTCGTCATGAAGCGTCTCGTCGATCTTGAAATCGCTCAAAATATCAAGACTGCCAAGCGAATGGTAGAACGCCGTCGCGCCCAGGTGTGGGACGTTCTTGAAGACGTCATTAAAGAACATCCAGTCATGCTTAACCGTGCGCCAACATTGCACCGTTTAGGAATCCAGGCGTTTGAGCCAATCTTGGTTGAAGGGAAAGCTTTGCACTTGCATCCGTTGGTGTGTACTGCGTTTAACGCCGACTTTGACGGCGACCAGATGGCTATTCACTTGCCATTGTCCGCAGAGGCTCAGGCCGAAGCACGTGTCTTGATGTTGTCCGCAAACAATATTTTGTCGCCTGCCTCTGGTCGTCCTATCGTGACGCCGCAGCAAGACCTCGTTATCGGTGGCTATTACCTCACCGAATCACGCACTGGTGTTGTCGGTGAAGGACACGTGTTTCGTCATCGCTGGGAGGTCTACAGAAGTCTCGATGCTGGTTCAGTGAACCTGCATGCTGAAATCATAATTCGAGAGCGTAATGAGGCGGGTGAAATTTCTGAATTTACAACGACACCTGGTCGCTTATTGTTTGAAGAAACTCTTCCGTCTGACTATCCAGCTCGATTTGGACACATCACCGAAGTGGTCAAGAAAAAAGAACTTGGTGTCATCGTAGAACGTCTCTCGGATCATTACCCCAAGTCCGAAATTGCCAACTCACTTGACGCCATAAAGGCCGTTTGCTATCGCTATGCATCGCAATCTGGTTTGACTGTGTCTATCGACGACGTCAAAACTCCTGCTACAAAGCGTGCAATTCTTGACGGCTACGAAAAACAAGCCGAAAAAGTGGAGTCACAGTTCAAGCGCGGAATCATTACAGACGGCGAGCGTCGTCAGCAAGAAGTTCGTATTTGGACAGATGCCACTGCAGAAGTGCAAGCAGCCATGGAAGCGGCGTTCAAAGCCGAGAAGTTCAACCCGATTGACATGATGGTCGGGTCTGGTGCACGCGGAAACATGACGCAGATGCGCCAGATTGCCGGAATGCGCGGCCTCGTGGCAAACCCTCGTGGTGACATGATTCCGCGTCCGATCAAGAGCAACTTCCGTGAAGGACTCGAAACTCTCGAATACTTCATTGCTACTCCTGGTGCTCGTAAGGGCCTCGTCGACACCGCATTGCGTACTGCTGACTCTGGCTACCTCACCCGTCGCTTGGTGGACGTTGCGCAAGAACTAATCGTGCGTGAATATGACTGTCACGAAAGCGGCACAGGTCCTCGTCTGGGCATTTGGATTGAAAATATCAAGACAGAGCGACATCTAGACGCCAAGTTGTTTGGTCGCACATTGCTTAATGATGTCTCGATGTCAGACGGATCTGTGTACGAAAAAAACACAATTTTGGGTGATATTGAACTGGCTACGTTGCGTGCTGATCCCAAAATTGACCGCGTCCAGGTTCGTTCAGTTGTCACATGTGACGCTTCACTCGGTATTTGTGCATTGTGCTACGGACGTTCACTCGCCACTGGCAAGCCCATCGAACTCGGAGAAGCAGTTGGAGTTATCGCTGCTCAGTCAATTGGTGAGCCTGGTACACAGCTCACGATGCGTACGTTCCACACCGGTGGTGCTGTCGCAGTCGGAAAGGACATCGCCGGCGGTTTGCCACGCGTTGTTGAATTGTTCGAATCACGCACGCCAAAAGGTTCTGCACGTCTTGCCAAAGCAACAGGTGTTGTGCGCATTGGCGAAGACGAAGGTAAAGGAATCCCAATCATCGTTATCGCCGATAACGGCGAAGAACATCCGATTATCTTGCCAAGTGGTAGCCGACCAATCGTTCGCGACGGACAAGAAATCACTGCTGGAGAGCCAGTGACTGATGGCCCATTTGATCCCAAAGAAATCATGGAGATTCTTGGTACCCGCCGCACGCAGACATACCTCATCGAAGAAGTGCAAAAGGTTTATCGTGACCAGGGCGTATTGATCAGTGACAAACACATCGAGTTGATTGTTCGTCAGATGACACGTCGCGTTGGTGTTCAAGAACCTGGTGACACTGGCTTCTTGCCAGGGGAGCGCGTAGATGCAAAAATTTTCCGTGACACAAACCGTGACATGGTAGAAAACGGCAAGCGTCCTGCAGAGGGTCGTCCCGAAATAATGGGAATCACCAAAGCATCCTTGGCCACCGACTCATGGCTGTCAGCAGCATCGTTCCAAGAAACCACGAGAGTTCTCACCGAAGCCGCAATCGACGGCAAGGGAGATTTCTTGGTTGGCCTGAAGGAAAACATCATCATCGGAAAACTGATCCCTGCCGGAACTGGCATGGAGCGTTACCGTGACTTTGACGTTGACGCGCCTGATTATCAGCCAATGGAGTATTTCTCGAGCGACGATGTCGATCCAGCCGAGTTTTTGGCAGGACTTCACGGCACCTATCAGGCTGAGGAAACTCCATCAGATGGGGTTGACGCCCTGGGCTGATTTGTGTCAAAAATAAGCGTTCATCATGGGCGGGTTGCCACAAGTCAACATTCGCCTCTAGCCTTGCAGGGTTCTCATCGAAAGGTAATTCTGTGCCCACAATTCAACAGCTGATCCGCACGGGTCGCAGTTCAAAGTCTTCCAAGACCAAGACCCCTGCGCTCAAGGGTTCACCGCAACGTCGCGGTGTGTGCACACGCGTGTTCACGACAACTCCTAAAAAACCAAACTCAGCGTTGCGCAAAGTTGCACGAGTTCGTCTGACGAGTGGAGTCGAAGTCACTGCCTATATTCCGGGCGAAGGACACAACCTACAAGAGCACAGCATCGTGCTAATCCGTGGTGGTCGCGTGCGTGACTTGCCAGGTGTTCGTTACAAAGTTATACGCGGTGCTCTTGACGCTGCTGGTGTAAAAAGTCGCAAGCAGTCGCGTAGCCGTTACGGCTCAAAGCGCGAGAAATAGGAAACAACAGACATGCCACGCAAAGGTCCTGCTCAACGTCGCGAAATTTTCGCAGATCCGATCTATAACTCATTGGTAGTTACTCAGCTTGTCAACAAAGTTATGTTGCATGGTAAGAAATCAATTGCAGACAAAATCGTCTACGACGCACTAAAAATCGTTGAGACCAAGACAGGCGCAGAGCCAGTCGCTACTCTCAAGCGCGCAGTCGAAAACATTAAGCCTCCACTCGAAGTCCGAAGCCGCCGCGTCGGTGGTGCTACCTACCAAGTTCCAGTTGAAGTTCGTCCACGTCGGGCGAGCACACTTGCTATTCGTTGGCTCGTCGATTACTCGCGCAAGCGTCGCGAGAAGTCAATGGCTGAGTGTTTGGCCAACGAATTGCTTGATGCCTCGAATGGTCTTGGCGCAGCAATGAAGAAACGCGATGATATGCAGAAAATGGCTGAGTCAAATAAGGCTTTTGCTCATTACCGCTGGTAGTTAGAACATTTATATAAATCAGTAATCCCCTTATTGCCCGCTGCGCAGTTTTGTGCTTGGTGCAAGATATTCCTTGACAACTTAATCCCTCCGACAACGTTTTACAGACAACACAAGGTGAACCCAATGGCTAAGCGTGAATTTCCACTAGAACGAACTCGAAACATCGGCATCATGGCGCATATTGACGCCGGCAAGACCACCACGACAGAACGTATTTTGTTTTACACGGGAAAGAGTTACAAGATCGGCGAAGTCCATGATGGTGCCGCCACGATGGACCATATGCCCCAAGAACAAGAGCGCGGAATCACAATTACGTCGGCTGCCACCACATGCATCTGGGACAACCATCGAATCAACATCATTGATACTCCCGGACACGTGGACTTCACCATTGAAGTAGAGCGTTCATTGCGAGTGCTCGACGGTGCGGTGACAGTATTTGACTCGGTGGCAGGTGTAGAGCCACAAACCGAAACAGTGTGGCGACAGGCCAACAAGTACAACGTTCCGCGGATGTGTTTCGTCAACAAAATGGATCGTATTGGTGCTGACTTTTACCGTACCGTCAAAATGGTGCGCGAGCGCTTGCAGGCAAACCCTGCTGTTTTACATCTCCCCATTGGTGCGGGTGGACCAGAGAGCAACAAGCCATTTATTGGGCTTATCGACCTTGTCAAGATGAAAGCTCTGATTTGGCACGACGAAGAACTTGGTGCCAAGTGGGACGAAACAGATATTCCTGCCTACATGGTTGACGAAGCAAATTCTTATCGTGAAATGTTGCTTGAGACAATCGCTACAAGTGACGACGAGTTGATGGAGAAGTATCTCGCTGGTGAAGACGTAACCCAAGCTGAAATCAAGCGAGCAATTCGTGCCGGCACATTAGCTTTTGACTTCGTTCCGATTTTGTGTGGATCTGCATTCAAAAACAAAGGCGTACAGCCAATGCTCGACGCAGTGGTTGATTTCTTACCGAGTCCTCTTGACATTCGTCCAGCACAAGGAACCAACTTAAAAGGTGACAAAGCGATTGAGCGTCCAGCCGATGAGGACGGTCCGTTTGCTGCACTTGCTTTTAAAATTGTCGCCGACCCATTCGGCAAACTGACGTATTTCCGCGTTTACTCCGGAAGCATTAACAAAGGTGACGAGGTATACAACAGCACAAAAGAACGCAAGGAGCGCCTTGGTCGCATTTTGCTGATGCACGCAAACCAGCGCGAAGACCTTGATGTAGCGATGGCTGGAGACATTGTTGCTGGCCTTGGTTTCAAAGACACCACAACCGGTGACACCTTGTGTGATCGCAGTAATCCAATCGTTCTCGAACGCATGATTTTCCCTGAGCCTGTAATTCACGTTGCAATCGAACCAAAGACAAAAGACGACCAAGATAAGTTGGGCAAGGCTCTGAAGTCATTGTCCGACGAAGACCCCACCTTTAGAGTTCGAACTGACGAAGAAACTAATCAGACTGTGATCTCAGGAATGGGTGAACTGCACCTTGAAATCCTGGTCGACCGTATGCAACGCGAGTTCAATGTCGATGCAACAGTCGGCAAGCCTCAAGTGGCATATCGCGAGACAGTCACTAAGACTGTTACCGGTGTCGAATATCGCCACATCAAGCAGTCCGGTGGTTCTGGTCAGTTTGCAGTTGTGAAGATTTCCCTCGAGCCAACTGGTCCTGGTGGCGGATACGAATTCGTTGACAAGATTTCTGGTGGACGTATTCCTCGCGAATACATCCAGCCCGTCAACCAAGGAATCCAGGCAGCTCTGGGAAACGGTGTTCTTGCTGGATACCCCACAGTAGATGTGCGCGCAACGCTCACTGACGGTCAGTATCACGACGTTGACTCCAGCGAAATGGCTTTCAAGATTGCCGGAACAATGGTCTTCAAAAAGGCTGCAGAGCAGGCACGCCCTGTGCTTCTTGAGCCGATTATGGCCGTCGAAGTCGTGACTCCGGACGAGTACATGGGAGACGTCATGGGAGACCTCAGTAGCCGTCGCGGTCGAATCGAAGGCATGGAAGCCCGCGGAAACACTCAAGTCGTGCAGTCACAGGTTCCGCTATCGGAAATGTTCGGATACAGTACCGATCTTCGGTCGCGTACTCAAGGCCGCGCCACATACACCATGCAGTTCCACTCTTACCAACAGGTACCAGAGGCAATTGCAACCGAAATCGTCAAACGTGTTCGCGGTGAGTAATCGCTTGCACTTCATTCAAACAATATCCAACCACAAAATACAAGACATACGGAGTAATGAATCATGAGTAAGGCAAAATTCGAACGCAACAAGCCACACGTCAATATCGGCACGATGGGTCACATCGACCACGGCAAGACAACGTTGACTGCTGCCATCTCTAAGACATTGGCTTTGCGTGGTTTGGCTGAGTACAC
>SHUT01000008.1 GCA_009691255.1 Ilumatobacteraceae bacterium
GCATCATCAATTGTGCGACATACTTTTGATCGCACATCCCCGATTGCGCAATACTCCACGGTTCCACGGGCTTTTGTTTTTATTCAGCGCATTAATTTAGGGCTGTATGCCTTGCTCGGACAGCTTGGCGCCATCGGTAACTATCGTTTAATGGCAGAAGAACTATGGCCCATGACGAACTCGGGGGCATCAACGCCAATGGGAGAACAAGAAGAACAATGGCTGCAGTTGCGAGCCAAAGGCTGACTACAGCACAGTCTCGAGATCGAGGCCAAGATCAAGAATCGGCGCAGAATGTGTAAGTGCGCCAACAGAAATAAAATCAACACCGGTTTGAGCGACTTCTGCGGCTCGCTCAATGGTTAGACCACCACTTGCTTCGAGCATCACGCCAACACCGGTGCGAGCGGTGTGATCCCTGGCCATTTTGACTGCCTGCACCATTGTTGGCGTCGACATATTGTCGAGCAAGACCAAGTTTGCACCAGCCACCATCGCCTCGGTTAATTGCTCGAGCGTGTCTACTTCTATTTCAAGGGCAATTGTTGGAGCGTGCTCTCGCACTCGCTGAAATGCTTCCGCCACTCCGCCCGCAGCAGCAATGTGATTGTCTTTGACTAGTGCGGCGTCACTGAGTGCCATTCGATGATTTTGACCGCCGCCACAACGCACTGCATATTTTTCAAGTGCACGCAGTCCCGGATTAGTTTTGCGAGTGTCGCGAATAATGGTTGCAGTGCCCTGAACTGCATCAACCCACTTGGCTGTCGCAGTTGCAACACCGGACATATGGCACATCAAGTTCAGCGCCGTTCGCTCTGCAGTTAGCAGCAACTGAGTCGGAGCCTCGACTCGCGCCACGACATCACCCGCGACCACGCGGTATCCGTCAGTCATCAATCGGGTGAACTCATTTGCAAGTGGCCCACACACAACTTCGATCACGGCTGACGCAATATCAATTCCTGCAAGACATCCGTTTGACCTAGAGCCAAACGTGGCGATACTTCGTTGTGAAATCGGCACAGTTGATGTACTGGTGATGTCGATGCCACCAGCGAGGTCTTCAAGAACTGCACGTTGCACAAGGTCGTATACATACGAAGCATCTAGACCAGCAGAGCGCAGTCGTTGCGAGAGATTATCGGAAAGATGATGCAGTTTCATTGCGGTGCGATTGTCCCGACGGCATCAACCACCAGCAAATGACGCTGCCACTCTGGCAATGCTTGGGTAAAATCAGTGCGGCGATGGCAACCCCTGCTTTCTGTGCGGGCTGTGGCCGCAGCAACTACAGCAACGGCAACGGTGAGCAGATTGGTCGCTTCAAACGATCGTCGCGTGGCAATCACATCAGCATTGACTTTGTCAAGCAACCGTTCAAGCGTGTCATGGGCCGATATCAAACCATCTGGATGGCGCAACACGCCAACATGTTTTGACATTGTGCTACGTAACTCAGCGCGTAACTCAGCAGGCAAAAGTCCGCTGACACGTTCATCATCTGTGGGTGCAGCATTGTCGGGCAACGACCAACTCAGAGCTCGCCCCACCCGGGTACCCGACACCACACCTTCTGTCAGGCTGTTTGATGCCAATCGATTTGCACCGTGTACACCAGTGCACGCAGCTTCTCCGACAGCAAATAGTCCGATGAGCGACGTGACGCCATCAAGATTTGCCCGAATGCCACCACATGCATAGTGAGCAGCTGGGGCAACAGGAATCAGATCATGAACTGGATCGATGCCAACAGCAAGACACGAAGCAGTAATCGAAGGAAAACGTGTGGCAAATCGCGCACCAATTGATCGCGCATCTAAAAACACATGGTCATCTACGCCAGCAGGTGACTCTGACATTCGTTTGCTGATTGCAGCAGCAACAATGTCTCGCGGCGCAAGGTCTTCTTGCGCATGCACTCCTTTCATGACACGTTGTCCAGCAGCATCAAACAAAATTGCACCTTCACCTCGAACGGCTTCGCTAATCAGCGCCTGCTGTCCTGTTGCATCGGGGCTAGTCCACAACACGGTCGGATGAAACTGAATGAACTCAATGTCGACAATCTCTGCACCTGCGCGCAAAGCAAGAGCAATACCATCCCCTGTTACTGCTGGCGGATTTGATGTTGATGCATACACCTGTCCGAACCCACCAGTTGCGACCACGACTGCGCGTGCTGTGATGTCGCCAACACTTTGGACATCGCCGTTCTCATCCAAGAGCGCAACCCGAACGCCAGCCACACAACGCTGACCTTGCGCATTGTGCCCAATCAAAAGATCTAATCCAAATGCATGCTCGACAACACGAACACCCGCATGTCGAACTGATTCATCAAGAGTTCTCTGTACTTCTGCTCCGGATTGGTCGCCACCTGCGTGCACAACGCGATCATGCGAGTGGCCACCTTCACGAGTGAGCGCGATGCCACCGTCAGCGCCGGGATCAAATGCAGCGCCAAGACGCGACAAATACCTGATAGCCGTTGGCGCTTCAGTTACCAGTGTGCGCACTGCAGCCTCATTGCATAAGCCGGCACCTGCTACCAATGTGTCGCGCACATGATTTTCGATCGAGTCATTGGGATCTAACACAGCAGCTAAACCACCTTGTGCCCACTGAGTGCTGCCGGCATCGAGTGTGTCTTTAGTGATCAAGATGACATCGCGCACAGGTCGTGCAGCGAGCGCTACTGATAACCCTGCAGCTCCAGATCCAAGCACAACAACATCTATGTCAATCTCCCACGTTGGTTCTGGCGAAGCCAGTCGTTGCGACATGATTTATTCTCCGGTGCGAGACGGTGTGCCGATGGCGATCATTCGCTCTACCGACAACCGCGCCTGATTAGCAATATCTTGGGGTACATCAACAACATCGTTTCCGTGTATCAGTGTGTGTTCGAGTTTCTCGGGTGTAATCATCTTCATGTACTTGCATATTGCCGCTGGGTTGACAGGTTGAAATACTGTTAGCGCATTAACTTTGCGCAATTGGTGAAGCATTCCGGTCTCAGTTGCCACAAGCACCTTGCGCGCAGTTGAGTTCTGGGCTGCAGTAACCATTCCGGCGGTGGACAGGATCTTTGTGCGTTCTGCTGGCACTACACCAGAAGAGGCTAGATACATCGCACTCGTTGCACAGCCACACTCTGGGTGAATAAACAGTTCTGCGTCTGGCTCGGCAGAAACCATTGCTTTTAACTCGGCGCCATTAATGCCTGCATGCACATGACACTCGCCCATCCAGATGTGCATGTTGTCGCGTTGCGTCAAGCGCTGTACGTGTGCTCCCAAAAATTGGTCGGGGCAAAACAAAATCTCAGTGTCGCGCGGAATCGACGCAACGACATCAACGGCGTTTGAACTTGTGCAGCAGATGTCGGTCTCAGCTTTGACTGCTGCGGTTGTATTGACATAACTCACCACCACCGCTCCGGGATGCGAAGATTTCCATTCACGAAGTTGATCTGCCGTGATTGTGTCGGCGAGCGAACAGCCTGCTCGTTCATCGGGGATCAGTACAGTCTTGTCATACGACAAAATCTTGGCTGTTTCTGCCATGAAGTGCACTCCACAAAAAACGATGGTGCTTTGCGAGGCAGTGGCTGCGATACGCGACAACGCCAGCGAGTCACCTACATGATGGGCGACATCTTGTATCTCGGGAACCTGATAGTTGTGCGCAAGTATCACCGCATCGCGTTGATCTGCGAGCGCCCTGATTCTCTTGGCCCATTCGCCATACGTGTGGTCTGCCACGCCTTCAGGCTAAAGGCTGACTAGCGAGTTTCAATGATCACTGGACCCTGTGCCCAATAACCATTGATGGCATCAGCAAGTGATCCTGTTGCTGATCCGGCATCGGTGATGATGTCGTCTGGCTCGTCGGCAAAGCGCACGACTGATGCGACTCCTTGATTAGAGACCACCACAGTGAGTCGAACGCGTCGGCGCTTGGCATGTTGACTTGGCGCGCCTTGGACCTCACCATTTTCGCCAAGCGGAGCAGCCCATCCTGTGGTGACCACGGCAACGGCATCAAACATACGCCCGAGCGAACTTGATGGGGCTTCAAGTAATTCATACACGTCTGGATGCTCTGCCAAAAAAGAGAGCCGAAATGCAGCATCGACATCTTGATCGAATTCTTTTGAGTCAACGACCGTGACTCCATAAAGACGGGCTCCGGCTAGCTCAAATGAGTCCAGCGTTGTGTGTAGTCGCTGCTCAACGAATGTCGCAAGCGAAACTGTATCTGGAAGTTCAGGACATGGTTCTGGAAGGTCAAGGTTCATGCCAACAAAGTGTGCGGTGTTGCATGCTTCGTGGAAAAAGATCTCCCCGTTGTACTGTGACAACAGTCAAAGTACTGCCTGAGGGGGATACATGAACACGGCACGTCCATCAACACGCCCGTTGACGCCAGATGATGTCACCCCAACATGGCTCACTGCGGCGCTGCAATCAACTGAAGTTTTGCCCCGCGACACCGATGTCATATCGCTACACCATGAATCCCTTGGTGGTGGCACAGGAGTTTTTGGTGTGCTTGTTCGCTTAGTCGTTCAATACAACAAGCCAACATCTGCTCCAACTCACATGGTTCTGAAATTACCCACAGCGGCACCAGAAAACAAAGCCGTTGCACTTGCGCTTGGTATTTATGTGCGCGAAACAAATTTCTTTAGTCATCTTGCAGCGCGTACTCCCATTGCTTCGGTGCACTGTTTGTATTCCGACATGGACATCGATGCCGGCGAGTTTGTTCTTATCCTTGAAGAAATAACGCACCTTGCAGTAGGCGACCAACTTGGTGGAGCGAACATTGCCCAACTCGAACTCGCCCTAAAAGAAATCGCTAAATGGCACGCTGCATGGTGGATGCATCCAGACCTCGACGCCTACGAGTGGTTGCCAACCAACGACAGCCCCGTACAAATGGCCGTTGTTCCTGACATCATGCGTGCTGCATTGCCCGTCATTGAGGCTCAATGGGTGGAGCGTTTAGGGCAAGAAGCTGTCGCTTTGGGTCGCGATACTGCAGACAAATTCGAAGAAATCCTGCACCGCACAGCTGCTTGTGCCAAGACACTGTGCCACGGCGACTTACGACTTGAAAACATTTTCTTTGATGACGATACCACCAGCATCATGTTCATCGATTTTCAGATGATACTCAAAGCAACCCCTGCTCAAGACGTTCAGTACCTGTTTAATTCTTCAGTAGAACCAGATGTCTGGCACTCACATGGCATGCGATTGCTGCATCTTTATCATGACGAACTCATTGCACTCGGTGTCACGGATTACACATGGTCAGAATTTTGGTTTGAGTTTCAATTACAGTGTTTATGGGGCATGGTGGCGCCAGCATCAACTGTTGGCGGATTCAACATGGGCGACGAAAAAGGCAAGCAACTTGCCGAGCGCTGGATGATGCGGGGTTGGCTCTTGCCTACGGCTGCGCATGCACGCGAAGTGCTTTAACGCAAACCATCAATGGTGTCAACTGTCCTCGCCAAGCAGACGCGCAGCTTTAACTAACTTTGCACCATATTTTTTACCGGGCGTTCGCGACAGGCGCTCTAGTGGACCAGACACACTTAATGCCGCAATCATGTCGCCTGATGCATCGTAAATTGGCGCACTCACAGAAGCCACTCCTTTTTCGCGCTCTTCAACAGAGTCGATCCAACCTCCTGCAGACAACTTCTGACCCGCCAACACACGACCAGCACTCCCCTTGGACAGCGGCAACAAAGAACCTTCTGGAACAATCCACCGTAGGCCGTGTGTGGACTCAAGCGACACTACGCATCGACGACCAGCCAATTCAGCTACATACACCTGAACGCTTTCACCAATGACATCACGCAGATCACGTGCAACACGCCGTGCCTGCTCTACGAACGGATACTGCATCTGAGCACCGTACCCGAGCCCGATGAGTGTTGTGCCCAGGCAAAATTGTCCATCGTCGATTCGGCGCACTGCTCCGTGTTGCTCAAGTGCGAGTAGCAGTCGATGCGCTGTGGCGCGTGGCATGTCGGTTACTTGCACGAGTGTCGCCAATGAGTGTGGTCGCTGCGCCAATGCGTTAAGAACCATAAAGGCCTTGTCTATGACTCCAACTCCTGATACGCTGTCCATTGATTGAGAAGTCTATCCCATATATTGGGATAATGAAAGCAAAGGATGCACGTTATGGCGCCAAAAACATTGCCGCAAAAAGTGTGGGATGACCATGTCATTCATCAGGCCCAAGGCGAGCCAGATTTGCTATACATCGATTTGCATCTGGTGCACGAAGTCACCAGCCCTCAGGCATTTGACGGCTTGCGTTTGTCAGGCCGTACGGTGCGCAGACCAGAACTGACAATTGCCACAGAAGATCACAACGTGCCTACTGCAGATATTCATCTGCCAATTGCTGATCCTATTTCAGCACGACAAGTACAAGTATTGCGTGATAACGCTAAAGAATTCAATGTCACACTCTTTCCGATGGGCGACCCGAATCAAGGAATCGTGCACGTCATCGGACCTGAGCAGGGTCGTACATTGCCAGGCATGACCATTGTGTGTGGAGACAGTCACACCGCCACTCACGGAGCATTCGGTGCACTTGCATTTGGAATCGGCACAAGTGAGGTCGAACATGTTCTTGCTACGCAGACACTGCCGCAGTCTCGCCCCAAGTGGATGGCGGTCAATGTCGAAGGCACAGCTCCAAGTGACGTCACCGCTAAGGACATCATCTTGGCAATCATCGGCACAATCGGAACAGGTGGTGGCATCGGTCATATCATCGAATACCGAGGAGCAGCGATTCGCGCTCTGTCAATGGAGGGGCGCATGACAGTGTGCAATATGTCCATTGAAGCGGGCGCTCGCGCTGGTCTTATCGCGCCAGACGACACAACATTTGCTTATCTTAAGGGTCGCGCCCAAGCACCAAGTGGTGAGCAATGGGATGCTGCGGTTGCATCGTGGCGCACCTTGCACACTGATGATGGTGCGACATGGGATCGCGAAGTCACCATTGATGCATCTACTTTGCGACCACATGTGTCATGGGGAACCAACCCGGCTCAAGTTTTGAGTATCGATTCGGTACTGCCTTCTCCGCAGAGTGCACCTGACGCCACAGGTGCTGACACCATCGCCCGAGCGCTCGAGTACATGGGTCTCAGTGCTGGGACTCGTATTCGCGACATTAGTGTCGACACGGTTTTTATCGGATCATGCACCAACAGTCGCATCGAAGACTTACGCGCCGCCGCAGCCGTGCTCAATGGTCGCACTGTCACAGTAAAACGCACGATGGTGGTGCCTGGCAGTCATGCCGTGAAGAAGCAAGCCGAAGCCGAAGGCCTTGACAAAATTTTTATCGCGGCCGGAGCAGATTGGCGAGAGCCTGGTTGCTCAATGTGTTTGGCTATGAACCCTGACAAATTAGCTCCAGGAGAACGCGCCGCCAGCACAAGCAATCGCAACTTTGAAGGACGCCAGGGACGCGGTGGTCGCACCCATTTGGTGTCCCCCGCCATCGCTGCAGCCACCGCAGTTGCTGGCCATTTCGCTACACCAGAAGACCTGTCATGAAAATAGTTCGAATTGTTTCTGGAACTGCGATTCCGCTTAAGCGCAGTGACGTTGATACTGATCAAATCATTCCAGCAGAGTGGCTCAAACGCGTCGAGCGCACGGGCTTTGAGGCTGGTTTGTTTTCGTCATGGCGCGACGATCGCAACTTTGTTCTTAACGACGAGCGATACATGGGCGCCACTATTTTGGTTGCGGGTCCAAGTTTTGGAGTCGGTTCATCACGCGAGCACGCAGTCTGGGCGATACAGCAATACGGATTCAACGCTGTCATTGCACCAAGCTTCAGCGATATTTTCAGAAACAACTGCACCAAGAACGGACTCATCCCTGTCGTGCTTGACGAATCAATTGTGCGTCAGTTGTGGGATCTAATCGAGGCCGATGCATCAACAGAGATCACTGTCGACATGGAACGTCTCTTGGTTGAAGTTCCGGCTGCCGGATTATCCGTTTCGTTTCCGATGGATCTTTCGACACAACATCGTTTTTTGAACGGACTCGACGACATCGGCATCACCCTGTCTCATCAGAGCGAGATTGATTCTTTTGAGACCAGACGTCCGGCCTGGCTGAGTAAATAACTTACGAAAGAAACTTGCGTAGGTCGCTCAACCGAGCGTCGTTGCTAAAAACTTCGGTGGGCACGTCAGTCGAAAGTCGCAGTGCTCGCTGAATAATGCGACAAGTGGTGTGCTGGTTATATTCAGCAAGTGTGACCGCCCAACCATCTCTGCCAGCGCGTGCGGTTCTGCCTGATCGGTGTAGATAGTTCTTGGGGTCAATCGGCGGTGCATAGTGAATAACTACGCCGATGTCGTCAATGTCAATGCCGCGTGCTGCAACGTCTGTAGCAACCAAAATGTTGATCTCGCCTTTCGTGAATCGCACGAGTGCTTTTTCGCGAGCAGATTGCGTGAGGTCGCCGTGAATAGCGGCGACTTTGGCTCCGAGATCTTGCAGGTTCTCAGTGACACGGTCACACAAACGCTTTGTGTCACAAAACACCAATGTTTTTCCGCCGCCAGCAGCGACCACATTAATCACCCTGTCTTTGTCTAGTTTGTGAACAGCCAGAAATAGATGATGCATTGTTCCGACCGTGTCGGTAGGTGCATCGATTGATACTTCTGTTGGAGATTTCATGTATCGACGAACCAAGTTTCCGACCTGCCCGTCAAGGGTCGCCGAGAACAACATTGTCTGGTGTTCACCCGTGACATGCCGCAGGATCCATTCCACTTGCGGAGTAAAACCATCATCGGCCATGCGATCTGCTTCGTCCAAAACAACGACCTGAATATCTTTCATTGATACTTCGCCAGCCTTCATTAGGTCAATCAACCTGAGCGGCGTTGCCACAATCAGTTCGATCCCGTCGTTGAGTGCATCAATCTGATCATCCCGAGATGCTCCGCCATATACGGCGAGCACCCGACGTCCACATGATTTTCCGATTGGGGCCAATACTTCTGCTACCTGCAAGGCCAACTCGCGAGTAGGAACTAACACCAAGCCACGTGGTGCACGCACCTCGGCAGCAACATCCATCCGCGCCATCATCGGTACGCCAAACGCAAGTGTCTTGCCAGAACCAGTTCGAGCGCGCCCACAAACATCAACGCCGCTCAACGCAACGGGAATAGCTTCGGTCTGGATCGCAAATGGTGCAGTGAAGCCGGCTTCGAAGAGACCGCGATCGATATTCTCGGGTACGCCGATTGACGCAAACCCGGTGGGTTCGTAACGGTCAGCGTCGGCCTGAGGGGTCTGATGGCGCTGAGGCATGTGAGTGACAGGCTACCTCCCGTTATGTGTCAACGACTGACTCAGTACTCAGTATCGGCTGATAAGTCAGACAGTAGATAAATGTTTTCAAAACAAGTATGGTCACTTTGCCTGTTGCGGAATCTCTCCGCACAGAAAGGAAACATCAACGGCTGTAGCCCGATAAATCATCGAGCAAAGCCAACCCAGGTTGGGAGTAATTAATGAACGCAGTATTAGACGCCACTCAAACAAGTGGTCGCAAGGGACAGCCCTACGATTGGCAGGCACTCTTTGTGCCAGCAGAGCCTGCATTTAGCGATGAACTCGACGATCTCGTCACCCGCCACTCCCCAGTGGCCGCCGAATCAGCCTCTGATATCTCCTAATATTTCCTGATTACAGTTCTGACATGCTTGCTGGCGTTGGGTTGTAGCCAAGTACCACTGTGCTGGAGTGGTAACACCAAAACTCACCGTAAAGACCTCTGGCAATTTGTCAGCATCTTGGTGTAAGTTAGAGGCGTGACTTACGTGCGTCAGAACCTACTACTTATGTAACGGCGACAGCCCCATAATGCTGTTGTCGAAACCTCCTGCGCTCCGGCCAGGAGGTTTTTTATTTACCTGAACTCATTGACTGCCAAAACGAACTGACCAGACCGAATTAACCAGACCAGACCTACAACAAGGAATCGATATGCCGCCAAATAATGTGACTCCCAAGAAGATGGCTTTTGATAAATACGCACCCACGATTCCAGTGGTGCTCGCTGACCGCACATGGCCCAACACGATGATTAAGAAAGCGCCTTTGTGGTGCAGTGTCGATTTGCGTGATGGCAATCAAGCACTGATCGATCCCATGGACCCAGAGCGCAAGCGCCGTATGTTTGATGCAGTCGTCAAGATGGGGTTCAAAGAAATCGAAGTAGGTTTCCCTTCTGCGAGCCAGCCCGACTTCGACTTTGTTCGCCAACTGATTGAAGAAGACCTGATTCCTGACGATGTCATCATTCAGGTGCTCGTGCAGTGTCGCCCAGAATTAATTGAACGCACTTACGAATGCATCAAGGGCGCTCCGCGCGCAATCGTGCATTTTTATAACTCAACCAATCCGTTGCAGCGCAAAGTTGTCTTTGGGCTCGAAAAAGAAGGAGTTATCGACATCGCAGTGAACGCTGCAAAATTGTGTCGCAAACTTGAAGAAACAGTACCTGAGACAAAAATACGATACGAATATTCGCCAGAAAGCTTCACGCTCACCGAACCAGATTTCGCCATTGAGATCTGCACCGCAGTGATGGATGTCATCGAACCAACCCCAGAGAATCCACTTATCCTTAATCTTCCTGCAACTGTTGAGTGCTACTCCCCCAACGTGTATGGCGATGTCATCGAGTGGTTCATTCGTCATATTCCAAAGCGCGATTGCGTTGTCATTTCTTTGCATCCCCACAACGACCGTGGTTGTGCGGTGGCAGCAGCCGAATTCGGCGTGATGGCTGGTGCTGATCGCGTCGAAGGAACTCTATTTGGCAACGGAGAACGCACGGGCAATGTCGATCTTGTTAACTTGGCCATGAACTTGTTCATGAACGGTGTCGACCCCGAACTCGACATCAGCGACATTGACGCCCTGCGACGCGTTGCTGAATACTGCAATCGTTTGCCCGTTCACCCCCGACATCCCTATGTCGGAGACTTGGTATACACCGCATTTTCAGGCAGTCATCAAGACGCCATTAAAAAAGGTTTCCAGGCTCTTGCCAAGGACTACGACCAGTGGGGAGTTCCGTATTTGCCAATCGATCCAAAACATGTCGGTCGCAGTTACGAGGCAGTTATCCGTGTTAATAGTCAGTCGGGCAAAGGTGGTGTTGCATACATCATGCAAACAGAGCACGGCTTCGACCTGCCACGTCGTTTGCAGATTGAGTTTTCGCAAACCATCCAACACATCACTGAAGACTCTGGCACCGAGATCAGTCCTGCTCTTTTGTGGGCGACATTTCAAGATGAGTACTTGCCAATACAGCCGGCATACGTCCTGCACGGTCATGAATTGCATAGCGATTCAGACTCTGGTTTCACCAGCATCACTGCGCAGTTAGTAATAGATGGCCAACATCAGACCCTCGTAGGCGAAGGCAACGGACCAATCGACGCCTTTGTGCATGCACTACGAATCGGACTCAATGCCCAAATCGATGTTGTGGACTACGCAGAACATGCTGTGGGCCAGGGCTCGGAGGCCACCGCAGTTGCCTATGTCGAGACCATTGACAATGACGGCAACACGCGCTGGGGCGTCGGAATAGACCCGAATATCATCTCTGCCTCACTGCGCGCCGTGCTCGCAGCGTACGAACGACAAGGTCAAGCCTCTTGAAATACACCACTCACGGGTTATGCGACTAGTTTTTAAGGAGCCCTTGTATATCGTTCTGATGGGTCAATAAATTAACCAAAGAATACCCAGGAGGGTTAGAGATGAAAGTAAGCGTTGACTTTGATATTTGTGCGTCGACAGGAGCATGCACCCAAGTTGCTCCAGAGATCTTTGAAGTTCGCAAAGATGGCTACCTCTACATCTTGCAAGAAAACCCTGGCGAAGAACTCCGTGAAAAAGCAACACAAGCTGCTGACCTCTGCCCCACTGCAGCAATAACGATCGAAGGCTGATACTCCTCCGTGAGTTTTCTCTCTACACTCGCCGCACGATGGGCCGAGACTGGCTCATTGTTGTGTGTTGGATTAGATCCGGATCCTGACAAGTTTCCGAGTGCACTGCGCAATGACGTTGACAGTATCGCTCGATTTTGTATTGACATTGTTGATGCCACTGCCGAGTTTGTTTGCGCCTTTAAACCTCAGATCGCCTACTTTGCAGCAGTTGGCGCAGAACATCAACTCGAACAACTCTGCCAACACATTCGCGCTAATCACCCCACAATCCCGCTTATTCTTGATGCCAAACGCGGAGACATTGGAGACACTGCTGCTCTTTATGCCCGCGAAGCATTTGATCGCTATGGCGCGCATGCCGTCACAGTGAGTCCCTATTTGGGAACCGACAGCATTGAACCATTCTTGGCGCATTCCGGAAAAGGTGTTTTCGTTTTATGCCGCACGTCAAATGCTGGCAGTGGCGAGTTTCAGTCTCAAGTCAGTGATGGTCTGCCCCTCTATCAACATGTTGCTACTCGCGCAGTTACTGATTGGGCGACCAAAGGCGAAGTTGGACTCGTGGTCGGCGCTACATACCCAGCAGAACTAAAAATCGTGCGCGACATTGTTGGCGATATGACACTGCTGGTTCCAGGTATTGGCGCTCAAGGCGGCGATCCGCATGCAGTTATCACTCATGGCTCCAACAGCGTGGGTCGTGGACTGATCATTAATTCTTCTCGCGCCATCTTGTATGCAAGTGATACCGATCATGCCGCAGGCGCCCATGCCGCGGCTCGCGCTACTGCAGCATCACTGATTTAATCGTTGCTTGTTAGGCGTGAAGAACAGTTACTTCAATGATTCCGGGTGCTTGACGCAGAGCATCTAGTACCTCCACTGACACAGCCGCCGACGGAGAAATCACCATCAGTGCAGTGCCAGCAGTCAGAGCGCGGCCAACATCCATATCTGCAATATTGACTCCGGCGTTTCCGAGCAATGTTCCGACTAAACCGATCACGCCAGGGCGATCATCGTTACGCACTACCAACATGTGATCAGATGGCGGCATATCAGTGATGTGATCATCCACCATG
This sequence comes from Ilumatobacteraceae bacterium, assembly GCA_009691255.1. GTDB lineage: Bacteria > Actinomycetota > Acidimicrobiia > Acidimicrobiales > Ilumatobacteraceae > UBA2093. The sequence goes on from SHUT01000008.1 coordinate 13,150, forward strand.
ACGATGCGAGCCTGTCGGCGCGGTCCAACAAGGGTCACAGCCAAACTGTGGCTGCCAGCACGCAGTGTCACCAAGTTGACATAGTCACTATTTGAAGAACCCGTCGCGACTTTTGTTTCTTTTACTTCTACGCCAACAGCCGCTGCAATTTGGGGAGCATTTACATACGTCACAGGATCATTTTGCACAATCGAAAAGAATCCTTTGAGTGCGCTTAGTGTCAAAATGCGAGTGTCGTAGCCAGCAATTTCACCAGTCGCAATAACTTCTAGTTGGGTAGGCGAAGAACCGATCATTGAAGCAAACAGGCGTCCAAGACGTTCTGCAAGTGGCAAGAAAGGTTTGAGTGTTTCGTTAGCATCTGCTGCAGAAATATTGACTGCGTACGGCACAAAGTCTCCGGCTAACGCCAAATTAATCATGTCGGCAATATCGTCTCCGGCTTTATCTTGTGCTTCGCGAGTGCTCGCACCCAAATGCGGCGTGACAACTACACCGTCTAGACCAAAGAGGGGTGATTGAGTAGTTGGTTCTTTATTAAATACATCAAGTGCAGCGCCCGCAATGACTCTGGACTTGATCGCCTCAGCAAGTTCTGCCTCATCAATGATGCCACCTCGCGCCACGTTGATAACCCGCAACGATGGTTTTGCCTTCAGCAACAACTCACGACCAATGAGTCCGATTGTTTCTTTGTTTTTGGGCAGATGAACGGTCAAAAAGTCTGCTTCTGTGATGAGCCGATCTATGTCCATTAACTCAATGTTCATGGCGCGTGCGCGTTCTTCAGAAACGTATGGATCAAACGCGATAATACGCATTCCGAATGCAGCAGCGCGTTGCGCTACTAGTTTGCCGATTCGTCCGAGTCCGGCAATTGCGAGTGTCTTGTCAAGAAGTTCGACACCTTCCCATTTGCTTCGCTCCCATCTGCCTTGCATTAATGCAGCATGAGCTTGGGGAACATTTCTGGCAACAGACAACAGCATCGCCATCGTGTGCTCTGCCGCTGACACAATGTTTGATTCAGGAGCATTGGCAACCATCACACCGCGCTTTGTGGCGGCTTCAACATCAACGTTGTCCAGGCCGACTCCGGCGCGACCCACCACAATGAGATCTGAGCCGGCCTCAAGCAAGGCCGCGTCTACTTGGGTAGCAGAACGCACGATCAATGCGCGCGCGCCCTTGATCGCAACATGCAACTGCTCTGGAGTGAGATCTACTTGGACGTCCACCTCATGTCCGGCTTGACGAAGTCGGTCAAGACCACGTTCGGCGAGTTCTTCAGAAACAAGGATTCGTGCCATATATCTATTCTCGCTGACAAACCAGCAGAAACTGCTATTGATTAGGTCCACTTAACAAAACGTTCACATCTACGAGTAGCGTTTGGACTGTTCGAACCACATCCCAAAGGAGAAAATCATGACCCATATCTTTTTATCTGATGAATGGATGGTCGCGACACGCGCAATTCGCGAAAAATACGCTGCAGAAGCAGCCAAGATCACCGTATCTTTGCGCATCAACCAGACCATCACGGGGGTACCGTTTGGCAGTGGCACGGTCTATGCGTTCTTGGACACATCAAGCGGCGCGATTAACACCGACTTGGGTGTTCTTGAAAATGCCGACGCCACAATCATCACTGACTACGACACAATGCGCAAACTCTTGATCGATCAAGACCAGGCAGCCACCATGCAGGCATTTATGGGCGGAAAAATAAAAGTCGAAGGTGACATGATGAAAATCATGAGCATGCAGACCGCTATGCCCCAGGATGCCGTGGCAATCAAGATTGCAGAAGAAGTAAAAGAGATAACTTCGTAGGTTTTGCTATACCGCAGTACGAAACTCACTGCGGTCGGTTGATGTCACCTTTGAAGCAACAAGCATTCCTGCCCCAGCACAAACTGCGCCTGCCAAAAGTGCATAACCGAAACTTTCTATTTCGCCATGCGACATCGTGGATTCATGAATCGAAATCATCACCGTTGATCCAACTACTGCTCCCATTTGATTCATGAGTTGTTGCATGGCTCCGGCAACTCCAAGATGATCATCATCTACTGCGTTGGCGACAAGGGCTGTCAGTGCGGGTGATGCAAGCCCAAGCCCAACACCTGACAGCGCCAACGCACCCACAATAAATACATCCCGAGTTTCTAGCCCCACGAGTGACAATGACACCATCGAGGCCATTACAAATCCAGCACCAACCATGCTCGATGCTCGTTCGCCGACGCGCATGGTTATAAAACTTCCTAGTGGTGCCACGATCGAAAACGTGAGCGGCCTAGCGATGACCAACCAACCGATATGACCACTTGTCATTCCTAAACCTTTGTCAAGTAATTGCGGAACAATAATAAAGCCACCCATATAGGCGAAATTTGTTAGTGATTGACTCATAATCGGAAACGCAATATTGGGTGTTCGAAACCAATGCAGTGGCATTAATGGCTCTTCGACACGACGTTCTACGCGAACAAATTGCCACAGCAATATCAACCCAAGTGCCATACAAACAACAATGCGCGGGCTAGTCCAACCCCAAGCATGTCCCCTGCTCATTCCGAATAGCACTGCCGTGGCGCCAGCACCAAGTGTCAACGACCCCAGCACATCAAACTTGACGTTCTTCATCCGACTCGTTTGGGGCAACAACCTAAATGCAATGGCTGCTCCCACAATGCACAACGGCGCCTGCACAATAAAAATTGTTCGCCAACCAATGGAATCCACAAGAGGTGCGCCCAATACCACCCCTAAGACAGGAGCTCCTGCCGTCGTAAAACTCCAGAGCGACAACGGCATCACTCTGTCTTGGGGCTCAAATAAGCGATTGATATATGCCATTGCAGCTGGTCCCGTGGCCGATCCCGCACTTGCCGACAAGATTCGAAACGTAATCATTGATGCGGCGTTCCATGCAAGAGCCGTCAGTATTCCAAAAAATCCGGCAAACAAAAGGCCCAGCACAAACACCCGTTTGTGCCCCCATAGGTCACCAGCTTTGCCATAGGCGGGCCCCACGACACCAAACGCCAACATCGGACCAATGATTGCCCAGTTCAATGCACTCACTGATGTGTGCAGGTCGGTGGCGATTCCTTCTAGCGAAACAACAAGCACGGTGATCGTAAAACTCGTGGCAAATAGACCGCCTAACACCACTGACAATGTTGCCCATTGGCGAGTGATGCCTACTCTGCGCGCAATTTTGCGCGGCAGCATCATTGTCCACGGAACTACCGAGACTTCATCGACTCCAGCATTTTTAACGGTGATCGTGTCCCGAGGACGCAGGATTGAGCCACTGTCATCTTTGGAATTCACGACAACCTGTCTAGCGCAGTGAAGCAGCCATTTCGGCGAGTGCTGCTGTGAGTTCTGCCACGCTCCATCTGTCTTTGTGGTCAACTGACTCAGCCATCTCCCACGAACGAACACGAGTCACTTCGCCACCCTTGACAAAAAATGTTTCGCCTGTAAAGGCGCACTCCTCAGATGCCAAATACGCAACTAGTGGTGAAATATTGGCTGGATCCCACTCGTCAAATGTCGCTGCGTTTTGGGGAACAGCAATATGGTCTCCAAGACCAGGGGTAGCAAGCGTCAGTCGCGTACGGGCCGCTGGAGCGATGGAGTTGCTCTTGACATTGAAACGAGAAAGTTCCTTAGCCAAAATCTGCGAGAACGTAGCGATGCCCGTCTTGGCTGCACCGTAATTGGACTGACCAGGATTAGACATGAGTCCCGACGTCGAAGAAGTATGCACTAAATTGCGCGCACGAGTGTTTCCGGCCTTGAACTGCTCTCGCCAGTACGCAGCAGCCCATCGAGACGGCGCAAAGTGCCCCTTTAGATGCACTGCAATAACTGCATCCCATTCAGCTTCTGTCATATTGACCAACAATCTGTCGCGCAAGATTCCGGCATTGTTCACCAAGATGTCGAGGTCACCAAATGTCTCAACAGCCATGTTCACCATTCGTTGCGCGCCTTCCCAATCAGCGACATTGTCGTAGTTGGCAATTGCGCGACCACCCACAGCGATTATTTCATCAACGACTTCTTGTGCTGGCGTAGCATCTTTTCCGGTTCCGTCATTTGCGCCACCTAGATCGTTCACCACAACTTGCGCGCCTTCGTGTGCAAATAAAAGTGCGTGTTCGCGTCCGATGCCTCGTCCTGCTCCGGTGATAATGGCTACTCGACCATCTAATGCGCCCATGATTGTGTCTCCCTGAATTAATGTGCGACAGAATTGTCACACGGTTGTGTACAGATTAGAGATGAAACCTAGGGGAACACGAGGTCAACGGTATTGCCCATTAGCATTTTGGTGTAATTGCGTACCGCCTTGCCCTTGACCAACGCTTTCAATAAGCCCTTTGTGCCATTACCGGTGACTTTGCCAATGATAAGGCCATCTTTTTGTAGACGCTCTTTCACAACATTAAAGGTGCGTCCGTATATTGCCGGCAGGACTATTTGTTTTTGTCCTGACGACACAGCAATAAGCACCCCTGATCCGCGAGGTACTTTTGCGCCAACGACAGGAAGTTGCGCAAATACTCGACCTCTAGCAACGTCAAGTGTGGGTGATTCACCCAAGCTAGTCATTGTCAATCCCAACTCCGTCAACTTTGTCGTTGCTTCCTCAACTGTTAACCCAATCAACTTAGGAAGCGTTCGCGGCGCTGGCCCAGACGATACTACAAGAGCAACCGTTGTGCCCTTCACCAAAGTGTCGCCTACTTTTAGCGTGGGCTGATCTGGGATAGACCACGAAAGAACTGTTCCGATAGCTATGATTTCGTCTGCAAGATCTGTTGTTGTCGGCACTAGTCCGAGTTCGGCAATCTGTGCCTTTGCTGCATCCAAGCCTAAACCGTTGAAGTCTTTGAGAGCCGTCAGAGTTGGTCCTTCTGACACAAAAAAAGTAATTGAGTCGCGTTTTTTCACAGCCACACCAATGGCGGGATCGGTGCGAATGATTTGATCTTTTTGCACAACATCACTGCGCTCTTTGGACACCAATACTTTCCAGCCATATTGGGACAACATATTCCGAGCTTCAGCTTCGGGTTTTCCGGCTAGATCTGGAACCAGGTGTGATGGGTTCAAGACAGTGTTATAGGCAACCGCACCTCCGCCGGCAAGCCCCAACACAACCAGAATAGCTAATGAAATACGTAGTTTCCATCGACGCTTTTTGGAAATTGGAGTTTGACTTGTCGGATCTTGAGCCTCAAGAGATCGCAAAAAATCAGCATCAATCACAGTGGGTTCTGTTGAGTCGCGGCCAATCGTGATTGGGTCTTGTGACGTTGCGTTTGATTGCACCACGCTTGCCCCCATCGGAACACGAGCATTCGGCATCGGAAGTAGTGGCGTTGTTCGAATCATGATTGGAGCACCCTGTCCAGGTTGCGGCGCACCAAATGCTGACGGCGTTGACACAGGTCTTTCAATTGGTTTAGACGGATCTGTGCTGGCGACTTCGTCATCGAATAGACCAGTTCCGACAACTTCAATCGGCGTCGGGCGCGGTAAATTTTCTGCAGCCTGCACGAGTGCTTGTCCGAATTCACGAGGCGTAAAACGCTCTGATGCGTCTGGCCTGCCTGCGCGTTCAAGCACAAGGGCAAGCGCACCAAAATCTGCGTTCACGGGCAAAAGTTTTCCGACTCGATTGCTTAATGCAGCGGCTACCGAATCACCAGCAAACGGAATTGTTCCAGTAAGTGCTTCTACGAGTGTGAGCGCCAAGGAATACACGTCACTACTCGCGGAGCGATCAAGTCCTTCCGACAACTCTGGCGCGGCATAGTTGGCTTGCTCGATCCCCAAATTGTCAAGCGAACGAAGTGGTGCTCCGAAGCCCACAACCCGCACGCGTCGATCAAGGCCAAAAATCAATCTTGATGGCCTGATGTCTCCGTGCACGATTCCTTGCTTTGTGGCAGCGTCAAGGGCACGACAGACATCGATGCCCACAATCAGTGCCTGCGATGGCGTCAGGCGACGACCCCGATCCAGAAATTCTCTCAATGATCCACCGGCGAGACGTTGCGCCACGGTGTACACGTATCGCGTGCCGCCAATCGTGACGTCTCCGTGATCCAGCATCGACTCAATCACTGGATGTTGCAACGATGTTGCCGTCTGGCACTGGCGCTCAAACATGCTTAGCGCATCTGCTGGAGTAGTGGAGCCAAGCGAGATATCCACCAAACGATCTAGTTCTGTCAGGCGTACACCCAGAGTTTCATTAGACAACAGATCAAAGGCATCAAACTGCGCGGTTCCTTTGACGGTCAAACCAGAGTCGGCATCGACGCGAACATGGTCCAATCGGTACCGTCCTGCAAGAACAGTTCCCAGCACGTTCTCCGACCCACTCATGACCCATAAAATCTACCGTTTTTAGGCCATCCATGGTGCTAGTCACCCCCGCAAGAGCGAGAATAGAGCCGTGAAATCACCGTTTCAACCATCAAAACTGCTCATTCCATTGGGTTTCGTCGTTGGCCTGGTCTTGATCATTACTGGACTCAACTCAGCTCAGACTGGTCGTGATGCCCAAAAACTGCCCGCCGAGGTGTCGAGCATCAATCCAGGATCTGGGGACATCGTGCTTCGTCAGTCACAAATATTCGTTGATTTCACTGACGGCTACAACGCGGTCCTGATTTTGGACGGAGTGGAGTTGGAGGTCACCCGTTTGGATGAACTCTCCGCTGCCAATGGAGAAATCAAGCCAGGAGCACAGGTCGATCTTCCGGCGACGGCAATCTATGACCCCGGCAACTTCACGATCTCTTTTCAGCCACAGGTTGGGGCCGCAATCGTTGGACTCTTTCAGGGCAAACACACTGCCTCGGTATTGTTCTGGAAAATTGACGAGACACGCGACAAGGCAAAGTCATTTACGTGGGAGTTCAGCGTCAACTAGTTGCTGATGCAGTCGGCGGCAGATTGCCCGTCGCCAACAAATGCTCAAATCCCTCTTGGTCCAAAATAGGGATCTGCAACTCTTGGGCACTAGACAGTTTGCTTGCACCTGCACCAGCACCGACAACTACTGCAAACGTTTTTGCGCTCACTGACCCTGGACTTTTGCCGCCACGATCTGTGATTGCGCTTTGAGCGCTTTGTCGCGAATAATTATCAAGCGTGCCGGTGACGACCACTGCTTTGCCGATCAGGGTCTGTTCTGCCGTCGAGATAATAACATTGCCAAAGTCCACACCAGCCAGACGAAGTTTTTTAATAATGTCTGCGTTTTCTTTTTGCAAAAACCATTCAGAAATTGATTGAGCAATTATATCTCCGACGCCATCAACTTGGGCAAGTTGTTCTGGCGTGGCTGCACTTATGTTGTCGAGGCTTCCAAACTCGCGCGACAGCGACTCTGATGCAGCTGGACCTAAGTGCTTTATGCCTAGAGCTGTTAGTAACTTTGGCAATGGTCGCGTCGCAGAACCACGGATGGCATCAACTAAATTTGTTGCGCTGAGTTCGGCGAATCCGTCAAGTGTGAGCAACTGTTCGACGCTGAGTGAATACAAGTCGCCGACATCACTAACTAGACCCTCGTCACTGAGTGCAAACACTGTTCGTTCGCCCAGGCCTTCGATGTCCATTCCGGTGCGAGACGCAAAATAAATAATTCGTTGATCGCGCTGAAATGGACACGTTGGTTCGACACATTTTGTGTCTGCAACATCGTCCTGCTTGACTAAAGGGCTACCAATAGGGCACGGACACAATGTTGGAAAGGTCCATGCCACGGCGCCTGCGGGGCGCAGTGACAACACCGGCCCAACAACTTCGGGGATAACGTCGCCTGCCTTGCGTACAACCACTGTGTCGCCCACGCGAACGTCTTTTAGCGCAACTTGATCACGATTATGCAACGTGGCCATTGACACCGTGGAACCACCAACAAACACAGGGTCAAGCACGGCAAATGGGGTGGCGCGTCCGGTGCGACCGATGGATACGCCGATGTTTAGCAGCACTGTATTACGTTCTTCTGGCGGAAACTTGCATGCAATCGCCCATCTTGGTGCACGCGATGTAAAACCTAGTATCTCGCGCTGATTCAGATCGTCTACTTTGACTGCGACGCCATCTATCTCGTAACCCAAATCGTGACGATTCGTTTCCCAGTATTTGCAAAACGCAAACACTTCTTCCAAGGAAGACACAATCTTTATTTCTGGATTTACAGGAAACCCTAAACTCTCGAGATACTGCAGCGTTTCGTGATGCGATAAAAACTCAGGACCACCCACAACCTCTCCGAGTTGATATGTCCACAATGACAACTCGCGTGATGCAGTGATGCGTGAATCTTTTTGACGCAAACTGCCAGCACCAGCATTGCGCGGGTTGACTGGCACCGCGACTGGTTGTTTTGCGTCTGCAACCCGACGGAGGTTTTCTGCTTCTTTTTCGGTACGAAATTTTTGGAATGCAGTAGTCGACATGTAAACCTCGCCGCGAATCTCTAAAACCTCAGGTACTGGCAATAACAACTGACCCACAATAGTTGCTGGTATTGATGAAATCGTGGCGACGTTTGCCGTGACATCTTCGCCAACTTGTCCGTCACCGCGAGTTGCAGCCTGCACAAGAAGCCCTTGCTCGTATCGAATGCTCACAGCAAGACCATCAATTTTTAGTTCGCAGACATACCGTACCGAGACATCGCCCAAGATCTTGGCCACGCGATCACCCCATGCTTGCAACTCAGTTGCATCCATTGCGTTGTCAAGACTCGTCATTGGCACACGATGCCTAACAGGGTCAAATGTTGTTGTCGCAACAGGACCTACCGTTTTTGTTGGTGAGGTGCTGTCGTTTAGTTCAACAAACTTTTCCTCAAGTGCACGGAGTTCTCGCACCAGTGCATCAAAATCAGCATCGCTGATTTCGGGTGAGTCGTGCGCGTGATATAGGTCGTTATGACGAGAGATGAGTTGGCACAACTCGTCATAGCGCTGTATCTGCTCAGCAGAGGGCGTCATCGAAGGTTTTGGTACGCGTGCCATCCCTTACAAACTACCTACGGGCTGTACGACAACTCAGCAATGTCAGTGCTCAAGAACCAAGCGTCAAACGCGAGGCGGTGGCCTGTTCTTGCACCTTGAGCGAGATTTCATCAACAAGCGCCATGACCTGTATTGCAATATCGTCAGTGTGCATTCCCAGACCGCATACTGGCGTGACGATGCTTTGTCGCCGAAGCAAAACAGGGTCAACTCCTTTGCGCACTAATGAGCACCACATATCGGTCAGGGATTTCCAGGCCCTATCTGCGCCAGTTGGAATTGGTCCATCTGTTCGCAATGCACCCCATGCAATAACACCGCCTAATTCGAGATGCTCCGAAATGCGACTCGCGACGGCTTCAATGTCGGCGATCGCATGACCACTTGGAACTGGAATTGACATTACGGCTGCACCCATCGAAAACATGGCACTCCATTCAGTATCTGCGCAACAATGGATTCCGTTGAGGTTATGTGCCGAAATAGCCGCCAACGCTCCTGACACCAAATCAACGATTGCGTCAGGCGACACATCATTCTCGCCAGCCAAGGCCTCGGTGAGTAAGGGCTCATCAACCATGATGAGTTGAGTGCTAACTGGCAATGCTGTCGCCACAATTTTTTCTAATGCCTGAATATGTGAGCGCACCGCACGCAATGCCAGGTCAAACGCAACAGTTGCTGGTACTCCGGTTCGCACGAGTGTCATTCCGAGCGTGACTGGACCAACAAACTGCCATTTAACCAACTGTGCATTGCGTCGTGCTCCGGAAGCATCAAGAAACGCTCGATAGCCAACAAAAGCGTCATCCGTTATGTCTGTGACAATGGCAGAGTCTTTCTTGAGCATTGCAACGTCTACGCTGATGCCGCCGTACTGTCCGACAGTCACACCGTCGATGCCGACAAGCGCTTGAGCAATCATGGCTTCGGCCGGAGACCGTCGAGGCAATGTTGGCATTGTCGGAATAGTTGTGGCACTCCACGCAAACTCAGCAGCCACAATCGCATCGCGATGCGGCAGGCTTCCGATGCCCATCGATTCTCCGGGACGCAATGTGGGTAATTGATTCGCTGTCAACACTGCCTCCCTTGTACTCGGCGCTCTCAATGATGCTAAATCCTTCTTATTCACTAGCAAATACCGCGCTCACTCAACGAACCGTGGAACCTTGGCGCCAACAGAGCAGTATGTAGAGGTGCGAATTCGGACACTTAACGCCTTGTGGGTTCTTCGCGGCCTTTGGCTACTTGTCGCAATTGCGGCTCCCTGGGATCTTTTGGCGTGGCATTCCTCCCCAGTCAATGTGGTGTTACAGACTGTCGGTTGGAGCATTTGGGCAATCGGAGCAGTCAGTGTTTTTGCCGTGTTACCCGCAGGACTTACTGCAATTCGACTCGTCACCCCAATAATATTTGCAGGCTCACTAGTTGCGCTACCCCACGCCCTCGCCCACGACAAATCACTACTGCTGAGTTTCGTCGCAATACTCAGCACAACTCTGTGCGAGATTGCACTTTTGCTGCCGAGCATCAGCACTGCAATGGTGCAAGGCGGTGCTTATGGCAACGAGAACCGCATTGCATTGCGTACTCCTGTTCCGTATATTGCACCTGCCTTTGTCGCGTGGGCAATAACGGCAGCGTCCTCAATTGGTGCACCACTTTTGCTCGCCAGCAAACAATGGATACTTGGCGGTGGTGTCTGCGCAATCGCCCTTGGGCTTTTATACGTTGTTCCATCACGCATGCACCGCTTGTCGCGGCGTTGGTTAGTTATCGTGCCATCAGGAATCGTGATCCACGATCATTTAGTACTTGCTGAAACGATGATGCTGAAGTCATCAAATATTTTGTACGTAACTCTGAGCGATGCACCTTCTGGTGAGGCAGATCTCACAGGAGGAGTTTTTGGTTCGCGACTTGTCATTAATTTGCATGAGTCCGAAAAAGTTGTTATCTCGGCGATGACAATGAAATTACTGCACAGCAGTGAAGCACTTCATGTGCAGTCGTTCGCAATCGCTCCTTCAAACACCACGCACGCCAGACAACAGATATTAAACCGTGTGTCGCCTTTAACTAACGAGTGACTACGCCACCGCCCAAAACAAACCTGTCCGAGATGTCGTAGAACACCACTGTTTGTCCTGGGGCAATTTTTTTCTGCGGAGTTTTCCAGTCAACACGAGCAGTCTGTTCGTCAACTATGGTCAAGGTGCCCTCAAAACGTGCTCCGTGGGCACTGCCTTGAACCAAAATTGTTGTTGGCGATTTAACAGCATCTTTTTGGTATGGCCACGACAATCTGTTTAGAATTATTGAGTCGACGTAAAGATCTTGTTCGCGGCCGATGACAACTTTTTGGTTCGCAACATCAACGTCCACCACATAGCGCGTTGGTCCGCCACCTAAGTTGAGTCCACGGCGCTGCCCGACGGTAACCAGCTCCACCGCCTCAACTTGTCCAGCGGTACTTCCGTCAATGTCGACTACCTCAGCAGACCGAAACGCGATTCTGGAACCAAGAAATCCCTCTCGGCCAGTAGTGCTGCCAATGAAGCACACATCTTGACTATCGGGTTTTCCGGCAGTTCGTAATCCGTATCGTTGAGCAATCTCACGCACTTCTGACTTGTTCATCTGCCCAACCGGAAAGAGCGTGTACGCCAAATCATCACTTTTGAGCATGTGCACCACATAGCTTTGGTCTTTCTTGGGGTCTTCACCCCGCACAACACGAAGATCACCCTCTGGCGATGCCTCGATTCTTGCATGATGCCCGGTAGCAACTGCATCAAAGCCCAGTGCGTGACCCCGCTCAATCAGACGATCAAACTTGAGGTGACGATTGCACTCAATACAAGGGTTCGGAGTGACTCCATCGACATGCGCCTGAATATATGGCGCAACGACATGCTCGTTGAATTCTTCAGAGAAATTAAATACCAAGTGATCAATGTCTAATTGTTGCGCTACACGACGAGCGTCATCAACGTCGCTCACAGAACAACATCCGGTGTCGCTTTCCCCGCCCCACAACCGCATGGTGACACCCACGACTTCGTGTCCCTGATCGCGCAAAATAAGTGCCGCTACAGATGAATCAACTCCACCAGACATTGCGACAAGCACTTTCATTGCGCGGTCACTTTGCGTTGTCCGGCTTGCAATAGTCGCGTCGCTGCTTGAGCCACCGCATTAATCGTGATATCAATATCAGATTCAGTGGTGGTATGTCCAAGGCTAAAGCGCAATGCTCCTTTGCTGCGCTGTAACGGCACTCCCATTGCAGCCAACACATGCGACGGCTCCATTGCACCGCTCGCACATGCCGAAGCAGCAGACGCACAAATACCGTGTTCGTCAAGCAGATACAGCAGCGACTCGTTCTCGAGACCTTCAAGACACACGTGGGCAATTCCGGCAACAGTGTCCGAGATCATTGTTCGTTTGGCACAATCAATTGCTGCCTCAAGTCCGTCTAATAAACGAGACCGCAGCAGGCCAATGCGTCGTATTTCAGAAACACGTTCATTATCGGTTAGTCGCAACGCAGTTGCAGTGCCAACGATTCCGGCCACATTATGTGTGCCGCTACGCCGATCTCGTTCTTGTCCGCCGCCAAAAAGCAATGGCTCAAGCACAACCCCTTCGCGTACGACCATGATGCCTACTCCCTTTGGTCCACCAAACTTATGCGCGGATAGTGTCAGCACATCGACATTGGGCCAGATGTCTCGCAAATCCATCCAACACGCTGATTGCACCGCATCTGTGTGTAGTACTGCTTCAGGAAACACTCTCCGCACAGCTCGCGAGACTTCTTGCATGTCAGTTATCGATCCGACTTCGTTGTTGACGGCCATCGTTGACACGAGTGATACGTCAGACATTTCTCGCAAGGTCTGTCGTAACGCAATCGGATCAATCACGCCAGTCTCTGTGACTGGCAATACACGACCACCGACGTGTTCGACACAATGCAGCACCGCGTGATGCTCGGCCGATGAGCACACGGCAACTCCGCCGCGACGCCGAATCGTTCCTAGTACAGCAGTATTAGCACCCTCAGTGCCTCCGCTCGTAAAAACAATTTCTCCAGGCCGACATCCGATTACATCGGCAACATTGTCTCGTGCTTCATCAATTACTCGTCGGGCGTCTCGAGCAAAACGATGAGACCCAGATGGATTGGCATATACCTGATCATGAAAAGGCTTCATCACCTCAGCGACGGTGGGCCTCATTGGAGACGTGGCGGCATGATCGAGGTACACATAATCACGGGTCAGCCCAATGTTGCTCACACCATCAGGCTACCGATGCCCACGACCAGCAGGCGGCGTGGTGTACTGAAGCAATGCCATATTTGCCTCACGATGAACAGACCAATGAATACGGCCTGTCTGGGTATGGCGCCAGCACTTACGGTGATGCCTTTGCTGATGTCTATGACGAGTGGTACGAGTCGCTAGATGACGCCGACTTCGTGCGGTTCATGGCAATGCACCTCAACACCCACTGTGCACAGCGTAATGCTTTAGTACTTGAACTAGGCGTCGGCACTGGTCGACTGCTGGCACAACTCATCGCTGCCCGCAGTCATCAGGACGTATTCGTTGGCGTTGATTCGTCAGCAGCAATGCTTGCTGTATTGGCTAAACGTGGTCTACCATCTTGCGTGAGCACCGTCTGTTGTGACATGTCTCGCGATCTGCCGCCCGGATCTTTTGATTTAGTTTTTGTCGGCTATAACACCCTCTTTAACTTGCCGTCCGAGCAATCACTCAGCGTGTGTTTATCACTGGTCGCTTCTCGAATACAGCCCGATGGTTTTCTGATAATCGATGCAGTCGTCCCCAATGACGCCGATGGCGACAATGTGTCGGTTCGCAGCATTACCGCTGACCGTGTTGTTTTGAGCATCAGCACGCATAACAGGGCATCGCAACATATCAGCGGACAATTCATCGAGTTCTCTCAATCCGATGGTGTTCGTTTGAGACCATGGGCTCTGACCTACTGGACACCATCACAACTCGACACCATTGCGAGCGCCGCAGGGCTCAAGCTTGTCGACCGATACGCCACCGGAGACGGCCAACCGTTCACCTCTGATTCACCTCGGCACATCAGCAGATACCAAACATCACGCTAAAGACACGTATTTATGGCGATGTGGTCGTATCCTTATTGCTACCGTGAGCCAATTACGCCTGAACCTCTTAACTGGCCGGTGGGTAACTGTCGTTCCTAACCGCGCCAAGCGAACAAGTGACTTTGCTCCACGCACTCTGCATGTCGAAAATGATCCTGATCGTCTGTGCCCATTTTGTCCCGGCAACGAAGACCCCGGTGTGCCAACTCTTGAGACACGCGACTCAAATGGCAATTGGACAATGCGAGTGGTGCCCAATAAATATCCAGCCTTTGAGGGCGACGATACATTGGCAGTGCGCAACCTCGGACCAGTTCATGTAATGGCCGAAGCAAGTGGTGTACATGAGATCTTAGTGATTTCTCCAAACCACGATGCTCGCATGAACAATTTCAGCGACGAAGCCATGAAAGACATGATGCTCGCACTCAAGAGCAGACTTCTGGCCCACACCGACACTCCCAATATTCGCTATACACAAGCGTTCATTAATCATGGTCGCGAAGCAGGTGCATCTCTTGCCCATCCGCACGGGCAGTTACTTGGACTGCCTTTTGTTCCAGGCGAGATCCTCGAAGAAGAACGAGCCTTTGAGCGGTTTAAAGGCGGATGTCTTTTGTGTACCACGATTGAGGCAGAGTCTGTAGACAACAAGCGCGTCGTTCTAGAAAACGAACATGCGGTTGTCATTTGTCCATTCTGGAGCAGTGGGCCATTTGAGTTGCTGATTATGCCGCGCTCACACGAACTGCATTTATCGGACTCAAGTGATCAGGCTCTTGCTGGTGTTGGGCGCGCAATTCGCGATGGGCTCGCTCATTTGGTGGCAGTTCTTGGCGATATTGCTTTCAACATTGTCTTTCACACAGCGCCAGCGCATCACTCTGGCATGTATCACTGGCACATCCATCTGTGGCCAAAACTCACTACCACCGCTGGCTTTGAGCGTGGTACTGGCGTCATGATTAATCTTGTCCCGCCAGAAGAAGCAGCAGCAGAGTTACGCGCAGTGTCCGCAACTGTTTAAAACTGTTCTGATGAGCAGAATCACAGTTTCAATAGACATCTCTACAACTCCCGAAAAACTCTGGGACATCCTCGAGCCGATTGAAAGACACATCGACTGGATGGCAGACGCTGTTGCGATTCGATTCATCGGTGAGAAAACTCGCGGAGTCGGAACTCAATTCTTCTGTGATACCAAAGTTGGTCCTATTAAATTAGTAGACCAGATGAACATCACTTCTTGGGATCCCGGCAAACGCATGGGCGTTCAACATATCGGTATTGTGACTGGCACTGGTGAGTTCACGCTCTCTCCTCTTAACGATGGAGCCGATACGCGTTTTGTCTGGACAGAAGAACTCACTTTCCCATGGTGGCTTGGTGGTCCGATTGGCGCATTTATTGGCGGACGAATCGTTCTCTCGGCAATCTGGCGACGCAATTTAAAGGCGTTAAAAAAACTCGCAGAGTGACTATTACGCAATTGCACGTACAAGTGCTGTTGAACCAACTCCCAGCACAATGACGAGTACGAGCGGAACTTTTTTCCAGGTGGCACCAATAGCCACGATCAAGCCTGCAAGACGTGCATCAACAGAAAACTTCTGCGCCGTCGTAAAGGTGTCCTTGGCAATTAGCGCACCAAGCAATGCCGCCGGAATCAAGACCAGACATCGTTGCAATACAGGTGATAGTTGTCGCCCACCCAACAGCACCACTCCCAATGCCTTGAAACCATAAGCCCCAATCGCTAATAAAATTATGAGCCACCAACTCATATTGGTTCTGCCTCAGATTGATTCGGCGAGACTCCAAACAAAATCCCCAATGTCGCCACCAAGATGGGCAAGCCGATCGGCAAAAAAGGTGCAAGCGCTACTGTTGCAATCGCACCAAATGAAGCAGCTCGCCGTCCATTGCGGGTGCGCAGATGCGGAACAATCATGGCGGTAAATACCACTGGAAATGCTGCATCAAGTCCGTATGTTTCAGGATCGATCGAGTTGCCGATAAGAGCTCCGATCAACGTCCCGATATTCCAAAATATGTACAAGGAAATGCCACACGCCCAAAATGCCCACCGTCGCAATCTCAAGTCCCCATGAGCCGAAGCCAACGCAGTTGTCTCATCAATCACGAAATGCGCCGCCAGTAGTCGCTTCCCAAGCGATCCGCGCAGCGTGGGTGCAAGACTTAATCCGTAGACACCATTACGGGCGGCCAATAACAACGACCCACCAAGAGCACTTGCCACGCTTCCGCCAGCGCCAATCACGCTCACTGCAGAAAACTGTGATGCACCAGTAAAAACAAACAACGACAATGCACATGTCTGCATCACCGAAGCACCGCTCGCCACCGACACGACTCCAAATGACACAGCAAAGACTCCAACTGCAACACTTATAACGAGCGCTGAACTAATGATTGGTCGAATATCGGCAGGAATTGACCTGCGCTTTTCCATCTGCTCTATTCCCCTGTGAAACTGGCTTTGCCTGGACCTGCTTCAAGAAAACTTGCAACACCAATTTGGCTGTCGTGCGTATAAAACACCTGCTCAAACAAACCGCGTTCGAGTAATAGACCGTCTCGCAGGGTCATACTGGCTCCGTTGTCGACAGCGCTTTTAATCAACCGCTGAGCCTGCACGGCCCCGGATGCCAATGAGCACGCCAGTTCTAGTGCCCGCACATGCAGTTGTTCTGGGTCGACGACCTCATCGGCTAATCCGATCCGAAATGCCTCCTCGGATTTAACTTGTCGTCCGGTCATCATGATTTCCTTTGCACGACTCACGCCGACGATGCGCGACAATCGCTGAGTGCCACCGCCACCTGGAATAATGCCAAGCAAAATTTCTGGTTGACCAAAAACTGCTTTGTGCGATGCGACGCGATAGTCACATGCCATCGCTAGTTCGCAACCACCACCTAAAGCAAAGCCACTCACGGCAGCTATCACCATTGAAGGTATTGAGGCAACTGCGTCTAATGCTCCATGAAATGCTGCGCCGATTGTTCGTGCCTCTACTGGACCCCCAAACTCAGAGATATCTGCACCAGCAGCAAATAATCGATCTCCGCCAGTAAGTACGACCGCAGCAGCAGGAGTATTGGTGAGATCAAGTGCAATCTCGTGCAGACGCGCCAATACACCGAATGACAAAGCATTCACCTTTGGATTATTCAGCGTAATAACAGCAACTCCGTCGGGGCGTCGTTCAAGCAATACAAGATCGGACATCTTCTATGCTCCTATTCCGCGCAACATTTCGTCAGCAGCTGCCCACGGATCAGTGGCGTGTGACAACACATCAGATTGCAACTGCTCCCAGCGGTCACCAGTGCATATGTCTTTAGCCCGCTGTTCTAATCGTTGTGCAACAATTGCTCGTAATTCTTCTCGCAGACGAAACGACCTGCGCTCTGTCAAGACTCCTGATGCTTCAATCGTTGCACGATGTTGCAAAATGTGATCCCAGAGCTCTGGTACACCTTCGCCGGTGGTGCCAATCGTGCGCACAATTGGTGGTTGCCATGCATCGTGTGGCATGTCACCAAGTTCAAGCATTTGTTCAATATCACGACGAGTTTCTTCGACACCTTTGCGGTCTGCTTTGTTGATCACAAAAATATCTGCAATCTCCATGAGCCCTGCCTTGTTGGCTTGCACAAAGTCTCCCCATCCTGGGTTCAAAACCACGACAGTGGTGTCGGCCTTGCCTGCAATCTCGACTTCAACTTGTCCTACTCCGACAGTTTCTACAAAAATGTTTCTTCGACCAACAGCATCAAACAAGCGAATCGCTTCTGGAGTTGCAAGCGATAGTCCACCCAAATGTCCCCGAGTGGCCATCGAGCGGATAAAAACTCCATCATCCGTGGCATGGTCTTGCATGCGCACTCGGTCTCCCAAAATTGCACCGCCTGTAAACGGTGACGACGGATCAATTGCCAACACTGTTACATCCATGCCTAATTTACGTAAATGCCCAATGATGGCGCTCATTAGTGTGCTCTTGCCAGAACCTGGTGCTCCAGTAAGACCCACCGTGTAGGCAGCACCACTCTTGGGATACGACAAGCGCCCCAACACGCGCGCTGGCTCGCCACCGCGCTCTAACAGTGACAACAGTCGGGCAAGTGCACCGCGGTCACCGTTGCAGGCGCTCGCAAAAAGTTCTTCCGAGGTGCTGGTTCGACGACCCACTTAGGCGACCTGCACGACCTCGGTGACGCCGTCGATACGATCTTTCATGATCCGCTCAATTCCGGCTTTCATTGTTTGGTCAGAGGCCGGGCACGTTGTGCATGCACCAACAAGAGTGACTGATACAACGCCAGTTTCTTCGTTGACCTCGCGCAACACGATGTCACCACCGTCAGCCTGCAAAGCAGGTCGAATCACTTCAATTGTCTCTTCTACCATTTGACGCATTGTCACATTGAACACTCCATTGTTGGTTCCTACGATACTGCCCCTACGATTAAGAATCATGTTGGAACGCACAGTCTTGCTCGCTCATCAGGGTGGTTGGGATGAGATGCTCTACGTATTGGGCCCCATCTTGATCATTGTGGGTCTTTTGCGCATTGCTAACACCCGCGCCAAGAAACTTGGTTCTCCCAACTCACACGACGATGCTGCCTCTGGCACTGGCTCTAATCCACACGACTGATTGATGCCCCCAAGCGTGCTAACCGACCCACCAGGTCGTCGTACCCACGGTCAATGTGATGAATATCACGAATCTCAGTCATCCCCGATGCAGCCAGACCAGCAACAACAAGAGCTGCACCAGCTCTGATATCAGGCGCGTGCACGACAGCACCAGTTAGGCGCTCAACACCCCGCACAACTGCATGATGCCCATCTATCGTTATATCGGCTCCAAACTTGCGCAATTCCTCGATGTACCGGAAGCGCCCTGGGTACAAGTTCTCGGTGACGACTGCGGTTCCGTCTGATACGGCCAACATCGTGACGAGTAGTGGTTTGTAGTCTGTTGCAATTCCAGGATACGGCAAGGTCGAAATATCAACGGCTGACAAACGACCATCTCGGTAAACTTGCACACCATCGGTGGTTGGTGCGATCGTCATTCCCATATCGGTAAACCGACTGATCAACATCTCCATATGCCCCGAGACCGCACCTTTGATGTGCACATCACCACCACACATTGCAACTGCAGACATATACGTTGCTGCTTGCACACGATCTGCGACAACCGTGTGCGTTGTGCTTTGCAGACTTGCCTGAGCAACCCCATGAATCACTAATTGTTGCGTGCCAATACCTTCAATGTGGGCCCCCATCGATCGCAGCATTAGGCACAAGTCGCCAATCTCTGGCTCTCTGGCGGCGTTCACAATCCTGGTGGTTCCCGTGGCACAAACTGCGGCCATCAATAGATTCTCGGTTGCACCAACACTTGGAAAATTGAGTGTGATATCTGCACCCTGCAAGCCTGTTGTGCGCCCAATGAGACCTTCATCAGTAAAAGTAAATGTTGCACCCATTGCTTCAAGGCCACGAAGATGAATGTCAATTGGTCGACCACCAAAGTCATCGCCTCCAGGCAATGCAATGTCAACTTCACCAAAGCGACCCAATAATGGACCAACGACATTGACTGATGCCCTAATGCGATCAGCAATTTCAAACGGTGCAACTGTGATGACGTTGCCCGAGTTCACAATGCGCAACTTCTGTCCGTCCTCCCCAGACTCTGGTACGGCGATTTTTTCAATACGCAGCCCTAGATGTGTCAACAATTCAGACATAATGTCGACATCATCAATCCGGGGCACATTGGACAACTCATAGACCCCGTCGGCCAATAACGCTGCCGCCATCAACTTGAGGACCGAATTCTTTGCGCCCGGAACCGTGACTTCACCTGTGAGATGACCACTCTGGGACACCACAATCACTCCAGACGGCTGATCTTCGGGCAAACCTGAATACTCAGTCACGCCTCTCAGTATGCTCCCGCCGTGCCTATTTCGCGAAGTGTTCTTGGTATCTCACTACCCGTATGGATATCTCCGCCCGCCACACTTAGTCCCCGCCAACGCAAAGTGCTCTGGCTTTTGACTTTGGCATCGATGTCGTACGCTTTCGTCAACACCCTCTTCACCCAAACCGTGGCCTTTGCCGCTGATGAGTTCGGAATATCGACATCGACTCAGGGCTTTGCTGCTGCCGTCGTGCGTTGGGGAATTATTATTTCATTTCCGTTGGTCTTTCTTGCAGATCGTCACGGTCGCCGACGCATTGTCATATTGACGGCCTGGCTCGCACCTTCTGTATCTGCACTCGGCGCACTGTCACCATCATTTCCGTTCTTGGTTGCCACACAAACCGTAGGTAGACCATTGGGTCTTACTCTCGAGATACTGATTGCCGTCATCACAATCGAAGAGATGCCCACTCAATGTCGTGCCTACGCCATGGGCGTCTTGGCAGTCGCAAGTGGCATTGGCGCTGGTGTCGCAGTGGCAAGTTTGCCATTGGCTGATCTTGGTGTATACGCATGGAGATACATCTATGTCATTGCTTTAATCTGGCTAGTCGTTGCAGCATTGCTCACTCGCCATTTGCCCGAGACACAACGCTTCATCGACCGTGCTGGATACCAAATACCCAAAGCCCATACTGAAAAATCTCGACTACGACTTATTGCCTCTGTTGCATTTCTTGCCAACATCTTTATCGCTAGCGCATCAATCTTTCAGAACAGATACCTAAAAGATATTCGCGGATACTCAGCGCTCCTCATCGCCATCTTCACCACGGTCACGTCTGCACCAGCATCGCTCGGATTAGTGCTAGGTGGGCGAATTGCCGATCTGCGTGGTCGCCGACTACTCGCCTCCACAATGATTCCAATTGGGTCGTGCCTCATTGCTCTTTCTTTTGTTGTGGGCGGTGTTGCCATGTGGATTATTGC
Organism: Ilumatobacteraceae bacterium; assembly: GCA_009691255.1. Lineage (GTDB taxonomy): Bacteria > Actinomycetota > Acidimicrobiia > Acidimicrobiales > Ilumatobacteraceae > UBA2093. Next base: position 34,349 of record SHUT01000008.1, read on the forward strand.
CATCGTTGGCGGGCTCGCCTTTGGTCTTAGTTACCCTGCCATGTCTGTATACCGCGGTGAACTCTTCCCCACGGGACGGCGCAGCATGGCCGGCGCTGTCATCACGGCATCATCACTGCTAGGCGGAAGCATCGGACTAATTTCCGCTGGCCGGCTATTAGATACATCAATGAATTACGGATCAGTCATGTGTCTGCTTGCGCTCGCTCCATGTATCGCAGCACTATTGGTGTGGGTTCGCTATCCCGAAACAGCGCATCAAGAGCTAGAGGTTCTTAATCCGCTTGATGTGGTGCCAAAATAAAAAGCACGCCCGTCGCAGTTATATATCGCACCATCTTTTGCCTATACCGTCAGACCACACATGCTTAATCGCTCATGATCGATGATTATTTTGGACATAAAACTATTCATGAGGATGACATTGCTTGATGAGGACTGCTCCATCTATGAGATGCGGCGCTACTACAAGTAGGCATCGTATTTGTCGAGAATACGAAACACTTCATCACGATCCGCGGTTGGCAATCGAAATACAACTTCTGTGCAACCGATTTCTTCGTAGTACGCCAATTTTTCAGCAGAAGGCAATGTTCCGAATGGCACAACGTCTGGTGAGCCAGACCGACCAGCCTTTTTCCATGCCTCAGTGAGAGCCGGCAGCGCCTCGCGCACACCAGACCCACCAATGGGAAACCATCCGTCTGCCCACTCGCTGATATGTGCAAAAATTTTTGGTCCGCCTGCACCACCGACAAGCGTTCGAATGCGTGGTTGTTGTTTTGGTTTTGGCCATGCCCAACTTGGGTCGAGAGTGATGAATTCGCCAGAAAATGATGCTTCTTCTTGCGACCACAGCGCCTGCATCGTCAGCACATACTCGCGCACTTTGTCGCGACGAGTTGAATACTCAACACCGTGATGCGCCATTTCTTCTTTGTTCCAACCAAAACCAACGCCCATCACTGCCCGACCACCGCTTACATAGTCCAGAGTGGCCCATTCTTTGGCGTAGCTCACTGGATCATGTTGAGCAACCAATGACACTCCACTACCCAGTAGCAAATTCTTGGTCACTGCGGCACAACCACCAAGTGCCACCATTGGGCCGAGAGTGCGCAGGTATTCGTTTGGCAACTCGGGTCCGCCAGTTGGAGCGGGCGTGGCGCGACTCGAGGGTATATGAGTGTGTTCCGGTAAATATAAACTGATGTAACCACGATTTTCTGCTTCGATTGCTAAATCAGTGAGCGCAATCGATTGATCTGTGGCAAATATCGTGAGTCCGAGTTTCATCTCAACCTTTCAGTAAATCTGGCCTGTTTGTTGCAACCAGACGACGAATACCATCATGCCAGTCAACTGATGAATTAAACCCTGTGGCATGCAACTTTGTGAGGTCAGGAATAATTGCGGCGATTGTCGCAGTGGTTGGCTCAAATTTTGGCGTCAGTCCAGTTAGGCGACCCATCTCTTGGCACCAGTCCTCAATGCTCACAACTTGATCTCCGCCCCAGTTGATGATGGTTGCTGGAGCCGAAGAAACCGACAACAGATACGGAATACTGCGCGCGATGTCATCTGCGTGGATAGGTGTATAACTCGTTGGCTGATCAATGTGCACTGGCACGGCCATGTCGCGTTCCATCATCATTAGATGAAACAACATCCATCCATATGTATCGCCATACGGAACATTGAGTCGCGCAACAACCGTTGGCACCCCCAAACGTTTGGCCGTGTATCGCACCAATACCTCTCCAGCAATTTTGGAAATACTGTAGGTCGGCATTCCGGGCATCGGACGATGGCTGTCGCCTAGTAGATCGGTTTCTGCACGCGGGTCATGATTATGTGGTGCGTACACGGCAGTCGACGAACAATGCAAAAATGCCGTCATCTTGTCACTCTTTGCCGCTGCGGCCTCCATAAGCATTGCACTGCCATCAGCATTTGCGGCAAATGCCTGTTCGAAATCACTGCTCTTTGTCACCGCAAAATGCAAAACAAAATCAAGATCAGTAGGAACTTCATGAAGGAGGCCCTTTTCGAGATCAATCGACACACAATTCACGCCTTTGGCTAGAAGCGGTTCGCGCTGTTCAGGTTTGCGAAAACGTGCTGCTCCAAATACTTCTGCTCCAGCATTGGCTAGTGACTCCGCGATTGGTCCAGCAACCCAACCAGTAACACCAGTGACGAGCACTCGCTTGCCGCTGAATTGGCCCAAGTCGTCAGACACTGATGTCACAGTTGATCCGTGTATTTATCGGTTCCAAAGACAGTCTGAATAAAAGGTGCAGTCCAGAGATGCGTAGCAACACCACTGTCGTTTAGCGCTTGACCGTAGTTCGCGTATCCCTTTTCCCAGCCCTTCATAGGATCACGGTCTACAAAATGAATCTGCAAAAATCGACGATCGGCGTTTGCTGTGCGCGGCACGTCTGGTGGTGCGTCGTCTAGCAACGGAAGTGGCGTGGAATTGAGAATCAATTCAGGTCCCCACTTCTTGCTCATCGCACGAGGAGCCCACACGTCGCGGGTCCATGCCTCAACGTCTGCATGAGTCTTGCCTGGGGCAAGTTCACCGACATTAACGATTATTCCGGCAAAGTTTCTGTCTAGGGCTTGTTCTACTGGAGTGTTGCGCTCACCATTTTGAATTGACCATTCATGGTTATAAAGCAATGTATGAATATGGTCTCGCTCGGCAAACATGCGTCCTGTTGCGTGCAGATTCTTGACGGTGTCAACACTCCAACGGTTCCACTCATCGTGGAACCCTTTGAGCACCCAATAAATAGCCAAATATGAACCAGTCCGAGGGTCTGGGGTCATCGGCGTCACTGCTGGATACCGCAACTTTTTTAGTTCCTTAGTAGCTACAAATCGATCCCCAGCAAATGTGTTTGCTCCCACTAAACATCCACCGTAAAAATGATCGGTCTCGTACCACCTGTTGTAGTCAACCTCGTGACCCTTGCGGGGCTCAACCATCGTGAACAACAATGTTCCTAACTCAATCGGTTTGCTCACAATTTTTTCTCCCCCGCTCATGAAATGTCCTTGACCAAAACGGTAGCAAGAAAGAGCCCGAGAGTTTCTATGGGAACCACGAGCAACTACCGTATGGGTATGGATATGAGCGGTCGATTCAGCCCTTCAACAACGGCCGTGGTCACGATGGAGATGCAGCGAGGCATCTGCGGAGACCTCGCGGCATTTGTGGCACTCCAAGAAGCAGTCGCCCATGGCGTTGCCGATCAGACTGGCGTCTTGCTTGATGCGGCTCGGCTGCATAAATACACGATAATGCATTGCATTTTTAGTTTGCGCGCCGACCGCGTCGGAACTCGAATGGATCTTCCACTCATGGCCGCGGCACGCAAAGACCCAAACTATTTATTGCAATCAACAGATGGCGTTGCACTACTACCTCAGTTGCATCAAGCGACATCAGATCTGGTGTGTGAACGACATCACGGTGTCAGCCCATTTACCGAAACAGACCTTGATGCGCGGCTGCGCGACAAGGGCATAGACACCTTGATAGTCGCTGGAGTTTCTCTTAATTTAGGCATTGTTGGGCTTTCTATTGAGGCTGTCAATCTTGGATACACAGTAGTTGTTGCCACCGATGCAGTCGCTGGGTTCCCTGCTGAATATGCACAAAATGTTTTGCGCAATACATTGGCAGCAATAACACTGCAAGCAACAGTTGCTCAAGTCGTTGTCGCCCTTGCGTGACTCGGTACTACAGACCCCACACGCAAATCGGTCCAGCGACTTCTTCTAAATCTTTGCGGCGTGAAAAATCAACACCGAGCGCGAGAGTAACAACACCCCCACTTTGCATTGCAATCTGTAATTGCAGCATCCTGTCTTGACTAGACAACGGTTGTGCATCTTGTGACCAGACCTCGACTACAAATGCCGAACCAATACTGCGCGCTCGTTCTAATACTGATTCTGTTACGTCATCAATAGAATCAGTGACGACAACTGCAGTTTGTCCGATTCGCGCTGCTGTTAGCGCAGCAGTTGCTGCGAAGCCTGGGGTGGGGTTTGTCGGCAATAGCACGCTGCCAAGTTGACGAGTCGGAAATGTTCGTCCTAGCCAGAATCCACAAATATTGGCGTCGGCTGTCACGAACGCGTTCTCAGGCATATAAGTCGCAAGGTCTGCTGCGGCACGAGCAGGGTTCATGGGCATTGTGTCTTGTGTATACATTGGTTGACAGACTGCAGCCAACGCACCATAAAGTGCCGGTCGTGTAATTACGGTCTCTCGAACATCAATTTGTAGCGCTGATATTTCATTCGTATTGACATCGCGCCACGTGACGCCGAGTGCCATCAGCAACGCTCGTGGTATTTCTGCCTCGTCCATTCCGAGCATCAATACCTCGTCGGCTTGGTTGAGTTGTGCAAGAACTAGATCGTCGCGTTGCAAACCAATCGTTCCGAGATGCGCAGGGTTATCCCACTGAAATAATCCCTTTGCGGCCCACGAGTTAAAAACTCCTGTTTGTGTTCTGTCAACAAGTTCTCGAAGTTCGTGCACTACTCCGTCGCGCACAACACCACCGCCAGCGACAATGATGGTGCCTAATCCCATTACTTACCAAGGACAATGGTGGGGTCGTCAGTAAGAGTCCACACAATGTTTGAGGTATCTAAAAACTTCTTCGTGTCGGCGATCATGTCCCCAAAATCAGACTCTCCCATATGGGCAAAAAAAGCCTCCGTCGACTCAAACCACTGAATCGTGACCCCGTCATACTCTGGTTCTGGAAAACTGCTGCCAGGTGCTGGCCATGCTGCGGGGTGCTGTTCATAGCGGCTGACATAACGAGCCGCCGAAGACCCAGCAATCAATGGGCCATGGGTATTTCGCCAGTATGCCAGGAACTCCTCATGGGTGGTTCCGGGTTTGCGCTTGAGTAACGAGATCAACTTCACCATAAGCGCACGGTACCCCATGATGGATTGACTACGGTAACCAAATGGGATTAGTTGAACAAAAAGTAGCTCTCGTGACCGGTGCCGGCAGGGGAATCGGAGAACATAGTGCTCGCCTCTTTGCCGCTGAAGGAGCGTCTGTGGTTGTAGTAGATCTAGATGGTGATGCCGCGTCACGGGTGGCTCAAGCAATTGTTGACCTTGGCGGCAAGGCTATTGGTGTGCAAGCAGACGTCACTGACGAGCAACAGGTCATCGCCATGGTTGCAGCCACTGTCGAACATTTCGGTCGTCTTGATTGTGCGCATAACAATGCTGGCATCAGTGGCAACATGACCGCATTCACTGATCTATCGCTCGATGACTGGAACAAGATGATTGCAATTAATCTCACCAGTGTTTTCTTGTCGATGAAACATGAAATACCAGCCATGCTCGCATCTGGTGGTGGCGCGATTGTCAACACCTCTAGCGGCGCAGGTGTTGTTGGGTTTGCAGGTTTACCGCATTATGTGGCCGCCAAACATGGTGTTGTTGGTCTGACCAAAACCGCGGCACTGGAATACGCAAAGAGCAACATTCGAGTAAACGCCGTTTTGCCCGGCACCACCAATACTCCGATGATTCAGCAGTTCACAGACTTAAATCCTGATATTGGCAAGATGATTGCAAAATCAGTAGGTCGTGGTTCGCTCGGACTACCCGAAGAAATCGCTCAGGCCGCAGTGTGGCTGTGCAGCGATCGGGCCAGTTTTGTAAGTGGCGATTCGATGCTAGTTGACGGTGCAACAGTGTGCCGATAGCCATGTTTAACCACGATGAAGTTGAGCGTGCATTTCACGATTTTTTACGCGTTGGTGCGTATGGTCACGACTGGCCAGCATGGTCGGCAATATTCACTGATGATGCGTTATATACCGAGCACTGCCTTGGCGTGTTTATCGGAGCAGAGCAAATAAATAACTGGATTGTTCCGCAGATGCAGATGGTTCCGGCGATGACATTTTCTATCGAGTGGTACGACATTGTCGACAACACAATCGCCTTCTGGATCTGGAACCATTTACCAGATCCGACTGGGGGTTCTGCCCGCTTCGACTTCCCTAACTTTTCTCTACTTACATACGCAGGTAACAGTAGATGGAGCAAAGAAGAAGATGTTTATGACCCACGCAGTAGCGAACCAGTTGTCATGAGTTGGTTCAAGGCAGGCGGAAATGTCGACACACCCCAGGATCGCACTCTTCGAGCACCCCAGTTCACACATCCGACACTGCCCCAAAACACACCGACTACTAATCAGATGAATTTGGCTATCGCAGCAGTCGTTCCATCTGGCGCAACACTGCGCCAAAAAATCATCAACGGTGCGCGGGCGTCGTTGGTCTATGACACGACAGAACGCACATACGGCACTGTATTGCATGTTGACGACACTGGTGCTGTGGTGTTTCGCGACGATTTCACTAACATGCGTGAGAACTTCACCACTAAGGATGTACGCCGATGACCAACCAATGTGTCTATCTACACGAAACAATTGACATTGTTGGACAAGGTCGTGCGGCTTACAACGATCACATGTGTGCGTACATCCCTACCGCCATCCAAGAGCGCCGACTGCAAATGGTCGGCAATTTCTCTACTGTTGGCACCACCGAACGCTGGCCAGAAAGCATTAACCTCTGGGAGTTTCTTGACGGGTGGGACGGAGTCGCACGCAATTTCAAGCACGAATTCACCAATGCTGTTCATCAAGATAAAAATTTAGTGCCGTGGTGGACAGAGGCGCTCAAACATCGCAGCGGCGGATACGACAGACTCATGCTGGCGTCAGCGCAAACACCAAGAGCCGAGCAACTGCACTCACGTGGGGTTACTGGTGAGTGTTACTACCACGAAATAGTTCAACTTAAGCCCGGAACTGCGACCCGTTATCTGGCAATGATTGACCAACAACGCACAGAAATTGGTGCGTCATATGGCTGGCAACTTATTGGTGCATATCGCCACGCCCTTGTAAATGACTCTGAAGCAATCGTGGTGTGGGCAGTTCCTACTTGGCAACACTGGGCAGAATGGGAGCACAAACGCGGCGGCGACTCAGCAGTGCAAAAGTGGCTAGACAGCACTGACGGAATTGTGATTGATTGGCGCGCCAAGTTATTGGCGGCGAGCGCCCAGAGCCCTTTGGGTAACTCAGCGCCTTAACTAATCAGGTTCCTTTGCGCCAACCTCGCAGTACTTCTTGGGCCACATGAGAACCAGGATGAACTGGTTCGCCAGCTTCAGTGGGAGTCGCCGAAAAACGCGGTGCCGCCTGGGCATGTAAACCACCATTGCGCCGAACCACTGTGCCGCGTGCCTTGGTGTGACGATGGACCTCAACTTCTTTGGCACTCAACACGGGCGTGGCGCAAGTCTCAAAGCCTTCAAGCAACTCGCTCCACTCATCGCGGGTTCGGGTTGCAAACATCTCTGTCATTTTCAGTTTCTGCTCTGGCCAAACAGACTTGTCCCACTGTGGCCCGAAATCTACAAACTGCATGCGTTGAATAAGTTCTGCAAAGAACTGATCTTCGATTGCTCCGATCGCAAAATATTTTCCGTCTTTGCATGCAAATACTCCGTAAAACGGTGCAGCCCCATCAAGATGATTTGTTCCGCGTGGCCCCCAGTTGCCCGTATCTACGCCTGGGAAAAACATTCCGCCAACCAGCGCCGCACCTTCGACCATTGAGATATCGATCACTTGACCTTGACCAGTGGTGCGTTGGTGCACCAGTGCCGCCGAAACTCCCATTGCTAGCAACATTCCACCACCCGCAAAATCACCGAGCAAATTGATCGGAGGTTGCGGTGCCCCGTCGGCTTGTCCGAGCATGTCAAGCACCCCAGATAGAGAGATGTAGTTAATGTCGTGTCCGGCAACATGGGCAAACGGACCGTCTTGCCCAAACCCAGTCATGCGAGCAAAAATCAGCCCTGGATTAAGTGCCATGCATACATCTGGCCCGATACCGAGCCTCTCGCATACACCTGGCCTAAAGGGATCAACCAGTACGTCGGCAATAGCAATAAGTTCTTTAAGTACCGTCACATCGTCGGCTTTTTTTAGATCAAGTGAAATCATGCGCTTACCTCTTGTGAACGGAGAGATTGATGGTCGTTCTCGCTTCGCTTTTTGAGCCACCACAGGTCTGTCAACTGCAACGACATCACATCCAAGATCAGCCAAAATTGTTGCGCCCATCGGACCTGGTCCTTGTCCGACGAGTTCAACCACGCGTACGCCACTCAGTGGCCCTCGACCAGTTGTCATGACGCTTGACCCTTGGCAACAGACTCAATTGCATGCTTCTTTGCCCAACGGTAATCAGGTTTTCCGGCTGGAGATCTGACAATGTCAGATACCAACACCAATGCACGCGGTACTTTGTATCCAGCAATGTGTTGACGACAATGCGCTTGCAAGTCTTCTAGCGTCAAAGCGATACCTGGGCGCACCCGCACCAACGCCGTGACGAGTTCGCCCCATCGATCATCCGGAATACCCACCACCACCGCATCAAAAATTGCCCCATGAGACTTGAGTGAGTTCTCTACTTCTTCGGGAAATACTTTTTCGCCACCAGTATTAATGCTGACTGAACCACGACCCAACATGGTGATGCTGCCGTCTGATTCAAGTTGGGCGAAGTCTCCTGGAATAACGTACCGAACCCCATCTGCACCAACCACGAATGTCTCGGCAGTTTTTTCTGGATCATTTAGATACCCGATTGGAATGTTTCCGAATCGTGCAAGTCTTCCGATTTTGTTGGTACCGGCAATCATTGGCCTTAAATCTTCATCGAGCACCACTGCATCTCGTGATGCAGTAACCGTTGGACCACCTTGCATTTTTGTGCCTTTTGACACCATCGTGATGCCATTGGCGCCACTCTCGCTGCTACCAATGGCATCAGTAATCACCAAATTAGGAAAGTTGTCAAGAAATTCGTCTTTGCAAGTTTGCGAAAACAAAACAGCACTCGATGAGATTGCAAACAACGAAGACACATCAGGTGCCTCGTGTGCCATTGTCATTTCTTTCCATGTATCAAGCAACGGGCGCGCCATGGCGTCGCCAGTGATCATGATGAGATTGGCTTTTTCTGAAGCGATTGTGTTCCAGACAACTCTGGCATCAAACTTTTCGCGCAGCACGGTGGAATTGCCGACGAAACTCTGCCCCATCACGCTCCATTGCGACGCACCGTGCATTAGTGGTGGCAATGGGTATGTCACCATTGAAAATCCAGTATTGCCCTTCGGAATAAAATCAGTTGGCTCTGATACTTTTTCGCCGCTTCGAATATCTATTCCCCCACCCAGTGCCATCAATACGTCTTCATGTCTCCAGACAACACCTTTTGGCATCCCGGTAGTGCCGCCGGTGAACAAGATGTACTGATCGTCATTTGATCGTGGTGCAAAATCGCGTTGCTTAGATTCTGTTGCGATTGCGGTCTCGTATTCAGCGCCCATTATCAGCATTGGTAAATCGGGCTGTACTGCTTGTGCTTGCGCCACGAACTCTGGTTGCACGACCAAAAAAGACAGTCCGGCATTGGCGAATAAATATGCCAATTCATCAGTGACGTATCGATAGTTGATGTTGATCCAGACGGCCCGCAATTTAAAGACTGCCCATAATGTTTCTACCCACTCCACGCAGTTGTAGGCATAAATGCCAACATGATCTCCCACGCCAACGCCTCGCGACGCCATGTAGTGGGCAAGTTGGTTAGCGCGTGCCTCAAGCTCGGCATATGTTCGGCGTGAGCGTTCATCGACCACATAGAGACGGTCAGGCCACTGGTCAACGGCCTGCTCGAAAAGATCAGCCAAGTTGTAGGTAGTAGTTGCGCTCATTGTCTGCTCGGCTCAACGAAAAATTGCCGCTCCCTGCCTAAAATGTAGTGAAATACACTCGCCTTACCCGAATGCAAAGAAGGATAAATCCATGACCGGAACAGAACACCTCAAAGTCGAACGCCACGGGCATGTTCTCGTGGTCACAATGAATCGGCCTGAAGCCAAGAATGCGCTGAGTCCTGCCATGTTGGTCGGCATGGCCGACGCATGGAAGTCACTCAATGAAGATGACGATCTGCGATGTGCTGTGCTCACTGGCTCAGGCGGAAGTTTCTGCACGGGCATGGACCTTAAAGCACGGGCTAGCGAAGGCCAAGAAGAAGCTGAGAATGCGTACAAACAAAGATGGGCTGATGACCCAGATATTCACTGGAAAGGTTTGTTGCGCCACTATCGGTTGCACAAGCCATTGATTGCCGCAGTCGAAGGATACGCCGTAGCTGGTGGCACAGAAATTTTGCAAGCAACACACATACGAGTTGCTGGTGAAAGCGCCACGTTCGGAGTCTTTGAAGCCAAACGCGGATTGTTTCCGCTTGGCGGATCAACGGTTCGTTTGCAGCGACAAATCGGTTATACAAATGCCCTCGAGATGTTATTGACTGCACGCGGCTACACCGCCCAAGAAGCAAAAGACATCGGACTAATCGGACATGTTGTGCCAGATGGCGAAGCACTCAACAAGGCCCTCGAACTTGCCCAAATGATTGCTGCCAATGGCCCACTTGCAATAGAAGCAATTCTAAAATCAGTTCAAGAGACTGCATCCATGTCAGAAGAAGACGGACTCAAGCGGGAGTTTGAAATCGGGTGGCCAATATTTTCTACAGAAGACTCAAAGGAAGGTCCGCGAGCATTTGCCGAAAAGCGGGCACCTGTTTGGACTAAAAAATAACGCCGCAGCGCAACTGACTAGGCGTATGGATTTTCGCCGGTGCTGTGATCTGTGATGTCACGCACCTTGAGCAACTCTGGAATCTGTTCTACGAGAGTTGTCTGCACGCCTTCAAGCATTGTCATTTTGCTCATTGAACAACCGTGACAACCGCCGCCCATGGTGAGATACGCGATGCCTTCTGTGTCATGACCAGCAAACGTGACAAAGCCACCATGTGCTGCCAATGAAGGATTTATTTCGGTTGCGATGATGGCCTCGATTTGAGCAGACAGTTCGTCGTCGCTCACCAAGCCCTCAATCACCAATGAAGGTGGCTTATTGGGATTTCGGATCAGTAAACCTTGCCGCTCGCTGAAGTCAAGCGTGGCACCACGAATATGGTCCATGCTGGCTTGCGGAACAATTATTTTTAGCCCATCAATTGTTCGTACTTCGTCAGTGAATGCAGCCTGCGTTACGACGTCAAAAGATAAGTCGTACTTAAATTCTTCGCCTGGGGCTGCCAGAACTTCGATCCGCAATCCGAGACGATCTTTGTCGTCTTCTTCGTCACGCAACTTAAGCAATGTCGCCAATGCTTCGGGTGTGATTTCGACGAGGGTATCTGGGGCAGTAGGTGCAAATGGGCTCACCCTCACAGGCTACCTGCGCGGTCCGCCACCGTCCACCTCTATGCGTTGTCCTGTCACATAACCAGCCTCGGCTGAACAGAACCACAACACGATATTGGCGACATCTTCTGGCTGACAGACCCTCCCAAATGGCGCTGCTGCGTCAAGTGAGCGCAGGTCTTGCATCTCTCGTTGACCCGTCATCGCCCGAGCAAGCCGCAAACCCATATCGGTCTCAACCAAGCCAGGTGCCACCACATTGACGTGGATACCATGCTCGCGTTCTTCTTTGGCAAGCGTCGCCGCCAATGCTTCTTGGGCTGCTTTGCCCATGTTGTAAGGGGCACCATTTGCCGACATTGAGTTAGTGGCGACAGACGAAATAAAAATAATGTCACCGCGACCACGTGTGCGCATGCTTGGCAATACGTCTCTGCAGAGTTGATGCGGTCCAAGCGCGTGTGTTGCGACGAGTCGCCAAAGTTCTTCTGCTTCAGTTTCTGCAACTGATTTTCCACGCGAGGCGATGCCGGCATTAAGAACTAAAATATCGATGCCGCCGTATTGAGCAAGCACTTGGGCAACAAGCGCTGTGTTTTGCAATGGATCATCAGTCGACCCTTGATGAGACGTGGCCATACCGCCTGCTGTCAAGATCTCTTTCACGGTTTCATCAGCTGCATCTTTGTCGCGACGATAATTTATGGCGACTGATGCACCGTGTTGCGCGAGCAACAAAGAGATACTTCGTCCTATTCCTCGGCCACCCCCAGTGACTAGGGCCACCTTGCCTTGTAGTTCTGTCATTCCAATCCCCTCTCAATGCTCGCCATATGACAACCTATACGCATGGACGAGGGCAGCAAGAAAGCAATCATCGCCGCATTCTTTGCCAACCTCGGAATCGCCATCTCTAAGTTCGCGGGCTTTCTCGTCACTGGCTCTGCTGGGCTTGCTGCTGAGTCCGTGCATTCCTTTGCCGACAGCGCCAACCAGGGGCTGCTCTTGTGGGGAGCAAAGCGTTCTAATCGAAAACGCGATAGCGATCATCCGTTTGGATACAGCCGCGAGAGTTACTTTTGGGCATTTGTCGTTGCCATGGTGCTATTTAGTGTGGGCGGATTATTCGCACTCTACGAAGGCGTCCACAAGCTTCGTCATCCCCACGAGACAGACAATATCGTCGTAGCGATAGTGATTTTGCTCGTCGCAATCGCTCTTGAATCATTTTCGTTATTAACCGCAGTGCGTAAATCTCGGGATTTCAAAAAATCAGACGAATCATGGTGGAGATTTATTCGTGATGCAAAACAGCCAGAACTACCTGTTGTCTTGCTTGAAGACATTGCTGCAGAAATCGGGTTGATCTTTGCCCTTGTCGGAACTCTGCTTGGTCACTACCTGCACAATTCACGATGGGATGCGGCCGGGTCAGTTGCTATTGGCGTGTTGCTCGTTGGTGTTGCCGCAATCTTGTCAATAGAAATGAAAAGTTTGCTGATTGGCGAATCGGCATCACCCGCAGATATCTCAAAACTGCATGATGTTGTTCGGGCTGAGCCACGAGTCCGCCAAATTATCTACCTTCATACAGAGCACCTGGGCGGCGAAGCATTGCTAGTTGGCGTCAAAGCAGAGTTTGACCCCACTTTGTCGGCAGTCGAGGTAAGTGCCACAATTGACTCCCTCGAAATGGCGATGCGCGATGCTGTGCCGTCCGCCAAAATAATATTTATTGAGCCTGATGTCTTTGATGAGTCGCGTTCGCACTAGTCTGTAGACATAAGCACGGGGAGCTCGCAGGTACAGCGGGCTGAGAGGGTGGTTGCCGCCACCGACCCGAAGACCTGATCTGGGTAATGCCAGCGGAGGGAGCAAAACATGGCGCCACTCAGCCAAACCAAAAAATTTGCAGTCATCATCTTGGGAGGTGCTGAACCTCGCCCCGATATTGCCAAATTACTTCCAGTTGATGCAGTCATTGTCGCTGCTGATTCTGGTTGGGGCAATGCCCGAGTATTGGGCCTCACGCCAGATGTATTGATTGGCGATATGGACAGCATCTTGCCCGCTGACCTTCTGGCAGCGCGACAGAGTGACGCAACTGTTTTTGAATTCGATGCCGACAAAGATGCCACTGATACTGAACTTGCGCTCACACACGCTCAGAGTATTGGATGCACCGACATCGTGGTGGTCTCTGGTGGGGGCGATCGGATTGATCATGTGCTCGGAATCATTGCCGCACTTGGCCATGCATCGCTCACTACATGCACCGTGACGGCATTTATCGACACTGCTCGATTCACTGTCGTTCGTGCTGGCTCCCCTGTTCATATTGATGCCCCACTCAATTCATCGCTCAGCATTTTTGCAATGGGCTCAATGGCAACTGGTGTCACAGTGCGCGGAACAAAATGGCTCCTTGATAACGCCACGTTGTCGCCACATGAATCACGCGGCGTCAGCAACAGCGTAACGGCATCTCCTGTTGAAGTTTTTGTTACACATGGCACTCTCATCGTCATCCAGCCGCAAGCACTAGCAAACCCATGAAGCGAACAACAACTGCCGTCATTCTCATCGCGTCAATCGCACTGGGCTCTTGCTCTTCAGACAACACTGCAATCAAATCTGGCGGGACCATTAAATTGTTGGCATACGACGCGTTCACCCCCGAGCCTGAAATTTTTACATCGTTCACTAAAGAAACTGGCATCGATGTCATCGTCGGCCTTGGCGGAGATACTGGCACACTGGTATCTAAAGCACTGCTCACTGCTGGAAACCCCGAGGCTGACGTGTTATGGGGCATCGACAACACGCTCATTTCGCGTGCAGTTGATGGTGATTTATTTGAATCGTACACAGAAGTAGATACTGCGGCCGTCTGCGTCAACTACGACAAAGATTTTTTCACAAGCGCTGGCATTGCTCCCCCAACTACGCTCGATGAACTTGCATTACCTGCATATAAAGACATGCTCGTCATCCAAAACCCCATCACGAGTTCTCCGGGACTTGCTTTTATGTTGGCGACAATCTCCAAGTTCGGAGTGGACGGCTGGGAGCAATACTGGAGCAGTCTTCGCACGAACGGCGTCAAAATTGTTGACGACTGGACATCTGCATACACCGTCGAGTTCTCTGGTTCAAGCGGTCAGGGAAAATATCCACTTGTCGTCAGTTACGCAAGCAGCCCGCCTGCAGAAGTTGTCTACAGCGATCCACCTGTGACAGAACCGCCTACTGCCGTGATGGAGCAAACGTGTTTTGGGCAAGTCGAATATGCCGGAATCTTGCGCGGAACAAAAAAGTCAAAGGTTGCGCAAAAACTGATCGACTTCTTAACGGGCAAAATATTCCAGGAGTCCATGCCACTGACTTTGTTTGTATTACCTATCAACCCAGATGCTGTCTTGCCTGATGTCTTCACTAAATTTGCCGTCATCCCCCAGAATCCGCTCACTTTGGATGCTTCCGACATTGCTTCTAACCGCGCTACATGGTTGGACGCATGGACAAACATCATGCTGCGATGATGACGACACTGGCTTCCTTGCGACGTGGCGCTATCTTGTGCTGTGCGTTACCGCTGGTTTGGTTGTCTTTGTTTTATGTCTTGCCATTAGGCACGATATTTTTTCGTGCTCTTGATGTATCAGCTTTAATTGACACAATCGGCAACTCCGGAATCCGTCACGTTTTATGGTTCACATTGTGGCAAGCAACACTCAGCACGGCACTCACGGTGATTATTGCATTCCCCATCACTTGGGCTTGCTCGCAATGGGACTTCACTGGCAAGCACTTAGTCGTCGGGCTCGTGACAGTGCCCTTTGTGCTTCCCACAGTCATCATCGCTGGCGCTATTCGCACTTTACTGCCTGAGTCTTTGAGTTCTGGAGTAGTGGGCATCTTGTGTGCTCATGTGATTTTTAATGTCGCTGTTGTTTTGCGTATTGTCAGCGCCCGCTGGCAACAAGTACACCCCAATACTGCTTCAGCATCACGCATATTGGGCGCGTCTTCCTGGAAGACATTTTGGCTCATCACATGGCCAATGATTCGCTCGGCGGTGGCCAGTGCAGTCGGAATCGTTTTTATCTTTTGTTTTACTTCTTTTGGCGTCATAAAAGTTTTGGGTGGGCCGCGCTACTCAACAATCGAACTAGAAATTTTTATTCGCGCAGTGCAACTAGGTGACACCAGTACTGCAGTTGCTCTTGTTGTCTTGCAGCTCATTGTCATCGGCGTAGTTCTGGGGCTCACGATGCCACGTAATACAGCTTCTCTTAAAATAATCACTTACCGCACATCGTGGATTGGTGATTATCCCCGTCAACAAACACTCGTGCGTGCGTCAGTGTTCGCCACTATTTTATTAATTGGTGCACCATTTTTAACAATGTTCATAAACTCTTTTCGAGTTCGCAGTAACTGGAGCATCAACCCATGGCGCCACCTTTTTGATGGCACACTTCGCCCAATGGGCGTAGACGTTGCGCCCGCCATGAGCAACTCAGTCATCTTCGCTGCAATAACCATCGTCATCACTGTTCCGTTGGCACTCTGTCTCGCCTCTATTAGCGCATATTCGTCATCCCACGCTGGACGCAGACTCATTACCGCCTTGGCCAGTGCACCACTCGCAACATCTGCAGTCGCATTAGGTCTTGGCATGATAATTACTTTTGATCAATCCCCTATTAATTGGCGTGCGCATTGGTTGCTTTTAGTCTGCGCACATTGCACCATTGCACTTCCTTTAGCACTGCGCTCACTCACTGCCCCTTTGCAATCGATCCCCCCAGCCCTGCGTGACTCTGCCAGAACGCTTGGAGCATCAGCGCTGCAGACCTGGTGGCACGTCGACATCGCAATCATACGACGACCACTTTTAGTCGCTGCTGGTCTGAGTGCGGCAGTTTCGCTCGGTGAGTTTGGCGCAACGTCATTCTTGACACGCACCGGCAACGACACCATCCCGACAACAATTGCGCGGCTGCTTAGCCGTCCTGGAGATGTAGTGCAATCAAGTGGCTATGCACTGGCATCATTATTTGTAGTACTAGTGATTGGGGTAATGAGCAATGCTTGACGTTTGCAACATGAGCGTTTCCCTCGGTGGCGTGTCAATCGTGCAGAATTTTTCTCTACAGGTTTCTGCGGGCACTACAACAGCACTAGTCGGGCCGAGTGGCAGCGGAAAAACAACTATTTTGCAGACCATCTGTGGCGTTGTACCAATGACGTCCGGCTCGGTCTCGTACGACGGCGTCGACATCACCAACATGCCAATCCATCTGCGCAAAATTGGGATGGTGTTTCAGAACTCCGACCTTTTTTCACATCTCAGCGTCTGGCACAACATCGCCTTTGGCCTTAGGTTTGTTTCACCACGGCTCGTACCCGAAGCAGTTACACAGCGAGTCCAGGAACTCTTGCATCTTATTGGTATGGACACATTTGGTGATCGACGCATCAATGATCTATCAGGCGGAGAACAACGTCGTGTTGCGCTTGCCCGTGCCCTTGCTCCACGACCACACCTGTTGTTGCTCGACGAGCCATTTAGCGCTCTTGACTCAACCTTGCGCTGGCGGCTCATTGACGACGTACGAGATATTTTATCTGCAACACAAACAACGGCATTGATTGTCACCCATGACCAGCAAGAAGCAGATGCGCTTGCAACGCATACTGTGTCGATTGCCCCGCCAAGCACTACTGCACTTCACTAGCGTGATAGGTATGCAGGTGCAACAGTTGTCGCTCGACGACATCATGCCATTACGTGTCGCGGTGTTGCGTGTAAACACACCATCGGCAACAGCGCATTATGCAGAAGACACCGACCCTACAACCGTGCATTTTGGCATTCGCAAAGATGGCGTTGTTGTGGCTTGCTCGACATGGATAACGCGGCCGTTTCCGACGATAGCTACATCATCTATCGGCACCAATAAACCCGCAACACAGCTCAAGGGAATGGCAGTTGCGCATCATCTACAAAGTCAGGGCCTGGGTGCCATTATCCTCTCAGCTGGCGTCGCGCATGCCGTCGCGCAATCAACGCACATCGTGTGGGCTCGTGCGCGCGACTCTGCGATTGCGTTCTATCAGCGCAACGGATTTGTCGTGGTTGGGGACGTGTTTATGGATGATGCCACGGCAATGCCACATCATCTTGTCAAACTAGATCTTGCTAGTCCTTAATCTTGACAACCGAAGTAAATGCGATCTGCTCATTTTCCGTTGGTTTTACCAACACTTCCATTGTCCAGTCACCCGAATACGGCACTTGCACTACACCTGTCCAATGATTGGCGCCGATCGACACCATCTGTACGGGAATCGTCGGAATATCACGCGCTGGTAATGACAAGCGCGCACTCACCGACACCACCGCTTGCAGCGAGCCACCCTGTGGCGTGAAAAGCGCATGAATCTCTGATCTGCCGACAACGGCTGGCGTCAAGGTCAAATCAGCAATCAGTCCATTTTGCACCAGTGTGACACTGCTTGATGATTGTGCACGTGCCGACAACGCCGTGGGCGAAGTTGCAACAAGTCCAGCAGTCAATGCCAAAACCCCAATACCAATCACAGCCTCAGCAATGATTCCGCGACGTATAGAAGCCGGACCTGTCAGTGCCAACACCATGCGCGCACTTGCTCCTAACACAACAACCACAACGACTCCCAGTGCTTTGACTATCAATAATCGACCAAAAGTAGAATCACTAATTGTCGAGAATCCATGCAGCAACCGCCACGACTGCACCACCCCTGTCGCTACCACAACGGGTAATGCCCAAGTTGCGAGATGCGAGAATCGATTCACGATCTGTACTCCACTGACATGAGTTTGTGCATCAAATGACAGCGATCCAAGCAACACAAGCGACATCAAACCACCCATCCACACGCTGACAGCACCGAAGTGCAGTGCATCAAGGGCCATACTCAACACGGGTTGTGGTTGCACACTTGCATGACCACTCGCACTAAAGGTGACGACAAGCGCGACGCCTACTAAGGCAGCCGTGTTTTGCCACAATGCATTATCGTAATAATTTTTCTTTACTGCAACGAGCAAAAGCACTGCTATTGCAATACATACAAAACGAACCACGATTGCAAGTCCAAGACGCGTGCTAATCACATCACCAATCAATGAGTAGTCAAAAATATCCCCCCAAGAGCCACGTGTCGCATAGGGTCCCTGCAGTAATAACTGACCAAGTGATCCGATGAACTGCAACAGCAGTGCAACTGTTGCCAACAACAGTGCCCGTGATCTGCGCAAAATCTCTCCGGCCGATGTGAGTACGCACAACCCCAGCAACAACACAACGCCTATAAAAGAAAGAAGCCGAAATATTCCCTGCACTTCCCCGAGATTTGATGACTTAGATATCTTTGCCACAACGACGGCAACCAAGCCGTTGCCGATTCTGGTACTTGTCTTGCCTACTTCAAAAGCAAATGCGCCCTCTACCGGGTGACCATCAGCGCTCGTCATTCGCCACACCACAACATATGCACCATCTTTGAGTGTTGAGACAGACGCCCGCACAATTGAGTTATCTGTGTCGTCACGCACGACTTGTCCGGTCTTGACTAACTTGCTGTCAGAATCAAACAACTGAATCTTCCCGAGAGAAAGTTCTATTTTTTCATCGAAGTTGAGCACAATCTCTGTCGGTGACGTTGGCACAATTGACGAAGCCGCTGGTGATGTGCTCTCTAGCACAGCGTGTGCAGATGCTGTTGGTGCGCTAAGACCACCAACCGTCAGCATGGCGCCAAGAACCACAAAAATTCGAAACCATCTGGCGTGTTTTAGTTTTTGCATCACAAACCCGGGCTTTGCGGTAATCCGTCTGGATGAGCTCGCCCCACCAGCCAAGCCAGTCGCAATGCTGGGGCCAATGCCAATGCCTCGGGAGGCAAAATAGTGAGTCCCATCGGCTTACGCGACGCCCACACCTGCACCTGACGCCCAAGTTCCATGCGCACATACAACTCCGGCCATGACCCGTAGTCGTATCCAACATCAAGATCAGTTAGATGAATCACTACTTCTCGCCAACGTAAAAAAACAATGTCATGCATTGGGATCACTGCTCCAGTTGCTTGCTGCCCGCTTCCGGCCCACGCCTGTGCTGATGCTCCAGCCCACGCACCTTCGAGTGCGTAGATACTTGATCGCACTGCTTTTACCAACTCATCACGAGTGTCGTTTGCATGATCATTGATGCCAGCGTTGCGTGCTTTGTATCCGCCTGGGTACTGCTCTCCTGTTTCGCCCCGTTGCGCACAGTCAAGCAAGTGCACATGACTCATCGCATTGCGGGCTAAATGCGACAACACGTGTCCGCGAGACCAGTCAACTAGCAATGATGGCTCATGACATTGTGTTTCTGTCAATTCATCAATCACGGTGAGCAATAATTGATGTGATGCAGCACATCCAGCTACTTGGTCGTCAAGATCCACTTCCCCAAACTAGAACTTTGACATCATGATCGCAAAGAACGACGCGGAATAACGGCAACGGTGCCATCTGGTTCATGATGAACATGCACCGATACGCCATAAAACTCAGCCAATGTTTCGGCCCGCAGCACCTCTTGAGCCGTACCACCAACCACTCGATGACCCTCATGCATCAATACCAGCCGGTCAGCGTAACTTCCAGCCAACGTGAGGTCGTGCATCGCCGACACCACGGTGAGCCCATGCTCACGACGCAGTTTGTCTACTAATTCAAGGGCCTGTTGTTGGTGTCCTATATCAAGAGAACTTGTTGGTTCGTCTAGCAACAAAATCGGTGCTTCTTGGGCAACGGCTCGAGCGATTGCGACACGTTGGCGCTCGCCGCCAGACAACGTTCCGAGTTGACGATGAGCAAGGTCAGTCAAGTCAAGTCGATCAAACACGCTGTCAACCATTGAGTTGTCGTGCATCGTCTCAGAACCAAAATGCGAGACATACGGATTGCGCCCCAACAATACATACTCATACGCGTTCATGTCTGTAGGCATCACGGGCGCTTGTGGAACATAGGCGACAAGTTGAGCACGACGACGTGAATTACGGTCGCGCAGTGTCGTGCCATCCACCACAATGTTTCCGGTAAATGCAACTATTCCGACAATGGCGCGCAAGAGCGATGATTTTCCGGCGCCATTGGGCCCGATTAAACACAACCACTCGCCTGGTCGAACTGTTTCACTGAATTCCATCACAGCATTGCGTTGGCCATACCGAACTGAAACTGTTTCTAAGTTAAGAGATGTCATCGCGATGCCTGACGTGTGCGCAAAATGAGCAAGAAGAATGGCGCTCCAAGAAACGCGGTCACTACGCCAATAGGCGTTTCTGCCGGATTACTCAAGATGCGCCCTGGTATATCTGCCATGATCAAAAATGCAGCGCCAAACAACAGACTCAACGGCAACACAACGCGATACGAAGCCCCAGCCAAAAGCCGCACAGCATGCGGGACAATGATTCCAACAAAACCAATAAGACCGCTCACTGCCACGACTGCTGCTGTTCCTAAAGTTGCCGACAACACCACAACGAGTCGAATGCGCGTGACGTTTGCACCGAGTGCTGTTGCCTCATCATCGCCCACCCGCAATACATCAAGCAAGCGTCGATGAAAAAGCAAGACAGTTGAGCTCAGCACAACATACGGAACAACAAGTCGCACATCGGTCCATGTGGCTGTTGACAGGCGACCCAGTATCCATGAGTACACCTCGCGCATTACATCTGTGTGGCGCTGCAATAAAAATGCCTGCACTGCGGTAACGAGAGATGTCACAGCCACTCCAGCAAGAACCAATGTCGTAGAAGATCTTTCGCCACCAAATGCCGTGCCCACGACATAGGTAATCAACACAGCCCCGAGACCACAAGCAAATGCTGCCAGGGGTAGCGGATCGACCAACCACGTAGAACTTCCGGCCCGGTTGATTGTAAAAACAAATGTGGCTCCGAGCCCTGCACCAGCTGCTACGCCAAGTAAGTACGGATCAACGAGTGGATTACGAAATACTCCTTGATAGCTCGCTCCGGCAATCGACAAGGTTGCTCCCACTAATCCAGCCAGCACAACCCTTGGCATTCGTACAAGCCAGATGATGTTCCATTCGGACGCTGTGACTCCGCTATTAATTGTGAGAAGCGGCAAACGATTCAGCAACTCAAGCGGAACTCGCCACCACGTTGGACCAGCAGGACCAATCATTGCGCCGCACAACAAAGCAAGCACGAGCGCCGCTACTGCGGTGGGTATCCACCACGGCGACGACGCCCGAACTTGACTCGTTTGCGACATTTTGTTTACTTAAGTGCCTTCACGGTTGCAGCAATTTGCTTGACAAGATCCACAACTCGTGGCCCCCAACGCGAGGAAATATCATCGTCTAGTTCGACTACTGCATTGTTTGTGATTGCCGCAATTGCTGTCCAGCCCGGACGTGCAGCCACTGTTGCTGCACTTTGTGCGCAACACTTTGTGTCAGCCAAGAAGATCATTGATGGGTTGGACTTAATGAGCGCCTCAGCATTGAGTTGTGGGTAGTCATTCCCAGATTCAACACCATCTGCAATGTTTGTCAACCCAAGAGATGCCATCAAACTTCCAATAAACGTATTCGATGTCACCGTGTAATAGGTGTTGTCGAGTTCATAAAAATACGATGTACCTGCAGGTGCTTTTACTCCGTCAACTGCAGCACTAATGCCATCTTTGATCGTCTCCACAACTTGCGCTGCTTCGTCAACATGGCCTGTTGCTTCACCAAGTTGCGTGATCTGTGCATATGCATCATCAATCGTTGCTGCAGCTGTACCGACCCACACTTTTATATCTAGGTCGGCCAATCGTTCCGTTACCGACGACATGTCATTAGAAATAATCACTAGGTCTGGCGTGTAGGCAGCAATCGCTTCGATATTTGGCTCAAATGCGTTTAACTTCGTGCCCAGTGCCACTGCTTCTGCAGGATAGTTGCTGTATTCATCGACTGCAACTACTTGTGAACCTGCTCCAATTGCGTACAGCATTTCTGTTGCGGTGGCTGACAAACTCACAATGCGCTGCGGTGTGTCGACCGCAACGGTGGTGTCAGATGAACTCGACGAACCACATGCCGTTACTAGGGTGATTGATGAGACAGCAAGTGCTGCCGCAAATGCGCGTACCGAGGTACGTAATTGCTTTTTCATTTTTTCTTCCTCCGAAGATGCTTGGAGAAAGAAGAGTCGGGACAAGAGGCCGGCTATGCCGTTCTCTGCGGACCGCCCTTCCTTCGAGGGTTAGTATTCGCGCACAAAGCAGGCGACCGGACTTATCTGCTTTGGATTGTGTGATCCGAGGCAGCTTCACCGTTGCGGGACAGTGCCGGAGTTAAACCGGACTTCGCTGTTTTTTGTGCATCGCGACTATTGCCACAATGCCTCTTACCGTAGCAGAACTAGCGGCGGTTCAGAAGTTTTGACAATCGCTCCATGCCATCGGCAATGTCGGCGTCTCCCAGAGCAAAAGAGAATCGCGCATACCCTGGCAGACCAAAGGCCTCACCCGGAACACATGCAATCTGAATCTCAGTAAGTAGATAATCTGCCAGCTCCATAGTGGTGTGCGATGTACGACCACCAATGTCGACTCCGAGTAACCCCGAAAAATTAGGGAAACAGTAAAACGCACCTTGAGGTTGCATACATGTCACCCCTGGCATCGCGCTCAACATTTGGTGCATTGTGTTACCACGGCGCTCAAATGCCGACCGCATCATGGCGACTGCCGACAGGTCTCCGCTCACTGCAGCTAGCGCTGCCACTTGCGACACGTTGCCAACATTTGATGTGGCATGCGACTGAAAGTTCGTGCTTGCTTTGATGACATCTTTTGGACCAATCATCCAGCCAACTCGCCATCCAGTCATTGCATATGTCTTGGCGACTCCGTTAACGATGATGCACTGATCAACAAGGTCTGGCACAAGCGTCGGCATAGAAGTAAATAGGTGAGGACCATAAGTAAGGTGCTCGTAAATCTCATCTGTAATCACCCAGATGCCATGTTTGACCGCCCACTCCCCGATAGCAATGACTTCTGCTGGTTTATACACCGCGCCGCTTGGGTTGTCTGGTGAAACAAACAACAACACTTTGGTTCGTGATGTTCGTGCTTTTTCGAGTTGTTCAACAGTCACCCGAAAATCTGTTTCTTCGGTGGTGTTTATGATGACCGGAACACCGCCAGCCAAGGTGATGGCCTCTGGATACGTTGTCCAATATGGCGCGGGACAAATGACTTCATCACCAGGATCACACAATGCAGCAAACGCCGTAAACACTGCATGCTTTCCGCCGTTTGTAACCAACACTTGGTCTGATGTGCACGAAAACGCGCTGTCGCGCAGAGTTTTGTCAGCAATGGCTTGACGTAATTCTGGCAAACCTGCTGCTGGTGTGTAACGGTGATACTTCACATCCCGACACGCCTTCACTGCGGCCTCCACGATGTGTTCGGGTGTCGGAAAATCAGGTTCTCCTGCGCCGAATCCAATCACATTGTGTCCTTGTGCTTTCATTGCCTTGGCCTTGGCATCTACCGCCAGGGTGGCAGATTCGGTAATTGCCGAAAGTCGTGCTGATACGCGTTTGGTTTGAGGAGTCACGGATGCCATGCTTACACAGTGAGCCAAACACCTCCCAATACATTTCAGATTCCTGCCAAACTTTTGCCCCTTGACGGTCGTTTTGGCTGTGGTCCCTCCAAGGTGCGCCCCGAACAAATCGAGGCAATTCGGCAGCGCGCCAGCAGCGTGATGGGTACATCTCATCGCCAGGCTCCGGTTAAAAACATTGTCGGCTCAGTGCGCTCAGGGCTCGAACAATTGTTTTCTCTTCCTGACGGTTGGCAAATTGTGTTGGGCAATGGCGGCTCAACGGTGTTCTGGGATGTCGCAATGTTTGGACTCGTACAACAACGCAGTCAGCATTTGGTATTTGGTGAGTTCTCTTCCAAGTTTGCCGAAGCCACACTTGCCGCGCCCCACCTTGGTGACCCCGTTGTGATTTCTTCTGAGCCTGGCACTCATCCGACTGCAGTACCAGATGCGAGTTGTGATGTCTATGCGCTCACTCACAACGAAACATCAACCGGTGTGGCAATGCAACTCAGTCGTCCGCGCGCTGATGGACTCGTTGTCGTCGACGCAACATCTGCTGCTGGTGGACTCCTCTGGAACCCTGCCGATGTTGATGTCTATTATTTCGCGCCGCAAAAAAGTTTTGCATCAGATGGCGGCTTGTGGTTGGCGGCATGTTCTCCGGCAGCAATCGAACGTATTCGCCAGATAAAGGCAACCAAGCGCTGGATACCAGCATCTCTTGACATCAGTATCGCTCTTGACAACAGCGTCGCCAATCAGACCTACAACACTCCAGCACTTGCAACGCTCATCATGCTTGATGACCAAGTGCAATGGATGCTCAACAATGGCGGTCTCGCTTGGGCTGCTGGTCGCAGTTCTGAATCTGCCCGTATCTTGTATGACTGGGCACAAGCTCGTAAATGGGCGTCGCCATTTGTCAGCAACCCCGCACAACGCTCCAATGTGGTTGGCACAATTGACCTTGACGGAGTCGACGCCAACCAAGTATCTGCCATCTTGCGCAGTAATGGTGTGGTCGATACCGATAGTTACCGCAAACTTGGCCGCAACCAGTTGCGTGTAGGCATGTTTCCGGCTGTTGACCCTGCTGATGTTGAGCAATTAACGCGCTGCATCGACGTAGTGGTCGAGCATCTCACTGCCTAGCCTTATTGATAATGAGTTTTCATGTCGATGAAGTTCTTGATACCTACTGGGATGACATTGCCCCGTTGCGCAATCCCGTGTTGTTGGTGGCACTGCGTGGACTCTTTGATATTGGCGGCGTTGCCACCTCGGCTCTGGACTGGATGCTCAAAGAACGCGACGCCATCACGGTTGCCGGAATAGATCCTGATCCGTTTTTTGACTTCACCCAAGAACGCCCAGAGGTATACCTGGACGAAAACGGTGAACGATGTATTCGCTGGCCAGAAAATGAGTTCCTAGTTATCCGGTATCCAGAAGGTGCTCGCGATCTGATTGTGCTCAACGGATCGGAGCCCCACTTTGCATGGTCAACATTTGCAGACTGCATTGTGTATGTCTGCCAAGGCTTGGGTTGCAACCTCGTTGTCAGTCTTGGTGCCGCCGCTGAACAAGTCCCTCACACCCGTGTTCCGTTTGTTGTCGGTAGCACCACTAATGACAATCTTGCCCAGCGACTTGCATTAAGCAAACCCCAGTACCAAGGCCCCACTGGCATGGCTGGTGTTTTGCTTGAAGCGCTTGATCGCTCCAGCATCCCGAGCGTTAGTTTGCGGGTGGGTGTTCCGCATTACTTAATGGCGGCCCAACACCCCAAAAGTGCAGCGGCCTTGTTACAACACCTCCAACATGTTCTTGGAATCCCTACTGACCACACAAACTTAATTGAAGAAATCAACCGTTGGCAAGAACTACACAACGAAGCCGTCGAGGGCGATGCACAAGCAACAAATTATGTATCGATTCTAGAGACACGCCATGATCAAATCATGCAGGACACCATCGCCACAGGTGAAGACCTTGCTGCTGAACTTGAAGAATTTCTGCGCAACCAAGATCCCGGAAGCGCTGATTCTGGCAACTAGCTGATTGCGCTGAAACCGAGGTCGAGGTCTTCCAAGATGTCTTGGATGTTTTCAAGGCCAACAGACAGACGCACCAAACCCGGAACAACGCCAGATGACAATTGCTCTTCTGGGGTGAGTTGACTATGAGTTGTGCTGGCTGGCTGAATCACCAAACTACGCACATCGCCAATGTTGGCGACATGGCTATGCAGTTTGAGTGCCTCAACAAACTTTTGTCCGTCAGCGAGTCCGCCCTTGAGAACGAATGCAATAACTGAACCAAAGCCCTTGCCGGCAAAATATTTCTTACCACGCTCATGCCACGGACTGCTTGGCAGACCTGCATAGTTGATGCTCTCAACGGCACCTTGCTTTTGCAAATACGCAACAACTTTTTCGGTGTTGCTCCAGTGGCGATCCATGCGCAATGACAATGTTTCGAGTCCTTGCAGAATCTGCCACGCGTTAAACGGACTAATCGCCATGCCAAGGTCGCGCAACATCTGCACGCGGGCCTTGATGATGTAACTACCAGCACCAAGTGCAGGCCAATATGCAAGACCGTGATAGCTCGGATCTGGCTCTGTCATGTTCGGGAAACGACCGCTTGCGCCAAAGTCAAACTTGCCACCATCAATGATTGCACCTCCGATTGATGTTCCGTGACCTCCGATGAACTTGGTGAGTGAATGCACCACGATGTCTGCACCCCACTCGATTGGGCGAATTCCGTATGGTGTTGGAACAGTATTGTCAATAATCAATGGCACTCCGGCTGCGTGAGCAACTTTTGAGACGCCCTCAATGTCGAACACATCATTTTTGGGGTTGGCAAGAACTTCGCCGTAGAACGCTTTTGTATTAGGACGCACTGCGCTCTTCCATTCTTCGAGATTGTGCGGATCACTGACGAACGTTACTTCGATTCCCATTTTGGGCAATGTGTAATGAAGCAAGTTATATGTGCCACCATAAAGCGACGGTGACGCCACGAGGTGACTTCCTGCTTCTGCCAATGTCAAAATTGCAAGTGTTTCGGCACTCTGTCCGCTCGCAACAACTAACGCACCAGGAAGACCGACTGCAGTTGCGGTGCCACCTTCAAGTGATGACAAGCGTGCTTCAAGGACTCCTTGCGTGGGGTTCATGATGCGGGTGTAGATGTTGCCAATTTCGGCAAGTGCAAATAAGTTTTGCGCATGAGTAGCGTCGCGGAACTGATAGCTCGTTGTCTGATAAATCGGAAGTGCACGAGCGCCCGTGGTGGGGTCAGACTCTTGGCCTGCATGAATCTGGCGGGTCTCAAAACCCCATGTGTCTTGTGTCATCATGGCAACCTATCGGCATAATCCCGACCTAACAAGTCGGATTTAGTAAAATATCTAAAACCCTTTGCCACCAAGGGTTTAGTGGGCCTAAGCCCCTTGACCCCATTGCCCGAACTCGTTGTTGCCCCAACAACGCACCCCGCCACTGCTGCGAACAGCGCACGTGTGTGTGCCACCCGTGGCCACCACAGTGCCCGATTCTGCGCCACCACCACTCGCTACTTGCACGGTTACAGGCGACCGCGT
>SHUT01000038.1 GCA_009691255.1 Ilumatobacteraceae bacterium
AAATCTCCAAATGTCGCATCACTTCAGCAAGCGGAATATTCTCCGCCAATAGTCGATCAGCCTCACGCAGCTTGCGAACAATCTGCTCAGGTGTATGTCTGGTCCGTTTCATCTCCATCCTCCCAACCCCATTCTTACGGGATTACTTGTCTCATAGGAGATGGACCTATTTCAGGGGGTCAGGACAGGTGGATGATCTTTTTGAACTCTCCCGAATCGAGAGAAAACTGACAATGCCAACTCTGGTAAATCTTGCTGAAATTGTGGCTGAAGTAGAGAAAAATATTTCAACGGTTGCTACCTACGCCGGAATAATCATCAAGACGATTATTGAAAACAAACCAATGTTGGAGATGTCGTGGCAATCAAGATGTGGCTCGCTGCAAACAAGATCATGCTGTCAGTGTCCGACCAGGGAATCGGTATTCCTGGTGACAGCCTCCCCCGTATTTGTGAGCGCTTTTATCGAGTGGATAAAGCTCGCAGCAGGGGTACTGGTGGTTCTGGACTCGGCCTATCAATCGCTTGTCATGTCATTGCTAACCACCGCGGAGAGCTGACCATCACTTCAGCAGAAGGTGAAGGGTCGGTATTTACGATTGGACTGTCTCAACCGATAGAGAACGTAGAGTAAAATGTTCATCCGGTGTTTACCTGTAGTCTCATCTCAATCCCCTTGGCTTGCTAAGCATTGTGGTGAGCAATACAGAAGGGGGTTCTATGGCATTCCGATTGATACCACGCGACGAGGGGTTTTTCCCGCTTTTTGAACAGGCTGCTGATATGGCCAATGATTGCGCCAATCGATTGCTTGGAATTTTGCATTCCGTGCCACCGACTGAGGCCGAAGTTACCGCCATGATGACAGCAGAGCGACAAGCCGATGAGGTTGTTCGCGAAGTTAATCGCCGTCTTGAGCGCTCTCTAGTGACGCCATTTGACCGCGAAGACATTCAATTGCTGGCTTCAGCTCTTGATGAAGTGACAGACGAAATATTTGCGGCTGCTGATTTGGTCTTGCTGCATCGAGTGACCAGTGATCTGCCAGGTGTCTATGAGTTGGCAGAAGTGCTCGTGCAAATTTCGCATGCCAACTGTGCGTTGGTGCGAAGTCTTAAGTCGATGCGCAACATCAATGAACAGGTGGACACAATTGACGAACTTGAGAGTTCTGCAGATCGTATTTTCCGACGCATCACAAGTGAACTTTTCTCTGGTCGACATGATGCTCTTGATATCTTGCGCTGGAAAGAAATCGTCGAAGCCATTGAACGGGCTATTGATGCCGTCGAAGACGCTTCTGACATGATTCAGTCAATTGCCGTCAAGCACGCCTAACTCGCGATGACGAATTTTCTTCTGTGGTCAGTCATTTTCATGGCTCTGGTTTTTGACTTTGTTAACGGATTCCATGATGCTGCTAACTCCATTGCGACAGTGGTGGCGACTCGCGTATTAACACCAATACAGGCGGTCGCTTGGGCAGCGTTCTGGAACTTCATTGCGTTTGCAGTGTTGGGCACCGAAGTAGCAAAAACAATTGCCAAGGGAGTTGTTGACCAAGAAATCATTTCTATCGGAGTGATCTTTGCGGCGCTCATTGGTGCAATATTTTGGAACGTTCTTACAGCGTGGCTTGGCCTGCCGAGTTCATCTTCACACGCCCTGATTGGCGGAATGGTGGGAGCAGGTGTCGCTAAGTCTGGCGGACACGTTGTCTTGCTTGACGGATTGAAAAAAACTAGCGTGTTTATCATTTATTCACCAATGATTGGTTTGGGTCTTGGATTAATAATAATTCTGCTCATCATGTGGCTAGTGCGCATCTTCAAGAATGTCAAGATGGCGAATAAGGTGTTTCGGCGACTACAGCTTGTTTCTGCGGCAGCTTTCAGCTTGGGACACGGGGCCAACGATGCCCAAAAAACTATGGGGCTTATCCTCGCCCTTCTGATTGCCACAAACAAGGTTGGCCCTGAAGCCGACGTTCCGCTATGGGTGGTGCTCTCTGCACATTTTGCCATCGCACTTGGAACGATGTTTGGCGGATGGCGTATCGTTAAAACCATGGGCACCAAGTTGACGCGTATCCAGCCAATGGGTGGATTCGCTGCCGAGACCGCAGCTGCGTTGACGTTATTCTTTACGTCCGCCAAGGGAATCCCCGTATCAACAACACACACCATTACAGGTGCAATCGTTGGAGTTGGATCGGTTAACAGATTAAGTGCAGTTCGCTGGGGAGTCGCCCGGCGAGTGCTCTGGGCTTGGATATTTACTATTCCCGGAGCAGCAGTTGTTGCTGCTGGTGCATATGCAGTTGTGGCATTCGTTTCATGAAAGAGGTCTGCAGATGAAAAAGTGGTGGCTAGATCAACGTGCGGTCATTTTGTTATGCTTTGCAGGATTTGCGTTTGCACTCATTCCGATATGTCCAGATAAGTTTGATTGGGTAGGTATCACGGTCACAATTGTGTATGTGGTGCTAGGTCTTGCATCGTGGTTTGATCATCTAGGCAGGGTGCGTTCCAGAAGTGGCTCATAGTTGATGAAACTGCGACGGTGGCAACGGGCCGAAACAGTAACCGAGACAATCGCAGAAGCAAACGCCGATCATGTTTCATTAACACAAATGCGAACTGCGCTGAATGCTCTACCAATCGGCGTTGTTATTTATGATGCGGGTGGACAGGAGTGGTGGCTCAATCGAGCAGCACATGTAGTGGTCGATCAACAGCGTGGTCATGCGGAGTTGACGCGCGAAATGTCTTCCTTGTCGAGCAAAGCCTTGCACGGTCGAACATCAACAGTCCTTGTCAATGTTGACCGACCACTAGGGCAAACTCTAGAGATTCGTTCGGTATCCCTCATTAATGGTGGTGCGTTATTAATGATTGAAGATGTAACCGAAAGAATCATTACGGACCGAGTGAGAACTGACTTTGTAGCAAATATAAGCCATGAATTAAAGACACCAGTTGGTGCTCTTGCGCTATTGGCGGAAACAATCGCAGGAGAGGCAGACGAACTAGATTCTGACGTTCAGCGTTTGGCTAGGCACATCGTAGAAGAGTCTCACCGCGTTGCTCGGATTATTGATGATCTTCTCGAACTTGCAAAGATCGAGTTTGACGGTATTGCCACTCAAGAGGATGTGAGCGTTCAGGCAGTTCTTGCTGACGCTGTCGGACGCGTGAACGCAGTTGCGGTTGCCAGCAAAATATTCATAAGTTCAACAGAAGTTGATGCAGATGTCGTCTGTCAGGGTGATGCTCGTCAACTTGTCTCGGCAGTAACAAATCTCTGTGAGAACGCCGTGAAATATAGCAATGCTGGTGCTGAAGTTCATATTGGTGTTGCTTTTGAGAGTGGCTTTGTCACTATTTCTGTGATTGATTACGGAATCGGTATTGAGTCAGAACATCTTGACCGAGTTTTTGAACGCTTCTATCGAGTCGATCAAGCCCGCAGTCGACAGACTGGCGGAACGGGCCTTGGTTTGGCGATTGTTCGACATGTGGCAGCGAATCATGGCGGTGAGGTAAACGTGGTGTCAACTCCTGGTGAAGGGTCAACATTCTCGCTGCGCTTGCCCATGAAGATAAGGTAAACATAGACGCAATGTTGATGTACCGATTCACCCCTTTGTTGAGGAGATTTTTGTGAGCATGCCTACTGTGCTTGTCGTCGAGGACGAAGAATCATTTATCGAGGCTCTGCTGGTTGGGCTCAAACGCGAAGGATTCCGCGTTGAGGTTGCTCGTGACGGTCTGCAGGCCTTAGAGATGTTTGACATCGTTAAGCCAGATCTGGTGCTACTAGATGTGATGTTGCCCAAGATGTCTGGGATTGATGTCTGTCGCGAACTCCGTAAAAAAACCTTGACTCCAATCATCATGGTTACCGCAAAGGGCGCAGAAATCGACACCGTGGTCGGCTTAGAAGTCGGAGCAGATGATTACGTCACCAAGCCATACCGCCTGCGTGAACTTACCGCTCGTATGAGAGCCGTCATGCGCCGCGTTCCACAAGAGCGCGGAGGCGAATTAGATTCTTCGATCCTGCAAGTCGGTGATATTGGGCTTGACCCAGTACAACACGAGGTCGTGGTGCGCGGCGAGACGATGCAGTTGCCTCTCAAAGAATTTGAACTGCTACACATTCTGTTGGCCAATGCAGGTCGAGTTCTTACTCGCGACACGCTGATTGACAGAGTGTGGGGCAGTGATTACGTCGGCGACACCAAGACCCTAGATGTGCACATCAAGCGTTTGCGCTCCAAGATTGAGATTAAGCCGAGCGAACCAGTGTGCATTTTGACGATTCGTGGCCTTGGATACAAGTATGACAAGGCCCGTGCGGTTTAGCATCTCCGTGTGAACACGGTTGACCCATCGCTCCCAGACAAACTAGGTCGAAGGCCCGGCGGGCTTCCCCCAATTGCACCGCTTATTCGACTTAGGCGTGTTCATGCCCTGATGACAGCAGGCGACACCATCATGGCGGTTGCGCTCGCTGATTCTTTGTTTTTATCAATCAGCCCTGACGCAGCGCGTACAAAGGTAATCTTGTTTCTAGCCATCAGCATGGCCCCGTTTGCAGTGATTGCTCCTCTAGTTGGGCCGGCAATAGACCGCATGCCAGGTGGACAACGCTTAGTTATCGTGTTGGTCTCACTGTTGCGAGCAGTAGTGATGGTGACAATGATGTTTAACGTTGATTCACTTGCATTGTTTCCGCTGGCGTTTGCAGCTCTCGTCTTGTCCAAGACGTACAGCATCGCAAAATCAGCGTTAGTGCCAACGATAATTGTCGGAGACGAAGGACTCGTTGAGGCAAATAGCAAACTCGGACAGATTGCTGGCATAGTTGGTTTTGTTGTCGTATTTCCAGCCGGACTAGTGCAACTTTTTAGCACGCCCGCAACATTGTGTTTTGGTGCAGCAGTCTTTGTAGCTGCAACAGTATTTGCGGTTCAGTTGCCCAAAGATATCGTGATTGCAGAAGCCAAAGCTGAACGCCTTGAAGTACGTGAACTGCACTCGCAACAAATTGTGCGGGCGGCGAACATGATGAGAATTCTACGTGGCAGTGCCGGATTCATGTTCTTTCATCTCGCGTTTTGGTTGCGTGGCGAAACTGCAGGCACGGCTTGGTTTGGAATAGCAGTCGGATTCGGAGCGCTCTGCACATTGGGAGCAAATACAATTGCTCCCGAATTGCGCCGCAGAATATCTGTCGAAAAAATGTTATTAGCGACAATGATTGCGCTTGCGCTGATGGGTCTACTCGCTGGTTTCTCTGGACGAATACTTGCCGGAATCGCACTCACCGGAATTGTCAACGGTGCATCAGCCATTGGTCGGCTGGCATTTGAGTCGATTGTTCAGCGCGATGCCCCTAGTGCAAACCGCGGTCGTGCCTTTGCCCAATTTGAAACTCAAAATCAGATGACGTGGGTCTTGGCCGGACTTTTTCCGGTCATTTTTACTCCATCCGGAAAGATCGGTTTTTTTGTTATTGCTCTTGCAGGTATCGCTGGTTGTGTCGTCTTTATCAAACAAATACCGCGTGCTGGGCGCAGTTCTACTGCAACTCCAGACGCGCGATCCACAAACCCGGAGCATCCAACTCATTAGGCGTGGGCAAGTTTGCCGCATCGGCCATCAGCATGAGTAGGGCTTCTTCTCCACCGCGTTGTACAACTCCATTGACAAATTCTCGACCACTTTGTAATTGTTGACGGGACAGTTTTAAGCCCAGGAGATGCTCGACAAACACAGCGTCTGGTCCGGTCTCAAGACGTCGCCGTCTGGCTGCTTCGGCGATTTGTTTGTTGCCGCCCAAGATGCGCTCAGTGATGATATCAACGACATGATCTATGTATGACACGACGGCAGACGCGTGCGCATCAAGAAGTGGGGCGATGCGTTCTTGTTCGGGTGTACGAACGGCCCCCATCAGTACGGTTGGGTCTGCAAACACACTCTGCAGATTCTGCATAGCGCTTGGATCACTGATGTCGAGATCTGAAAGTTTGTCAAAAATAGCATTCGCATCTGGTCGAAATGCAGCTACGTGTTGTCTCACGAGCACCGTGACTCCTTGGTCGACGGCGGTTGTTGATAAGACGGCATGTGATGTGAGTTCATGAATCAACACCCACATCCGTACATCGTCGGTATTGAGGCTCCAGTCAGTGGCAAAACTTTCAATTGAAGATGGGATAAGCATCAGTTGGCTAGTGTCGGGACGAGGTAGTGGCAAGTCGTACTGGCCAAATGCTCGCTGCGCCATCGCGCCAATCATTGAGCCGATTGACATTCCAAGAAGTGCTGGTGACATCATTGCGCCAAGACCAGAAAGCATCGACGCCATCGGGTCTTGTTTGCTTTCAGTTGTTGGTCGTTGAGACAGTGCATTGGCAAGGTCTGTGAACAATGGACGAAAGTCCTGCAATGTGCGGTGCGCCCATAGCGCGCGTGTAGTGGGAAGTAGTTCTGTGCGAGTGTTGTGCGGGTCTGTCGAGAGTGTTGTTACATCTCGCACATGCATGTCGGCAATGGTGGCTAGTTCGGCAAATGCAAATCGCACTTGCGGATCAGGAGTCTCCTCTGACGAGTCGCCAACCGCTCCGATTGCGGCAAACTGTTTCGCCATTTCCCAATTGAGTGGCCCTTGGACAGACATTGCCTTGGCCATATCGGCAAAGAAAGGTATTCCAGCAAAGGGATTTGGCAAATCTGGGGGTTCGGGCAAGTCATCTGAGGCCATAGGACAAGGTTATGCGCAGTTAGCCTGCTCTGCATGACCCAATCGACACAAACGACGGCTCCTTGCGTTGCTGTGCTGAATGCGCAGTCATTTGCCTCGTCGCGCGACGACGGTGCATCACTCATTCTGCAAACGCGCTTATTTTTAACAGATGCAAATAATCATCAAATAACGCATCTTGTGTTCGTGTCGTCAGCAATGGTGTATGGCGCGTGGGAAAACAACACGGTGCCGCTAACTGAAGACGCACCTGTTCGACCTGATCCTGAATTTGGAATGGTGTGTGCATTCGCCGTGGCTGAATCTTTAGTCGAAGACTGGCGCAGAGCTGTTAGCGGCCGCTCAACAACCATCCTTCGACCAGTCCCAATAGTAACTCGCGGGGCAACTAGTTCGTTAGTTGCCGCACTTGCTCAAGCAGCCGGAAGTGAGATGTCATTGAGTCTGCCCGCTGCGCAGTTCATGCACTCTTCTGATTTGGATAGCGCAATTGAGATGTGCCGCGAGAAATGTCCAGATGGTGTCTTTAACGTGTCGCCAGATGGCGCTATTAGCGGAGAACGACTACGAAAGTTAGCGGCACGGCCGTTGCAGTTGCGTCTGCCACACTTTGCTGTTGGGTGGGTCGACGGGATTCGTTGGCGTGCAGAGCGCGGACCAATTCCGCCTGGCTTGCGCTCGTATTCACGTTTCTCATGGGTGGTGTCCAATGATCGCCTCAAACAACTCGGCTGGATACCCCAGGTCACAAATGAAGAGGCCTACGTCGAAGGAACAGAAGGTTCGTTTTTTGGTGGACTGAGTGCCAAACGCCGTCAAGAGATTGGTCTGATCGCCAGCGTGATGGTGGTCGTCGGTGCTGTGGCGGTGCTATGGCGTCTGCTCAGGCACTTGTCGCGACATAAAAATATTGGATAAGCACTGCTCGACTTGCCGTTGCGCATCTGCAACTTCGCTGGGATGGCGCCAAGTGCGGCTATTTAGTGCTGGAAGCGCAAGGGCATTAACTTCATCGTCGCAGTCGCTATCCATGAAAGGTCAACAATAGTTCTGAATTGCCGCTAAGTCTCGGCAGTAATCAAGGAGCCAAGACATCGGGACACTACGATGTACCTGTGCAGGTGACCAGCATTAACAACAATTGGTGTGCTATTAGTAGCGAACTCCTGCCAATCTCAGAGGCCTATGAATGGGCTATCTTGCCCAATTGCGGTGCGGTTGTGTTATTTTCTGGAATCGTACGAGATCATGCCGACGGACGCGACGAGGTCACTGCCCTGACATATGAAGCTTTTGAAGCGGAAGTCGTTAAAAAATTTGATGACATAGTGACGGAATTACGTAAGCGATGGTCAGCAGTCGGACGAGTTGCGCTATTGCATCGCCTCGGAACATTGTCTCTTGGCGAATCGTCAGTACTGGCCGTTGTGTCTGCTCCGCATCGTGACATGGCATTTGAGGCCGCTCGGTTTGCGATTGATGCATTAAAAGAATCTGCACCGATATGGAAAAAAGAACACTGGAAAGGTGGTTCTGATTGGGGGACTGGTGCGCACCATGTTGTTGCCCCCGAGAATGTAAAACCACCACAGTCAACAAATTCCACTCCCGTGGTTGATGGCACCCACTCATGATGGCAATGGGGATTCTTACAACGATATTTAGTCTGTGTGCGGCCACCTGTGGCGCTGTTTTGCTGGTGCTGGTCTTTCTAGATTTTCGTAAGACTCGCATTGATGATGGCATCTCGGCTTTTCGCCGACATATTGATGCCCTCTCTCCCCAGGCGCGGCGTGATTCAATTGTTCGACATGATGATGATTCAAATATGGGGCGGTCAAAATAATGGCGCGTGACCTCGCAATCGACCTCGGAACAGCAAATACTCTCGTATATATGAAAGGCCGAGGAATCGTGCTCAACGAGCCCTCGGTGATAGCGGTCAACCGCAAATCAGGTGAGGTGTTGGCAACTGGCCACGAAGCCTGGGACATGATCGGTCGAACACCTAGTTACATCGTGGCTGTTCGCCCATTGCGCGGTGGGGCAATCACGGACTTTGATATCACCGAACGGATGATTCGCTTGTTGCTGCAGCGTGTTGGCGTGTCGCGCTTTACCCGGCCCAAAGTGGTGATTTGTGTTCCGTCAGCAATCACTGAAGTAGAAAGACGAGCAGTCACCGACGCAACCCGCCGAGCAGGTGCCTCAGATGCACAATTGATCGAGCAACCGATGGCGGCCGCAATTGGCGCCAACTTGCCCATTGACGAACCCGTCGGCAACATGATTATCGATATTGGTGGTGGCACTAGTGAGACTGCAGTCATCAGTCTCGGAGGCGTCGTTGCACTCGAGGCAGTGCGGGTCGGAAGTTTTGATATTGATGCAACGATCCAAAGCTATGTGCGTCGCGAACATGGTGTTGCGATTGGTGAGCGAACCGCCGAAGAAATAAAAATTCATATTGGCTCAGCAGAACCATCACCTGAAGATCAAAGTGCTGATATTCGCGGTCGCGACTTGGTATCTGGATTGCCAAAGACTGTGCGATTAACAGCAGAAGAAGTTCGATTCGCTATCGAAGAGCCAGTTGCCGCCATCGTGATGTCTGTCAAACGGTGTTTGTCAAAGGCTCCGCCAGAACTTGCGCAGGACTTTATAAGTCGCGGAATCTATCTTGTCGGCGGTGGCGGAATGCTGCGCGGACTTGCTGATCGCATTTCCCGCGAAACATCAGTTCCGGTTTTGATGTCATCACAGCCGCTTGAGGCGGTCGTGCTAGGTGCTGGTCATTGCATCGAGAACTATCAGTCACTGCGAGGAATGTTTATGGGTTCCCGACGGTAATTGAATATATTTTGCCATCAAATGCAAGGACATAGATACCGCGTGAGGTTTGTTGTACTGCAATAACACGGCCGAGTTTCTTGATTAAATCACTTGTGCTAATAAGTTTTGTTTCCTGAAGTTGCAGTCCCTTAAGCACTCCAGAGCAAAAATCACTAAAAAGATACTTGTCGCGTAATGCAACTACGGGGTTTGTCTTGCTTACCCTCACCCCACCACTGACAGAGCAACCAGCGGATCCGTGCGCGTACTCATAGATAGGAGCAAGAGATGATGACGCGGTTTGGTCTGCATTGAAGCGATGTTTTCCTTCGTAGGCACTCCAGCCAAAATTAACCCCATGTCCGCCCGGGAATAGCTTGTTTGCTTTAGCAAGATTGATCTCTTCCCATTTATTCTGTCCGACATCAGCAATCCACATGTTTTGGTCATCATCAAATGAAAATCGCCAAGGATTACGTAGACCGACAGACCAGATTTCTCCCCGTGCACCTTTGACGCCCACGAATGGATTATCAGTGGGAATTGTGTATGGCTTCGAACTTGTTCGGGTTGGGTTGATACGCAACATTTTGCCCAACAGTGATGCAGTATTAAGTGCGTTGCGTTCTGGGTCTCCGCCTGAGCCACCATCCCCCATACCGATGTACAACATATTGTCGGGGCCAGTGACGATGTCGCCACCGTTGTGGTTGGCGTAGGGCTGCAAGATAGTCATCAGTTCGCGTCGTGATGATGTACGGAATATGCCGTTCTTTTCGACTGCATACTCTGCAATGACTGTGTGTCCATCTGTATTGGTGTAGTTGATGTACGCGAAATCTCCACGAAAAGCGAGTCCCAGAAGTCCGCGTTCGTTTCCGGTTGTGGTGAGTGCCGAAATATTAAGAACGGTGGACACTTTTTTAGTGTTGTAGTCCCATCGAAGAACGAGGCCAGGACGAGACAC
The DNA here is from genome assembly GCA_009691255.1 of Ilumatobacteraceae bacterium. Taxonomy (GTDB): domain Bacteria; phylum Actinomycetota; class Acidimicrobiia; order Acidimicrobiales; family Ilumatobacteraceae; genus UBA2093. The sequence continues at coordinate 10,574 of SHUT01000038.1, forward strand.
GATGTATGCGGCATTCTCGTCAACGCGACGCTCGACTATCGCTACGGGTGTGTCTACGGTGAGCACGACCGTGGCTCGCACTTGGGAGTTATTTGCCGATGGGAGTGCTAGTAGTGCAACAAAAAGAGACGAAAGAAATTTCATGAGCGACGAAGCCGCGTGAGTCCTTCTTGCACGACCGTGACGGCGAGGTAGCCATCACTGGTGAAAATAGATCCACCTGCCAAACCGCGCGAATTTGATGTACTGATCGACGACTGGTCATACAACAGCCAATCGTCTGCACGAAATGGACGGTGGAACCACATTGCATGATCGAGACTGGCCATCTGAACCCCTGCGTCGTTCCAGCCGAGTCCGTGTGGCAAAAGTGTGGTGTCAAGCAATGTCATGTCACTGGCATAGGTAGCAATGCAGGCATGCAGTACGGGATCATCTGACAGTGCGCCGTCTGCGCGCAACCAAACTTGTTGTCCTGGCAATGCTGTTCCGGATCTGCTGAAAGGATCACCGGTCACATAACGCAGATCAATGGGGCGTGGGGCGTCATACCAATCACCAATGAGGTCTTTATGGGGAGCCATACGTTCTTTGAAATCTGGAAGCGACTCTGGGGCGGGGACGTTGAGAGGCATCGGAATCTGATGCTCTAGGCCAGGTTCGTTGGCATGGAAACTCGCTTGCAAGTTAAAAATAACTTCGCCGTGCTGAATGGCTACAACTCCACGAGTCGTAAAACTTCGGCCGTCTCGCAGTCTGTCAACCTGATACAGGATGGGTGCATTGGGGTCGCCTGGACGCAAAAAATAAGAATGTAGCGAGTGCACATGGCGGGTGGGGTCATCTACTGTGCGTGCGGCCGCTACTAAGGATTGTCCAGCAACTTGTCCACCGAAAACTCGTTGCCGATTTTCTTGGGGGGAAACACCACGAAAGATATTGACCTCAATGGGCTCGAGGTCGAGCAGGGTAACGAGATCGTCAAGAGGGGAAGGCATTGACCCATAGTAGGGTCGTCGCATGACACTTTTGCCACTCAACCCAGATCAGCTACTTACCACTACTCGGGCCGTACGTAAAAGGCTTGATTTTTCTCGCCCCGTCGAAGAACATCTCATCCGCGAATGCGTCGATATCGCGATGCAGTCGCCTTCTGGCTCCAACAGCATGTCGATGCAATTTGTCATCGTGCGAGATGCCCAAAAGCGCAAGGCACTCGGCGACCTTTATCGGGATTGCTATGCGATCTACTCCCAAATGGATGGTACTTATATTCGCACGATCGACAAGGGCGATGCGGTGGGTAATGCCCAGCAACAACGGTCTGCAGACTCTGCAGATTTCCTAGGAGAACACATGGGTGATGCTCCTGTCTTGGTCATTGCCTGCAACACAGGGGCACGCACAGACAATCTTCCCGGAATGGTGGCGGCGTCACTTGCGGCAAACATCGTTCCTGCAATGTGGAGTTTTATGCTGGCTGCTCGAGCTCGTGGTTTGGGCACAGCCTGGACAACAGTGCATCTGTTTATGGAGCAACAAGCCGCCGACATTTTGGGAATACCTTTTGACGCAGTACAGCAATTTAGTTTGTCACCACTTGCTTATACAAAGGGAACTGAATTCCGTCCTGCTGCACGTCCGCCAGCAGAGAGCATTATTCACTGGGATACTTGGTGATTGATCCTGTTCTACGACGTCACGCGTTGGCGGCGAACGGATTCATGCCCGCAGAAGAAGGCGACGCACTCTACGAGGCTGCCTTGCGAGCCGCCCACAGTGTCGCCGATGCACCGTTTGTTGAAGTTGGTTCCTATTGCGGTCGTTCTACAGTTTGGCTTGGTGCTGCTGCACGTCACACCGCGCGAACTCTGTTCGCAGTAGATCATCATTTTGGAAGCGAAGAAAACCAGCCAGGGTGGGAATGGCATGACAAATCGTTAGTGGATCCCCAAACAGGTCGCCTGGACACCCTGCCATTTTTTCGTAGCACCATTTTGGGCGCAGGATTATCCGATGTGGTTGTCACGATGGTGGGTGACTCGGCGACGATTGCCCAGCACTGGTCGACGCCGCTAGCATTTTTATTTATTGACGGGGGGCACGGTACTGAACCCGCGACTCGTGACTATCTGGGTTGGACGCCGCGAGTTTTGCCTGGCGGAATACTGGCAATCCACGACGTGTTTGCAGATCCAGCAGATGGCGGAAGACCGCCATTTGAAAACATTTATGTACCAGCGATCGAGAGCGGACTATTTGTTGAGGTCAGTGCAATAGGTTCGTTGCGCGTGCTACAGAAGACGTAAATACTCGCGATGCACGTGATCCGTGGCTGATTGCGTCTGCCGCCAAAATAATTGCTGCTGCTGTGTATGCGCTGTATTCGTCTGCCGGAAAATGCACGATAGTTTTATCTGGCTGTAACGGATACACAATGCCCGTCCAGTAGGCGCCATCATCTCGGCGATGGGGCATTGTCCATAACAACAATTCTTGTGCGGTCTCGCGATCGCCCGCCGCGCAATGAGCAATCGCGCACTCTGCAGTTTCGGCGGCAGTGACCCACTGTTCATCATGAACACATCGCACACCTCGATCATCAAGAACAAACTTGTCCCAACCTTCGGCCAGACGAGCCTTGGCAGCTGCGCCAGTGAGTGATCCGGTCAGAACGGGGTAGTACCAGTCCATTGCCCAACGCTCTTTTGGCTCAAAAACACTCAGGTCATGAGCAATGACATCGTCAATCATGTCAGCGGTTGCCATCCACTCTGGCTGTGGTTCGCCAAGCGAATCACCAAGCGCAACCCCGCACCGCAACGCATGACGAATACTTGAGCAACCGGTGAGCAGTGCGTAGTCCCAAGGCGTGCTGTCTACTTCGCGTGCCCAGAGGATGGTTCCGTTGTAGCGTTTGAGCGACATCACAAAGTTGAGCGCATCGCGCACCATCGGCCACCACAATGCAACGCGTGCTCTGTCTTGCGTGCACAACAGATGATGCCAGACACCAGCAGCCACATACGCAGTGACGTTGCTATCTAGTTTGGCATCTTCGATACTTCCGTCGATTGCATAATAGTTGTGCCAACTTCCGTCCGGGCGCTGAATGTTTGCAAGCCAGTCGTAGGCAAGTGCAGTAGCGTCATGCCGCCCCATAACGTCAAGAGCCATTGCTGTTTCGACGTGGTTCCACGGATCACAATGGCCATTTGGATACCACGGAATCATTCCGTTTTTGAGTTGCAGGTTCTGGATTGAATCTGCAGTGCGTGAAAGATCGGCAGTACTCAAAATGCCCGGCAAGTGGGGCATTGGTTGGCGATTTATCATGATGTTGCTCCAACCTGAGCGTCTATTTTTTTAGTGGAGTAGACGACGTAACTTTTGCCAAGCAAAGGGTTGAGAAGTCGATCTGCAAGTCTCGTTGACTTAGGGGCTTTAATAATGTCCCATTCCAAAAACCGTTTATATGTTGCAACGGCTCTGTTCGTATCATTTGTAGGTCCGACTGCGCAACGTAGCCACCAGTAGGGCGAATGCAAAGCATGAGCATGATGACTGCCACGCACTGTAAGGCCAGCGGAACGCAACTTCGCTTTCAGTTCTGTAGCACTATAAATACGGACGTGGCCACCCTTGCTGATTGGCGCGTGGTACTGCTCTGACAACATCCAGTTAACTTTTTCTGGCCACCATGTCGGAACGGTCACACCAAGCGAGCCACCTGGTTTGAGAACACGAACAAGTTCTGAGATTGCCATTACATCGTCTTGGATGTGTTCAAGTACTTCTGAGGTGACCACACAATCAAAGGTGTTGTCAGCGAAAGGAAGTTTTGTTGCATCACCACGAAGTGCGCCACCAAATTGGTCCGCGCTGATTTCTTTGGCGGCAGACATGGCGGCAAATGTGGCGCGAGTTGTCGTGACTTCTTCTTGGGCGTAGTCAAGAGCGAACACGGTTGCGCCTTGACGGGCGGCTTCGTACGCATGGCGTCCAAAACCAGCTCCAGCATCTAAAAACATGTCTCCGGGCTGCAATCCCAAACGGTCAAAGCGAAGCGTCAACATTTAGCGACCGTACTTCTGTGCTCGCGCTGCAATTTTGTGTTGATTGTGGGGCATTGCAAGAACCTCGCGGTATTGATCAACCGTAAGAGCAGCGCAATGTTTCCAGCTCCAGCGTTCGGTTACTCGTTGTCGTCCGGCAGTACCGATACGTTGGCGTAGTTCAGCATCATCAAGCCCGCGACGGATTGCTGCTGCGAGTCCGTCTGCATCACCGGCTTTGCATCCAAGAACTGTGTCGTTGTCGGCGCCAGTCACTTCGGGCAGTGCGCCACCATCTGTGGCGACAAGGCATGTTCCCGTAGCCATCGCTTCGATAGCTGGCAAACTGAATCCCTCGTACAGACTCGGAACAACAGCAAGTTCTGCTTGAGCGTATAACTCGACAATGCGTTCGTCAGTTACGCCAGACACAAAGTCGATGCAATCACTGAGTCCAAGCGTTGCAATTAGATCAGCACTTGCACCTTGTCGAGCCTTACCAATAATGGTGAGTCGAACGTCTCGTTCGGTGCGCAACTTTGCGAGTGCCTCGAGCAAATAAGACAACCCTTTGAGCGCAACGTCCGCAGATGCAGTAGTAATGAGACGCCCGGGCTCACGCTGAATGTGGGGAAGTGGCTTAAAGAGATCGGGATCGACACCAACAGGCACCAGACGCATTCGGTCTAATGACACCCCCATATCGGCATTAATGTCAGCGATACTGTTTTCGCTCACCACCACGATACGTGGCAATTTGCTGGCAACTTTTCCCTGCATTTTGACAAAGTTGTACCAACGACCAATCGAGCGACGTTTGCGCCAATTTGGTGCGTGGTTCATCTCGAGTTCACGATCTTTGGTGATGGGGTGATGCAAAGTCACAATTGTTGGAATCATTTTTTCAATCTTCAAAATGTCATAACCCAGACACTGGTTGTCGTGCACAAGATCGAAATCATTGAGGCGCAGAGCCAATGCTCGTTTCGCGCGTTTACTAAATGCAAGTGGCTCGCTAAAAGTCCCGGCCATGTATTGCAAAGTCTCTAACACGTCTGGCCAATTTTTAAGCTCCCAATATGCTGGAACACGACCAGGATATTGGTCATTAAAAATATCTAGGCTCGGCAATTTGTGCATCGGCACCCGAGGGTCAAGAACCGGGTACGGCTGGCCACCAAAGACTTCGACGCTGTGACCAAGATCAACCAACGCTTTTGTCAGGTGGCGGGTGTACACGCCCTGTCCTCCCACGTGGGGCTTGCCGCGATATGTGAGGTACGCGATGCGCAGGGGACCGTTGATGTCGAACGGCTCTGTCATAATTGTTACAGGCTAACTGCGGGATAACTCTTTGGCTCCCGCAGCACTAGGTCGCCAATCTGGCGTTATCCACCTCTGTATGGGTTTCACAAGACACCAAATAAATCGCGGGTCAAGTTCCAAACTTTCATCGTCGCGAAAAACGCCCGACACAACTCTTTTTACACGG
>SHUT01000039.1 GCA_009691255.1 Ilumatobacteraceae bacterium
ACCGATGGTGGCGACGACCTTCTTATTCTCACAAGCCGCGACGTTCTTGCCATTGTTGGCAAGTAGTCCATTTAGTACCAAGAAAGAACACACATGGCAAAGCAACTGAAATTTGGCGACGAAGCACGTCGCGCACTCGAAGCAGGCGTTAACAAACTCGCCGACACAGTCAAAGTCACACTCGGACCTAAGGGTCGCAACGTTGTGCTCGACAAGAAGTTTGGTGCACCAACAATCACTAACGACGGTGTTTCAATCGCCAAAGAAGTAGAACTCGACGATCCATTCGAAAACATGGGCGCACAGTTGCTCAAAGAAGTCGCCACTAAGACAAATGATGTCGCAGGTGACGGAACAACAACTGCAACAGTGTTGGCTCAAGCAATTGTGTTGCAAGGCATGCGCAATGTGGCTGCTGGTGCAAACCCAATGGGCCTCAAGCGCGGAATAGAAAAAGCCGTTGCTGCTGCTGTTGAATCAATCAAGGGACAAGCCAAAGAAGTAGACGACAAGAGCGATATCGCCAACGTCGCAACTATTTCTGCTGCTGACGCATCAATCGGTGGAGTCATTGCTGACGCCATTGACAAGGTCGGTAAAGATGGCGTTGTTACTGTCGAAGAGAGCAACACCTTTGGTATCGAGCTTGAGTTCACCGAGGGAATGCAGTTTGATAAGGGCTACTCGTCTCCATACTTCGTCACAGATCCAGAGCGTCAAGAAGCAGTTCTTGAAGATCCATACATCTTGTACAACGCTGGAAAAATATCTTCCGTTCAGCAAATGTTGCCAGTGCTCGAAGCAGTTATGAAGACTGGTCGTTCGCTGTTGATCATCGCTGAAGATGTCGAAGGCGAAGCACTTGCTACTTTGGTTGTCAACAAAATCCGCGGAACCTTCAATGCAGCTGCAGTGAAAGCACCAGGGTTTGGTGATCGTCGCAAGGCGATGATGCAAGACATGGCAGTTCTCACTGGTGGTCAAGTCATCAGCGAAGAAGTTGGTCTTAAGCTCGAAAATGCAACACTCGATCTCTTGGGTCGTGCAAAGCGCATCATCATTACCAAAGACAACACCACTATCGTTGATGGCGCTGGTGACAAGTCCGAAGTTGAAGGTCGCATCAATCAAATCAAGACCGAAATCGACAATACCGACAGTGATTGGGACCGTGAAAAACTACAAGAGCGTCTAGCCAAGTTGGCTGGCGGTGTTGCAGTCATCAAGGTCGGAGCAGCAACTGAGGTAGAACTCAAAGAAAAGAAGCACCGCATTGAAGACGCTGTCTCAGCAACTCGTGCAGCCATCGAAGAAGGTGTTGTTGCTGGTGGCGGAACCGCATTGTTGCGTGCTCGTCCAGCCGTTGCAAAAGTTGTCGAGAGCCTTACTGGCGACGAAGCAACTGGTGCTCGCACCGTGTATGACGCACTCACTGCGCCGACCAAAGCAATTGCTGACAATGCCGGTCTCGAAGGTGCTGTCGTTGTGCAGCACGTCGAAAACGAAAAGGGTTCCATCGGACTCAACGCAGCCACTGGTGAATATGTCGATCTGGTCAAGGCCGGAATCATTGACCCAGCCAAAGTCACTCGTGCAGCATTGCAAAATGCTGCATCAATTGCGGCTTTGGTACTCACCACTGAATGCCTTGTGGCCGACAAGCCAGAAAAGAATCCAGCACCTATGGGTGGCGGAATGCCCGGCATGGGGATGATGTAACACATCGTTACTCGCTCAGATTTACCCCTCGACGATGGCTCGGACCGCAAGGTTCGAGCCATCGGTATATCTTGGCTCAAGTGTTGACAATCACAACGGGTATCAGTCCTTCATGGTCGGTACGCTTGACGTATGCCTTTTGATCGACCAGCTCCTGACCTTGCCAAAGTAATTGCCGCATGGGAGGCGTGGGAAAAAGGTGAAGAAACTCCTGGTCGCGTGCTCGCCAATATGAAAACCGCCGGCCTTGCAGAAGTATTTAATGAACTCACTGCAACTGGCTGGGTTCCAACAGTTCCTACTGCATGAGTCGTCGCGTTGGCGGCAATCAGATTATTCCGCGACCAGAGACGTGGCATCTTGGTGAATCAACGCCGTGGGAAAACCGTGATCTCAGCGTGCTCTCAGATTTTGACGAGGTGACATCGCGTCTCACTCGCGCACTTAATGAATACCAACCAGCAATATATGACGAATATATTACCGACGCCGACGCCAAGCAGTCAGCTGTCTTGGTGGCGTTGATGCCCCAAGACTCAGAGGTACATGTCTTGCTCATTCGACGGGCTCAGCACTTAAACAATCACAAAGGCGAAGTGTCGTTTCCGGGTGGGCGACTCGAGGGCGGCGAAACATCCCAACAGGCTGCCTTGCGTGAAGCCCACGAAGAAGTGTCGCTTGATCCGAGTGTTGTAAATGTTGTTGGATCTCTTGACATCATTTCTGCATTTGTGAGCAAGAGTATTATTTCTCCCATCGTTGGGTTTGTTCCTCCGTCTCTTGCGCTTGTACCTGACCCAGGCGAAGTCGCGCGCATCTTCACCGTGTCGTTGCAAGATCTGGTGCGCCCTGATACATACCGCAACGAGTGGTGGCTCACACCGCGCGGAGAAATCAATATCCATTTCTTTGAACTTGATGACGAAACAGTGTGGGGTGCGACTGGTCGGATGCTGACTCAACTGCTCGACATTATTACGCGCGAGTAGCTGTCATATTCCCGCATAAGTACGCACTATCCGATAAAAAATATTTGCCCATGCAGTGCATGTCAGATGATCTAATCGTGGTCGCGTTCGACATGCGTCGCGCATGTCAACACTGAACCTGTCGTCTATTCGTCGTCGCAGTGGTTCGCTCCAATAGATGCCGCTATCAATTCGCTTGTAGTTGCGGTATGCAAAATCATGTCTTCGACACGAAGACGTAAAATCAAATGTCCGACCAGTTGATCGAATTACTGGCGCAGAACAACCATCTGATTTCCAGTCGAGTGTTGGATTGCGAGTTGATGATGTTGTCATTGCAATAAACCTCGGCAACGGCGTGGCAAAGACCAGCGTGTCAACGATTGCTTTGGGCGATGCCAATGGTGGAGATGGATTAAATGGAATCAACGGAGAGACCAGTACACCCGTGGTCACGACGAGTGCACGCAATACATTGAACATGCGACCCCCTTTTGTTAGGGGTATGTGTGCAAGAAGTCAGTCCAGCAGGCGACGCAAGACATGAACCATTTCGATGGCTCCGATGGCTGCTTCGTCCCCTTTATTATCAAGACCTGCTCCGCTGCGATCGATCGCTTGTTGTTCGTTCTCAACAGTGAGTACTCCAAACATGATCGGTATTCCTGTGGTCAATTGAGCATCTTGGATGCCGCGAGCGGCTTGGCCAGCCACGAAATCAAAGTGAGATGTGTCTCCGCGGATGACTGCTCCTAAGCAAATGACCGCATCAACTTTTTTACTCTGAGCCAATGATTGAGCAGCGAGCGGTACTTCAAAAGCACCCGGAACCCAAATCTCAATGATGTCGGCGTCAGCAACACCTACGCGGGCAAGTGCGCGCAACGCACCATCTCGCAGAGCAACAACGATGTGATCATTGAAACGTGCCGCAACAATGCCAACACGGATTCCGGTTCCGTCAATCTTTGGCAGAGACGAACTTGCTCCTGTGCGTGTCATTTTTCTCCCTCTCCGTCATTGAGATCGATTGCGTGACCCATGCGTTCACGCTTTGTGCGCAAGTATGCCTCGTTCTCGGGCGTAGGTTCTGTGTGCAGTGGTACGCGTTCGACGACGGACAAACCATAGCCACCTAGACCGCCGTATTTGGCCGGATTATTTGTCATTAGCCGAATCTTGTGCACGCCCAGATCAGCCAGAATCTGTGCACCTATGCCGTATTCACGACTATCAATGGGCAAGCCCAACTCCAGATTGGCATCCACAGTGTCAAACCCTTGGTCTTGCAATGAATACGCCCGAATCTTGTGTCCGATTCCGATACCACGACCCTCGTGTCCCCGCAAGTACACCACAACTCCATGACCGGTGTCTCCGATGAGTTGCATGGCGGCGGCAAGTTGTGGACCACAGTCGCAACGACGAGAAGCAAAGACGTCACCCGTGAGACACTCGCTGTGAACGCGCACTAAAACTGGCGTGTCACTAGAAACAGTGCCTTTGACAAATGCCAAATGTTCGACTTGATCAATAGTGCTGCGGTATGCGACGCAATTGAATGTTCCAAAGATTGTTGGTACTGAAGCCTCACCCATGCGCTCAACAAGGCGTTCATGATGGCGGCGGTATTCAATTAACTGAGCAATTGAAGACAACAATAAACCATGCTTTGCGCAAAACTTTCGTAAGTCTGGCAAGCGCATCATCGTGCCATCATCGTTTTGTATTTCACAGATCACGCCCGCAGGCTCGCAACCAGCCAACCGCGCAAGGTCGACTGCTGCTTCTGTATGACCAGCGCGCTTGAGAACACCGCCTTGGCGGGCGCGCAACGGAAAGATGTGTCCTGGGCGCGCAAACTCGGCGTACCCTACGAGTTGATTTGCCAAACCGCGAGCCGTTGCGGCACGATCTGCTGCGCTGATTCCGGTTGATGTGCCATGGATGACATCGACTGTGTCAGTAAATGCAGTGCGTTGGCTTTCTGTATTTTGATCGACCATTAACGGCAGGCGCAAGTCATTGCAACGCTCTTCGGTGAGCGGAACACACACAACTCCAGTGGAGTAGCGAACAATAAAAGCCAATTTTTCAGGCGTAGCAAACTCTGCAGCCATGATGAAGTCACCCTCGTTCTCGCGGTCTTCGTCGTCAACCATGACAACGATCTCACCGCGTGCAATTGAGGCGATTACTTCTTTAATGGGGGATAATGGGGTGTCTGTCATGACGCTCCAACTTTCTGTTGTTGTGGTGAGAGAATAATTTCAAGATCGCTTCCAAAGACGCCAACCGAAGACAATGTGCCGTGCCACATTTGTGCTGCTGTAGTTTCGGGCAGACCATCAAACACTGGCAGTGTGTTATTGTCGCCACACACAATCGGGGCAATGTGAAAAATGTATTCATCGACAAGGTCCTGCTCGAAAAATGAACGTGCTACGCGCGACCCTGCCTCTACCATTGCCACGATCACTCCTTGAGAACCGAGTTCATCTAGTAAATCGGTCAGGGAGCCGGCCCATTCGTCGCATGGTTGTACCTTTGCGTCTGCTGGCACTGAGCCAAGAGCAGACACCAACACAATGCGTCGGGGCGATTGGCCATCGCAGTCGCGTACGGTTAGTTGTGGGTTATCGGCGCGCACTGTTGCGTTGCCAGTGATAATGACATCGCTATCTGCGCGCAGTTCGTGTACACGTCGGCGTGCTTCGTCGCCAGTAATACGATTTTGGCCATTCGGAAGCGTGATGCGGGCATCCATTGTGCACGCCATTTTCAGACGCACAAATGGTCGACCAGTTGTGCGGTGATGAATGTACGGTCGCAATTGTGCCTCTACTTCGTCGGCGCACACATCGCGTATGACTGCGATACCAGCAGCCTCTAGTTGCTCAAGTCCACGACCAGCGACTCGTGAATCAGGATCTTTTATTCCGACAACAACTGTGCTGATGCCCGCATTAATGATCGCCGTTGTGCACGCACCGGTTCGGCCAATATGCGAGCAGGGCTCAAGTGTTGAATAGAGCGTTGCTCCGATAGTTGATACGCGTGCTTCACGCGCTGCATTCAATGCAACAATTTCTGCGTGTGCACCGCCAGGCGCAGAGGTTGCTCCAGAAAAAACAGTTCCGTCTGCACACACAATGACAGTACCCACCCATGGGTTGGGTCGAGCACGATGGCGTGCTAACTCAGCCATACCCACGGCATGGCGCATCTGCGTCTGATGTGTGTTCATATAGCTCCTTGCTCCCATCCGGACTCTCACCGTCGGCCTCAGAATTTCGCTGAGTCGGCCCCAGCACCGAAGCACTGGGGTTCGCGGGCTATACCGCCGGTCGGGACTTGCACCCAAACCCCGCAAGGGGTGTATTTATGTCTCTTCAGGCTATGGCGCTAGGTTCTCTAGAGGCAACTTGGAGAGCTAGTTTTGAGTCCTTCGTGACAACTGAGCAAGGGTTGTCACCCCGACTAACACAAGAGTGGCCCCCAAGACGCGCACAGGGGTGAGCACCTCATTGAGAGCGACCACGCCCACAAGGATGGATACCACGGGCTCAATCGTGCTGAGAACCGCTGCCTCGCCAGGTCCAATGCGAGAGACGCCTGCAAAAAATAATCCCATCGCCAAAATTGTCGATACGACTACGGCTCCCGTGATGGCTGCCCAACCAGTGATGTCATTGGGTAGATCGAAGCGCTGGATACTCCAGAGGGCAAGATTTGCCACTGCTGCACCAATCATCACAATCATCAGCGACGTTGGTGCGCCCGCAATATGCACAAGACGACTAGAGATCAAGATGTATCCCGTGTACCACAGAGCAGCGCTCAGCATTAACAGGATGCCGATCCACGAACCAGACTTGACTTGTCCGCCTGTTAGTACGGCTCCAATCACGGTCACAGGGAGACAGAGCAGCATTGCTCGCGTTGGTGAATGTCGAAAAAATAGCCAGCTCGCCAACACGACAAACATCGGAAACATGTAGAAGATAACCGTTGCCAGCGAGATGTCGATGCGCTTCATTCCATAGAGATAGAACGCAGACTGCACTGAGTACCCAAGTGCTCCGAGTAAAAAGAGTTGCGCGAATAACTTGCGCTTTGGCCATGGGCGTGACGGCTTGCGCAGTACATGGCGGCCCGTCATGAGGATTGCAGCAATGCTAAAACGAGCAGTCAGCATGCCAAGGGGTTCTGCCCCGTGGTCATAGGAGATATGGGCAAACCACGGCAGTAACCCGAATGCAGCACCGCTGATCAAAATATAGATAATGCCCATCAGCCTTGAACGGTAGTTGGCGTAGCGTGGAGGTATGGGTTTTGAAATTCACACCGCATCTCCACGAGGGTTTACGCAAGCGTTTGTTCACGAGAAACCGCGGCCTCAAAATGACATCGCGCTTGTGTGCGTGCATGGGTGGCCAGAAACAAAACGCATCTTCTGGAAAGTCATCGAGCCTTTTGCCGCGGCTGGATGCAATGTAGTGGTGCCAGATCTTCGGGGGTTCGGAGATTCTGATCTTGCTCCCGATGGATTTTATGATGTCGTGTCGCACGCCAAAGATGTCTACGCCTTAGTGCATGATCACCTTGGATATTCCCGTGCAGTGTTAGTGGGCGGAGACTTGGGAGGGCCAGTTATTCAAGAACTTGCACTGCGCTATCCGTCGTGGGTTGACCGCATGGTGTTATTTAATTCGCCGTTGCCGTTTGACAAGGAACGAATGTCAGAGATGGACACCCGACCTCTTCGTGAATCTGGCGATTATTTTATTCGTCAAGGAACAGATGCGGATGCGTTGGCTGCAGAGTTCACTACAGATCAGCAACGTCGTCGATATATCGCTACTTTCTATATGTCACGACACTGGAGTCATCCTGGTGGTTTCACGCCAGCCGATGTCGATTTTCATACGGAGCCATTTGCCGATGCAGAAAAACTGCGTGCCAGTTTTGGCAACTATGAGACGGCATTTTTTGCTGACAAGCGCACTGAGCCATCGTTGATGGGTCGCAATACCCAGACAAAAACACTGATTTTGTTTGGGCCAAGCGACCACGTGATCTATCCGGATTTTGACAAAATGGCTGCTGTTGTATTCGAACATCATGTGGGGCCGTTTTTGTTGCGTGATTGCGGACATTTTGTTCCGTGGGAGGCGCCTCACGCCTTGGTGAGTGCGACTGTCGCATTTTGTGCTGACCTGCTCACACCCTGACCTGCTCACACCCTGACCTGCTCACGCCCACACACACGCCCACACACACGCCCACACACACGCCCACACACACGCCCACACACACGCCCACCCCCGGGGGTTCGTTGTATAAAAGTGACAACTTGAGTTGTCACTTTTATACATGGCATGCCGCCCCGCACCCACCCCATTGCACCCCAAGACGACAACTGCACACATGGTTTTGTGGATTATTCCGATGAGATGCTTGTGCTCATCAACTACATGCTGGGGACGAACCCCCGCAACGCACTGCAGGCGTACGCACGGTTCTTTAGACGAGAGCGCAAGTTACTAGAGGAGTGCGTCCTGAACGTGGCGGTTCGTTCTGGTTGGTCAGACGCAGAGATCGGCGAACTGCTTGGCATCACAAGACAGGCTGTGCAAAAACGACGCCGATATTACAAAATAGTGCGGAAATGATTTACTGCTGAGGTTCTTTTAATGATTCAGCAATGGCACGATCTCGACGCGCAACGCCGCGAAACATCTTGAAGCCAATAAACGATAAACCAGCAATCATGATTCCAAAGACCGTGTATTGCAACCAACCGCCACGATCGCCGGGTTGCTCGGGGGCTTTTCCGCAATTGGGGCGCGGATTGGAGTTGATGCACTGTGCAGGGTCTTCTTGTAGGTCATAGACGTAAGTCGTTGAATCGGTGGTCTCAAAAGAGTTGTCACCAGAGGAGGCCTGAACAACCATTGACGGCGAGGATGGAGCAACAGCGAAGAAGATTGTGCAGAAAGTCAAAGCAATGAAACGACGGGGCATAGCTCTATCGTCACACCTCAAGTAGTGTTTTACAAGTTATGGCTCGTGAAACATCACACACCGCCGCACAGGCGAGCGCACAGGCGAGCGCGCAACATGATGTTGTGCTCGTGGTTGACTTCGGAGCCCAGTACGCGCAACTCATCGCTCGTCGTGTGCGGGAGGCTCAGATTTACAGCGAGATTGTCTCTCATCGCGTGACTGCCGCAGAGGTGGTGGCCAAAGGTGCTCGCGCCATCATCTTGTCTGGTGGTCCAAAGAGTGTTCATGTAGATGGTTCTCCCGTGCTTGACCCATCTATTTATGAACTAGGAATTCCGATTTTAGGAATCTGTTACGGGTGCCAATTGGTGGCACAGCAACTCGGCGGAACTGTGTCGCGTGGCGGCCGCGGCGAATACGGCCGCGCCACCGTGGTGCGTTCTGCGACCACGAGCACTTTGCTTGGCGCGCATACTCCCGCGCAATACAACGTCTGGATGAGTCACTTTGATGCAGTAACCGAATTGCCTGCCGGATTTGTGGCAACAGCAAGCACAGCAGATGCGCCGATGGCCGTGATTGAAAATAATTCTCGTCGAATCTTTGGTGTGCAATATCACCCTGAAGTTATGCACACAGAGTTCGGGCAAGATTTACTTGGACGTTTTTTAATTGACATCGCTGGCTGTCGCACGGACTGGACAATGTCGTCAATCGTAGAAGAACAAGTCGTGGCAATTCGTGCTCAAGTCGGAACCGAACGCGCCATTTGCGGACTCAGCGGTGGAGTTGATTCAAGTGTTGCTGCAGCACTCGTGCATCGAGCAATTGGCAAGCAGCTCACGTGCGTATATGTCGACACTGGTTTGATGCGACGCGGGGAAAGTGAACAAGTGGTCGAAACATTTCGCCGCAGTATGGGAATCGAACTAATTCACATTGACGCAGGCACAAGATTCTTCGAGCGCCTAAAAGGCGTGACAGAACCCGAAGCAAAGCGCAAAGTAATTGGTGAACTCTTTGTTCGAATTTTTGAAGAAAATACTGGTGGATTGACTGATGCAAAGTTTCTCGTGCAGGGAACTTTGTATCCTGATGTGATCGAGAGTGGCGGCAGCGATGGCACGGCTGCAGTAATTAAAAGTCACCACAACGTGGGTGGATTACCTGACGACATGACACTTTCATTAGTCGAACCATTACGCACATTATTTAAAGACGAAGTGCGCAAGGTCGGAACTCAACTTGGTCTTGCTGACGACATCGTGTGGCGACAACCTTTTCCGGGGCCTGGTTTAGGAGTCCGCATCATCGGAGAAGTGACTCCTCATAAGGTGCTCACCTTGCAACATGCCGATGAAATCGTGCGCCAAGAAATCATAACTGCTGGTCTTGATCGCGAAATCTGGCAGGCTTTTGCAGTGCTTGCAGATATACGCAGTGTTGGAGTCATGGGCGATGAAAGAACCTACGGTTGGCCGATCATTATTCGCGCCGTCACGAGCGAAGATGCCATGACCGCAGATTGGGCTCGTTTGCCCTATGACGTGCTCGAACGCATGTCCCAGCGCATTATTAACGAGGTTGAGGGCATAAATCGGGTGGTCTATGACATCACTTCAAAGCCCCCTGGCACCATTGAGTGGGAGTAGGTCTTGGTAGTCTGAAAGGGCATGGTTCACCCTCTCCCTTGTCGGGGGCTTCGAGCCCTCCTGGTTGTTTTTGCCCTACTAGGAGCAAACTTATTCCTAGTGCTGGCACCCCTTGGGGCGGGGCATCTCAGGGCTGCCGGCGTTGACGATAAGCAGCGTGAAGTGGTCGCATTAGCCGACGAGTTAGAGCGACTCACTGAGCGGATGGACGCCCTAGGAGAGGACTATTCCCAGGCTCTCACGTTGCAAGATGAATTGTCAGTTGAACTGCAAGTCGCCACAGATGAAGTTGGTCGCACTGAGCAAGCGTTGGCCCAAATGCGTGGCACATTGTACGTAGCAGCAGTATCACAATTCATGCAGGGTGGGCGAAAAAGTACACTGACCAATTTGCTTGCCACTACCGATCGAGTACAGGACTCGTTGCAACGCCAGCAGTTCACATCGATAGCGCTTAACGCTGGCTCAATGTCTAGTGACAAACTCGACTCGCTGGCAACTGATCTCAACAAGCAACGCAAAAAATTAGAAAAAAAACAAGAGCAAGCTCAAAAGTTAGCGGCAACTGTGTTGAGTCGTCAATCAGCAGCTCAAGATTTGGCTGCGATATACGAACAACGTCAGTCCAGTGCAACGGGTGAACTCGCAGAACTATTGCGCCTAGAGCGCAACCGCCGCAGCGAAGCAGCATTCGAAGAAGCCAAGCGTATCTCCGATGGCTACAGCAGCAAGTACGCCTCTTCGCGAAGCCAATACAAGAACTTACCCAAGGTCTCGGCCCGAAATCAGACCGCCATTAATGCAGCGTTATCTCAACTAGGTGTTCCGTATCGATATGGTCGAAATACTCCGGATGTTGCGTTTGACTGCTCGGGTCTCACTACATACGCATGGGCTAAAGCTGGTGTCGGCATGCCGCGCAATTCGCGGCAGCAGTACAACGCATTGCCTCATATTCCCCAGTCAATGGCAATGCCTGGTGACTTAGTATTTTCTGGAAGCCCGATCCATCATGTTGGCATCTATTTGGGTGGTGGTCGGGTAGTGCACGCTCCGCAATACGGTGACGTTGTCAAGATCAGTGCAGTCAACTGGGGGCGTGTCGTTGGCGTCGCCCGTCCTGGCTGATGTGGCATCATCAACGGCGAAGTACCGTGTAACTCGTGCAGGGAATCGATGAAATACGTGTACAAGAGTGGCTCAATCGCAATGTAAACGGGATCGAGGGACCATATCAGTACACGCTGATTGCGGGCGGTCGCAGCAACCTCACATTTCTAGTCACAGATGCACACGACACTCAATTTGTCTTGCGGCGTCCACCGCTTGGCCATGTTCTTGCTACCGCTCACGACATGGGACGTGAACACAAGATCATTAGTGCTGTCGGAAAATCATCGGTTCCCGTGCCGCGCACGCTTGGATTATGTACAGACGAAACAGTCAATGGCGCACCTTTCTATGTGATGTCATTTGTAGATGGCAAGGTGCTCTCATCTGCCGAAGATGGCGAACTGCTGCCCGAAAACTTGCGCCAACATGCCAGCGAGCATCTTGTTGATGTGTTAGCAGACCTGCACGCGGTCGATATCGACGCTGTTGGTCTCGGCGATCTCGCAAAGCGCGAAGGATATGTTGCTCGCCAAGTAAAGCGCTGGAGCACGCAGTGGGAGAATTCTAAAACTCGTGAATTGCCAGCCATTGAAGAAGTCAGTCGTCTGCTGGCAGAAAATATTCCGCAACAACAAGGCGTCGCAATCGCACACGGCGACTACCGCTTCGGAAACTGTCTCACGAGTCTGACTACCGGAAGCATTACCGCTGTTTTGGATTGGGAGTTATGTACGTTGGGTGATCCGCTTGCTGATCTTGGATACATCGGTGTGTACTGGAACGATTACGGACATCCCATCATGCGCGTGAATGATCCGTCAGGCATTAAGGGATTTTTGAACTACGACGATTTAGTCCAACGCTATGCCCTAAAAACTGGTCGAGATGTCAGCAAAATTGGTTATTACAAAGCTTTCTCAAGTTGGCGCTTGGCTGTCATTAGTGAAGGTGTGTATGCGCGCTATCTGCATGGCGCAATGGGCGATGACGGGTTCGATCCAGAGCCAATGAAAGACAGTACGACACAACTGGCCGAGTCCGCACTTGAGTCTTTGAAAGGTGTACTGAAATGAAACAAACTGGCATTGAGAATTGGCGGAAGAGTTCGTTCACGGCAGTGAACCTGACTCGCGATGTATATCGACGTGGCATCGGCCCAGTAGTGGTCATCGTGCATGAGATTCCCGGCATCACACCTGCAGTCGAAAAATTTGCGAGTGATGTCGTCGATGCCGGTTTTACCGTGGTGATGCCAAACCTTGTTGGCACTCCGGGCAAGGTGGCGAGTGGTTCGTATATGGCGTCATCAATGCTGAAAGTTTGTGTTTCGCGCGAGTTCACCAACATGGCTCTTGATAAAACATCGCCAATCATTGCGTGGTTGCGCGCACTCGCGCGGTCGTTGCACATGGAGGTCGGGGGCAAAGGCGTCGGAGCAATCGGTATGTGCTTTAGCGGCGGCTTTGCACTTGCCATGATGGTTGACGACATCATGATTGCACCGGTGTTGTCACAACCATCGATGCCGTTTTCCATCGGCAAGGATCGCAGTAGAGATCTCAATCTCAGCCCAGAAGACGCCATCGTGGTGCGCCAACGAGCCCAAGATGGCTGTCAGGTTCTGGGACTTCGGTTCGATAAGGACAAACTGGTGGGCGACAGATTTGCTGCGTTGCAAGATCTACTCGGCGATGCCTTTATCGCCATTGAGTTGCCGTCTCAAAACCCCAAAGACCACAGTGTGCTGACCGAACAACGAGACGAGCCAAGCGTGGCCCGGGTGATTGATTTCCTGCGCTCCAAGCTCGGATAGGCCGATTCCAGGGCTGGCTGGGCTTACCCTGATACACCCCTTGAATATCGTGTAGGAATAACACCTAATTAGTGTTATGATGTAGTTACTACATCTAATATAGCTCACGAAAGGAGCCCTCCATATGACTACCAACCCGATAGTCCCCGTTACCCACCTATACATTCTGATCGACCGATCAGGCTCAATGTCCTCCATCGCCAGCGATGTCATCGGCGGATTCAACCAGTTGATCGCCAACCAGCGTCGTGACGGCATTGATGCCCGAGTCACGCTGGTGCAGTTTGACTCTCAAGATCCACATGACGTCATCGTGGCTGGTGCCAACATCAGCGAAATCGTCGAACTAGACGGACACACCTATCTGCCCCGTGGCGGAACACCCCTTCTAGACGCAACCGGTCTTTTGATCGGTCGTGGTCGAGTTGAGCAAGCCGCTCGCGAGGCAACTGGTCTGCTCAAAGAAAACATCGTGTTCGTCACCATTACTGATGGTGAAGAAAACCAAAGCCGTGAGTACGACCTTGACCGCATTCGCACGCTCATCAAAGAGTGTGAAGACGATCATGACTGGACATTTGTCTTTTTGTCGGCGGCACTTGATGCCTACGCAGACGCAGGCCGATTCGGAGTCTCGGTCGGATCCAACCAATCCTTTAGCCCTTCAAGCGACGGCACGCGCTTAGCATTTCAGAGTCTCGACACAAACCTCAGGAGCTTCCGCGACAAAAAACGTCGTCACGAGTCCACCAACAAGGAAGAGTTCTTCGAGTCCAAAGAGGCAGAGGATCAGCGCAATAAAGACGAGAGCTAATCTCGTCTAACGCGGACCACCATCGACGTTGAGCAGTGAGCCAGTGGTGTAACTGCTCGCATCGCTCGCCAGATACAGCGCGGCACCAACTATTTCGTTGGGCTCCCCGCCGCGCTGTAGGGCGTAGTTTGTGCGCGCAGTCTTCGTGAATTGATCAATGTCCCATGCTTTGGAGATATCGGTCAAGAACGGTCCCGGCACGATGCAGTTCACACGCACTTTGGGAGCAAATGTGCGCGCCAGGCTCATCGTCAAATTATTGACGGCTGCTTTTGCCGCTCCGTAGATAACTTCATTAGCGCCTGGTCGTTGGCTCGAAATCGACGAGACGTTAATAATCGTGCCACCGTCGTGTTGCGCCATGTGTGTGCCAAGTAATGCGGATAAGCGAAACGGTCCCTTGAGATTGACACCAAGAACTTTGTCAAAGAGATCCTCTGTAATCTGATCAACCGATGGATACAGCGGTGACATCCCTGCGTTGTTGACCAAAATATCGACGGAACCAAATTCGTCAAGCGCTACGCGGGCAAGTCTGTCGGCATCAGTCCACGAGGCTGCGTGATATGCCACAGCAAGCGAGCGTTGTCCGAGTGAACGAATTTCATTGGCGACAATTTCGCAGTTCTCTAACTTGCGACTTGCCACAATCACATGCGCGCCATGTTGGGCAAATGCCAACGCCATTTCGCGACCCAATCCGCGACTACCACCTGTAATGAGCGCCACACGATCGGTGAGATCAAATAAATTTCTTGAGGAGCGAGGAGTTGTCATAGTTGCGTCACTTTCAGTGTGAGAGTTGGACTGCGAAATGACCGTAGCGCATCATCAAGTGTGGCACCATCGGCGAGGGTTTCGAGAATGTGGCGAGCAAAGAGGCCTTTTGTAGCTTTGGCATCGTGTCCGATGGCCTTTCCGGTCTTTGCTAAAAAAGATACTTCGATAAAAGCGGCGCGGTCAATAAAAACTGCACGATGCTCGATTGTCAGTAGATCGAGTAAAGGGCGTTTTTTGGCGTAGGCACGAACTGCTGCTGATACTGACTCACGCCAGAACGCCGACATAGTACCCAGGTCGCCAAGTCGTGCGCTCATCTTGAGGCGATAGTCGGGGAGAGCTTCTGCAGCTGTGACGATTCCGGCCAGACCCGACGGAACGAGTAGTGATGTGAGCGCAGATTTTCTGATTGCAGGAGGCAAAGACGCGAGGTCGAGGTGATCCCACACGACTCCGGTATAACGCTGCCATGCCGGCAATGTTGGCGATGATAAAAGTGCTGAGTTGGCGCGTTGTGCACGTTCAAGGTGTGCGCCACTGACTCCGAGAAGTTTTTGTGAGCCTCCACCGTTTGCACGCAGCGCGGCAATCACTCGTTTGCGCTGCGGCGCGAGTCCACCCAAAAGACCTTCATCGACGGACCAATGTGTGCCTGGAGTTCCGCCCTCTGCTTTGCCTTCTGATGGGGGCAACAAGATAATTGGTGACATTTGCCGCAAAGACGAAGATGATGAAGTTGAAGTTCCCACTCGCTGATTCTGCCTGATTGGTTCTACGCTGTCACTATGCAAGTACATGTTGATGCGCAAAAATGCCAAGGACATAGCCGCTGTTACGCCCTTGCCCCTGAACTTTTCGACATTGACGACTACGGCAATGCGCACGAATTGAACGACGGCGTTGTGCCCGCGGGGCTTGAAGCCCGCGCCCGCCTCGCACAGGCAAA
>SHUT01000040.1 GCA_009691255.1 Ilumatobacteraceae bacterium
GAATACGCAAATGCGATTGTGTCTGGCAATGACAGACAGTTAGCGGACAACAATGGTCTTGGTGATTGGACTCCAGAATTTGCAGCGTCTCGACTCTGGGCAACCGGAGGTGTTCGCGAAGCAGTTCTTGGAGCTTTACTCACGAAGTGCAACACAGGATCTATGTCAAGCGGCTTACATCATGCGCGTTTCAATTATGGAAACGGCTATTGCACTATCAATGGTCTCGTTATTGCGGCAAAGTTGGCACTACAAGAAGGGGCTAAACGCGTTGTGATCCTCGATCTCGATGCGCACGGTGGTGGCGGAACTGCATCGCTCATTGATGGCGTTAAAGGCATTGAGCAAGTGGATGTTGCGGTGAATGGGTATGACTGCTACCCCAGCACGGCAAATGCCAAATACACATTGGCAAGTGGCCATGAGTATCTCGAGGTTGTGCAAAGGGAACTTGCCGCGATTCCTAACCCCGCAGAGATTGACGTGTTGATCTATAACGCAGGAGTCGACGCGCACGAGAATTGCAGCATCGGTGGTGTGCCTGGTATTACCACTGAAATCCTCAAGACACGCGAATCAATGGTGTTTTCTTGGGCGGCGAAGCATGGAGTTCCAGTGGCGTTCGTCTTTGCGGGGGGTTACATCAGTGCCTCTTTGAATGAAGCACAACTTGTCGAACTACACCGCAACACCATTGCGGCGGCGGCGCACATCTAATACGGATATTGGCTTCTCAAATAATGTGGGTGGGCATGTTCATCATTTTCTATGTGATATTCCCCGTTATTGCAATAATCACCCTTGTAATAATGTTCGCCCTCATCATGGCGGGCGGTAGCGTGATGTAAATCGCTAAACACAGCGTATTTACATTGGTCTACGTTCAGCAGGTCCTCGGGAGTGCTGTGACCAGGCCCATCTCAGGCGAGACAAATGATTCTGGGAAAATGGGATTAGGACGAAGACATACAACGGATGAGACACTCTTATGCGGAACTTTTGCCATCACACCAGCATGATGAAAAACCTACTGAAATGATAGGTTTAGATGGTGAAGTTTATCCGCCGAACAATTTTAGCGTTGATATTTACTTTGATTGCCGGAGTCGTCGTGCGTTTCAAGGGTCGTGGCGGAGTTCCCACCCAACAAGGTGGATGGCGCGAAGTGAATCCACAGAAATAACGTATGGCATCTGCGCAACCAACAATTGCAATCGTTGGCGGGGGTCTCGTTGGTGCGCGCGTTGCGCAGCATGTGATGTCACAAAATATCCCCGTGATCGCGGTTAGTCGTGATCGCGTAGTTGAGGCGTATGGCGCAGACGTTGTCGTGTTGGCGCATCGCAATCCACATGCGGCGTTGGCATCAACCCTGATGGGTCAGGGAAGTTCAGTTGTCAGTGTCGGTGGTGGCCTTGACGACACGATGGACATGCTTGCTCTACATGAGCGCGCAGTTGCAGCGGGACACAGCGTGATCGTTGGTGCCGCGTGCTCGCCGGGCGCCAGTGGGTTGTTGTTGCACTACATGCTCGACATGTTTGACACGATTGACGAAGTCCATCTTGCTGTTCACGGAACAGGTGGCCCTCAATGCGCACGAGCGCATCACGATGGTTTGGCTGGTGTCGCGGTTGGTTGGCACGACGGCGAATGGTTCAAGCGTCCAGGGGGCAGCGGTCGAGAACTGTGTTGGTTTCCTGATCCAGTTAATGCCCGTGATTGTTATCGTTTCGAAACGCCAGAGCCTGTCTTGATGTTGCGTGTTGAGCCGTCATTGCGTCGTATTAGTGCTCGCACATCAGCAACACGACGTGATCGACTCACAGCGCGACTGCCGATGCTTTTGCCTCCTCACGCCGAAGGTGGCATCGGGGCTTTACGAGTAGAGGTGCGTGGCACTAAAGATGGCATTCGCCACGTTGAAATCTGCGGCATGGCAGAGCGCATTGCATCAATTGCTGCATCTGTGGCGGCCCATACTGCGCTTGCGATTCTCAAATCTCCGGTGGCGCCAGGCGTGCATGTGTTGGGCGAGTCTTCGTTACCAAACGCAGAGATCTTGAATGCTTTAGTTGCTGGAGGGCTCACACTGCATCAGTTTGTGGGCAGTTGACTCAACTGCTCGCTCCGAGGTAGCGCTCAAACACATCGCTATCTTGGAGTTCTGTAGATGTTCCCGCAAAAGTAATTTCTCCGCGTGTCATCACGTATGCCCATGTCGCTATCTCGAGTGCCCGTGCCACGAATTGATCAACGATCAGTAGCGATGCACCAGCAGCAGTAATGCCAGCGAGAAACGTAAAAATCTCGTCAACAACAATGGGGGCGAGACCAAGTGAACCTTCGTCAACCAGAATCATGGATGGACTTTGCGTGTAGGCGCGCGCGATTGAGAGCATCTGTTGTTGTCCGCCAGACATGGCTCCGGCTTGTAGCAAAAGCCGCTCACCCAGAACAGGAAATGCCGCAATGCCGCGCTCAATCGCCAGAGTCTCGCCACCTGGTTGGGCTTGTAATTGCAGATTTTCTTTCACCGTCATTGACGGGAAAATACCGCGGCCTTCGGGGATATGACATAGCCCGAGTGAGGCTCTTTTGTTGGGAGTCAATTTGGTGACATCGTTATGTCCAAGCATGACTGAACCAGATGTGGGTCGAATCAAACCGGAGATTGTTTTGAGCAGTGTTGATTTACCGGCGCCATTGGGACCAAGCAAAACGGTTGCAGTTCCGGCCCGAACAGTAATGCTGACGTCGCGAACAACGGTGGTGTGGCCGTATCCAGATACGAGATTGCGCACGGTGAGAGCAGCGTTTTCGTGCGTTGATGCACTGGTTGTTTGGTCTGCAATGTTCATGAGGCGCCAACTGTGGATTCTGAACCCAGATACGCAGCGCGCACGACAGGACTCGCTGCTACTTCTGCAGGAGTTCCTTGAAAAATAAGATTGCCCAAATCAAGAACATAGATGTAGTCACAAATGCTCATTACTAAGGACATGTCGTGTTCAACGAGAAGAATGCCGCATCCCCGTTCAGCAACAACGCGTACAAGGACTTGAGCAAAGGCCTGGGTCTCGAGTCGATCGAGTCCAGATGATGGCTCGTCAAGCAACAAAACATCGAAGCGACCAGCAAGACAACGCGCAAGTTCAACGAGACGTCGCTCTCCGGTAGAGAGTTCTCCGGCTTGTTGGTGACAAAGATGTGAAATCCCGCATTGGTCAAGCGCACTGAGTCCTGCTTGGAGAGTTTCGTTCCGGTCACTTGTTGTTGCAAATAATTGTCGCCATGCGCGGTCGCCGGCGGACGCACTCTCATGACCGAGGTTGACGTTTTCGATGACTGTCAATTCATCGGCAAGTTCCATGCGCTGAAATGTGCGCCCGAGTCCGAGTCGGCCACGTGCTGAAACCGCAAAGTTTTTTATATCATGACCGCCGAACATGATTTCTCCGCTGGCATTTCGGTTGATGCCACTGATGGCGTTAAATGTTGTGGTTTTGCCAGCACCGTTTGGACCAATTAGTCCCGTTATTCTGCCGACAGGTGCGGAAATAGAAACGCCGTTGACAGCGCGCAACCCACCAAAATCAATAGTCAAATCTTGCACGCTGAGACCACTATTGGTGGGCTTGGTGTGATGTGCGATGATGTGCGCACCGATGTTGGCGGACGGTGCATTATTTCTTTGGCGATTAAACCGATCTAGCATTTTTCGGACTTTTATATTCATTGGCGCATGGCCACCCTGTAGCGCAATCAGTATTGCAAAGACGCCAAAGAGCAGGTTAAAGACATCAGTGGTGTGTGTCCCTGAAAAATATGCAGGAAGCACCATTGAGAGTGCGGCGACGATGGCGTACCACGGCTCACGAAATGGGGCGAGTCCGAGAACGGCGACAAGAACGAGCGAGTAGTACGGCTGAAAATTTGGTGTTGAGCCGTCAATGACGGTCATCTGCATCCCAAACATCACGCCCGCAATCGCAGCGAAGAATGCCGAGATGCAAAATACAAACAATTTGGTGACAGTGGTTGATAATCCAAGTGTTGCCACTGCTGTCGGACTTCCGGCAAGACCGCGCAACATTCGACCGAGGCGTGATTGAGTAATCATCGTGATCAGAACAGCCGAGACAGCAAAGACGGCGAGTATCACGTAGTAACGAGTGTGAGTACTTACGGAGCCAAATGGTGCTGGCACCTTGCGACCCCCGGCAAACGTGAAAAACATCCATGTCTGCGGGAAAAATAGTCGGGTAACAAGGATTCCAAATCCAAAAGTTGCCAATGCTAGGTACACGCCATGTAGTCGAATAGCGGGGAGTGCAACGATTGCGCCAATTGGAACAGTAATGAGACCAGCGAGCAGAAGTGCTGGAATCCACGGGACGTGGGCGTCGATCGTTAGTCGTGAAAACGCGAGAGCACCGATGGCCGCAAATGTTGCATGACAGAGCGACACTTGGCCACTTGTCTTGACAAGCAATCCCAACGATAAGACCAAGAGCGCAGTGCACAAACCAAATGAGAAGAACGGCAATTTTGTGCCAACGATATTGGGCACAAGTGCGAGCAAGGCAAGAACAATTACGCCGAGTCCGATACGAAGTTCCGTACTCCCGCGCCACTGTGCGGGCGGTCGAATATCTGCATCAGAGCGAGGAGCTAAGCGATGAGACGGGAGCACGAGGAGCACAATAAAAAGAACCAAGAATGGAAGCGCATCGGAAAGGCCGTCAAGCGAGATCCAGTGGTTTTTGCTGACCGTATATCCAACAAGGTCTTGGGAAATACCGATAAGCAGCCCACCAATAAATGTCACAGGAATACTTGTGAAGCCCCCGATGGCTGCAGCACCAAAGGCGTACATTGCCAGAAATGTGAGGTTATATGGCTGTAAGCCAACGAAGGGCAGAACAAGTACGCCCGACAACGACGTGAACGTGCAACCGATCATCCATGCAGTGCGCCGAACATGTATGGGGTTTGTCCCGAGCAAGTCAAGAAGATCTGGGTCATCAACGACGGCACGCATATTAGAACCCATGCGTGTGTAGCGAAACAATACATAGAGCGCCGTTACAGCAAGAATGGCAAGAACAGCGACCACAATTTGGTCACCAAAGATGTTGATATTGAAGAGCCGCCATCGGTATTGGAGGCGATTACTAAAGGGCAAGCCCGGCACTCGCTCGATAAATAATCCCTTTTTGCTGCCTGGATAAAAAAGCAAGCAGAGCGATGGCACGGCCACAGTGAGACCAACTGTTCCCAGAATTTTCATCGGGGTACTATGTCGTGACAATGTGCGTACAACGCGTTCCATCAGCACTCCAAAGAGTGGCCCAACGATAAAGACCGTCACCATAAAAGAAATTTTCCAGTCCCATTTGGCTGTAAAGCGCAACGCGTAATACACCAGTGCAGAAGCCGTGAGTATTGCGCCATGGCCAAAATTGAAAATTGCTGACGTTTTAAACGTGACAACAAGTCCAGTCCCGATGAGCCCATAAATCATTCCCGTGACGAGACCGGTGATGATAAATGGGAAAAGATTGCTCATGTTTGGACTGCGAAAAAATATAACAGAGGGGGCATCTTGGCAATGCGCCAAGATGCCCCCTCGCTAGATAAAAGCATTACTACCAAAAAATAATCGAGATGATTATTCCGCTGGATTGCATTGGTGGGCTAGACCACCGAGTGGATTAACCAAGACACCAGCTTTGAGGGTGTAGTTCCACCAGCATGCACGAGCAGGTGCTAACTCACCCAGCGTCCAAGTTGTTGGGGAGACCAGCCCACCGAGCGTCTCGGCTGTAATTGTGTACATGTTGGCCAAGGCCTCAGCTGCTGTTGGTGTGTCGCTCATCGCTGATTGTGCTTTTGCAAACATTTGCATCGCTGCCCACATTCCAGTTGCAGTGGGGTTTTCATACCCTTCTTTTGCAACTCCAGCTGCTTCCATCGCGGCTCGATATTCCACGACAGGGGCATCATCTACCCACCATGGGAATCCGTTCAAGGCGCCGACGATATCTGGGCCTGTGAGTATCGAACCTGCAACACTGCCTTGGCTGGCGCTGAAGAGTCCCTTGTAACCCTGCTCGAGGCAGTTGGTCATGATCTTGCCAGCGGCAAAGCCATCAACTCCCATGTTGATGAAGTCAACTTTGGCCTCGATCCAGCCGAGGCATTCTGCGTTGTAATCAGCAGCACTCGAACTGACCTTGGTCAAACCAGCATCTGCGAGGCCCAATGCTTTGGCTTGCACAGAAAAGACAGGTGCAGCGGCTGAACACGAATCGGCTTCAGCACAGGCGGCAAAGACAACTTTTGTAGCGCCCTGATCTTTGGCGACAAATGCGACAGACTCAACGACGGCCCCAAATGTTGTGCTCAAAGGAAAAGCATTTGGCAATGCACATGGAAATGCTGATTTAGGCGTTGGGTCACACGGATATTTCATTGACGCGATATATCCACCCCACACTGCAGGTGCGTATCCAAGACCCATCACTGGAATACCAGTTGCTCCGAGGCTAGCGGCCATAGCTGACTCCGTAAATGGGTCATCGAGCAGCCACAAGACAGGATTTTTTGCGATCCCAGCCTCAATAATTGATTGGCTGACTGCTGCATCACCTTTGGTGTCTTGCACATCAACTTCAACAGGGTGACCGTTAAGGCCACCTTTGCTATTTATAAACGTGACCCACGCATCAATGACGGCGGGAATAAATGGACCGCTTCCGGCGCCTATTCCCGTTACGTTGACAATTGCCACTACGGTCACCGATGATTTCGGCGGTGTGGTATCGGCGACTGTTGTTTCTGTCGCACTTTCGTCAGGTGCGACTGTGGAATCAGATGAACTGCCACATGCGCTCAGCACCATGATTGCGGCGACTGCGCAAAAGCCCAGTCTGCTGAATGTACGAATTTTCATTTTCCCCCTAATGTTGAGCATCGCGATACGAAGCTGGCTTTAAATCGCAGTAGTATTACCTGCGGGCGAAGAGTACTTCACAAAAAGGTACTCAAATTACAAAGATTGGGGATCTTGTGGAATTTGGAATATTTATCAATGGCTATCTGCCTGGACCCGGGGCACATGATTCCCAGTCCGAGCACGATGAGCTGGTCGAACAAGCCAAATACGCGGTTTTTGCCGACAAACACAACTGGAAATATGCATGGTTTGGCGAGCATCACGGACTTGTTGAATACAGCCATATGTCAGCCCCCGAGGTGGTCATGGGGTGGGTTGCGGCGCAGACCGACTACATCCATCTTGCATCCGGAATCACGAGCCTACCAACCCTTAAAGAACACCCAGCCCGCATTGCTGAACGCGCCGCCATGCTCGACCACATGACAAATCGCCGCTTTGAATTTGGCACGGGGCGGGGGGCGGGCAGTCATGAGTTGAAGACATTCAACATCATGGATCCCGCCGTAACGAAGTTGATGTGGGATGAAGTAATTCGCGAGATTCCCCGTATGTGGGAACAAAAGGATTATGACTTCCACGGCGAGTACTTCACCGTGCCCACCCCGCACAACATTGTGCCCAAGCCTTATGGTCAGGGGCATCCGCCTATCTGGGTGGCGTGTGGCAATCCACCGACGTTTCAAAAGGCTGGAGAACTTGGGATCGGAGCAATCGCATTTAATTTTGAGCCGATCTACGCCTTGCAAGGTCGGATTGATGCATACAAAGAAGCGATTAAATCTCCGATCAACCAGATTGGACAATTTCGTAACGACAACATCATGATGACAAACACGGTCGTGTGTTTAGGGAACCGAGAACATGCTCGTGAAGTCGCAAAACGTCAAGGGTTCGGGTATCTCGTGTCAATGGTCAATTTGTATCACGACACAATGCCGCGCGATCCAAATGCCGCGGTCTGGCCTACTCCACCAGCACCCCCCGGATTTCAAATGGATGACGAGATGCTTGACATGTTGATTGGGGCTGGCTTGTTGATGGTCGGTACGCCAGACGATGTAAGCGAGCAATTGGTGCAATATAAGAAAGTTGGCTGTGACCAACTTGTCTTTGGTTTGCCGATTGAACAGATGCATCCCGAAGAGGTTTATGAAATGCTTGAACTTTTTGGCGACAAGGTGATTCCCGAACACGATCCTGATCGCACGCATTCGACAGATCGTTATAGAGCCACGGCGAAACCGCAATTTCCGATGTTTCAGTACCCAGTGCCAGACTTTGATATTCCGGTCTTGCCACCAGGTGCTCGCAACGTAAACAGGTAACGCAGCGTTACTTAATTGCAGTTGGCGCGAGTGCTCCACCGACAGACTTTGTTAGTGGAAGCGGACTTGCCGACAGAAGAAAATCATATTGACCGTCTGAGGCACAGTCTGTTGCTAATTCATCCAGCACCCAATTTTGACCCTGGATGAGCCCCATGTCTCGTAAATGAATCATGTGCACAGGCAACAACACGTTGGGGTCTTCACATGGCCAACATTCAAAGGCCATTGTGTCGGTCGCGATAGCAGCGATGTCATGGTCGCGAGCCCACTGAATTGATTTCGTTGATAGTCCAGGATGAGATTCGGTGTATCGCTTCTTGTCTCCTGAATGCAGATGATATTGGTGCCCCGTGCGAACGCACACAATGTCACCTGGTTCAATCGTAATCCCGCTTAGTGAACTTGCTGCATCAAGATCGGCACCCGTAATCGGGTATCCACCGGGCAAGAAATCAACACCGTGAACGCGCGCGACATCAAGCAAGATGCCGCGAGAAACAATGGGGCCGAAAGTTTCAACACCGTGTTCATGACTTCCGGCTTGATCAATTGTTGAATCCGAAACACCGTTGTATAACAAGCCTTCGTAACCAACATGAGCCAGCGTGTCCCAGTGGGTTGACGACTGCACACCCATTGTGACCGAATCGTCACTTGTGCAAAAGTTTGAGATGTCCCCCGTGTACGGAACATTGATCATGTGCATCGCACGTTTTGGATTGTCTCGCCCTGGAACTTCTCCTGTCTGGATTCCGTCTTCATCGTATGGAAGCGACAGCAGGAACGCTCGGCCTTGTCGTGCCGCGGCTACTCCCCGACGAACTGCTGCATTGTCGATGAGATTTAGGGTGCCACGTCGATCATCGGTGCCCCAACGGCCCCAATTCGATACGCGTGCTGCGAGTTCTTGTAGATGCGGAGGAAGCGACATAATGTAACCCTTTCTGAGTAATCACAACGGAATATAACACACACATATCACTCAAGTTTGAGGGGCGCGTGGTGTGCCATACTGACGCCGATGAAGTTCTCACTTATTTTTGAAGCGCAGATGAATGATTCATCGCCGGCGAATGAGCAAAAAGTTTTACAGAACTGTGTGACACAGGCGGTCTTTGCCGAGCAGATGGGATTTGATGCAATTTGGGCCGTTGAGCATCACGCACTCACGTGGTACGCGCACATGAGTGCTCCAGAAATTTTTCTTTCCTTTGTTGCTGCAAAGACCAGTCGTATCAGAATTGGGCACGGGTGTGTGCTGATGCCATTTGGGTTTAATCATCCAGTTCGTGTTGCTGAACGAATAGCAATGCTTGATTTGTTGTCCAACGGACGCCTTGACGTTGGTGCCGGGCGTGGCGCGACTCAACAAGAGATGGGCATGTTCGGAGTACAACCTGAAGATA
The DNA here is from genome assembly GCA_009691255.1 of Ilumatobacteraceae bacterium. Lineage (GTDB taxonomy): Bacteria > Actinomycetota > Acidimicrobiia > Acidimicrobiales > Ilumatobacteraceae > UBA2093. The sequence goes on from SHUT01000040.1 coordinate 9,699, forward strand.
CATACCCTCAAGTCGAAGAGACATTGCGAATACTGAGTGAGATTTGGCGCAATGAAAGATTTGAATGGTCATCAGACACAATGGTGATTCCGAATCGGCCGATCCACCCGCACCCGATTCAAACTCCGCATCCACCATTGTTTATGGCGTGTACAAAACGCGACACAGTCACACTTGCTGCAGATCTTGGCATCGGTGCACTTGTCATGGGGTTTGGTGGTCCAGCAGAAGTCGCCGAACTTCGTACTGTGTACGACAAGGCAATCGCTAACCGCTCTGGTGAGAAATTCGTCAGTAATCACGCCAACAATCACCTTGCTGCGCTGTGCCCAAGCGTTGTGCTAGATAATGCACAAGAAGCGTTGCGCATCGGCACGAGAGGTCAGCGGTTCTTTGCAGAATCAATTCACCATTGGTACGGCACCGGGTTGCCTCCCTCGCTAGAGGTTGATGCCGGAGATGATCTCGCGGCGATGAAAGCTGACGCGCAACACGTGGTTGCTCGACTATCTGAAATGAACATTCCAGTTTCACCGTCAGCTACCACGATATATGAAATTCCTCAACATGCTTATGGAGATCGACATCAAGCGATTCGCTATGCGCGCGAGTTAATCGCAGCAGGGGCAGACGAGATAATGGTGATATGTCAATTAGGAACGGTGTCGCATGAGGTGTCGATGGAAACAATTCGGCAATGGGGCGAGTACGTCATTCCTGCTATTCGCCAAGATGAAGCAGTCAGAATATCGCAGTAAATATCTAGAGTAACATAACTGCAGAACAGCACAGGAGGAACAACTAATGACAATGTTGCGATTTGATCTAAGACTTCCAGAATTTGCAACAGTCAGTCGCACTGATCAATACCACGCATGTCTTGAGATGTGTCGGTGGGCCGACCGCGTTGGCTTTGCGGGGGCCATCATCAGCGAACATCACGGCACCCCCGATGGCTATCTGCCTTCGCCATTGACATTGGCATCAGCGATTGCAGCCACAACAACCCGACTACCCATTTCAATTTCAGCGATGTTGTTACCAATGCACGATCCAGTGCGCCTTGCAGAACAAATTGTTGTTGCTGATCACATCGCACGTGGGCGAATCATGTTGATTCTTGGCACAGGCTATCGACAAGAAGAATTTGACATGATGGGAATAAAATTCAGTGAACGCTTGCAAATACTTGAGCATCATGTAGCGGCGCTTAAGCAATTGTTCACCGGTGAATATGTTGATATTGACGGAAAAAAAATGAGAGTGACGCCGACACCACACACGCCAGGCGGACCAATGATGATGTTGGGTGGTTCAAGTGAATCAGCTGCACGTCTGGCTGCTCGCTTGCGAATCGGATTCGCTGCTGCCGACAGCAACCCAACGATTGCTGATTGGTACAACGACGAATGCGCCAAGGTAGGATTCGAGGCAGGGTATGTAGTTGTGCCAGAGCGTCTCGGGTTTATTCATGTCTCTGAAGACCCTGAACGCGATTGGGATGTCATCGGTCGTCATGCTTTGTGGGACGCACAGTCCTATGCGGCGTGGCAACGCCCACGTCAGTCATCAGCGGTCACGGTGCGCGGTGCGACCACGATTGAAGACATTCGGGCAAGCGGCGTGTATCGGGTTCTCACCGTTGACGAAGCAATTGACTTTGCTAAGGCTGGGCGGCTCATGCTTCACCCGTTGATGGGCGGATTATCTCCAGAGTTCTCGTGGGAAAGCCTGGAGCGCGTTGAAAAATATGTGATGCCAGCACTTAGCTGATTCTCAGTCATTCTCAAGTAATCTTGAGGGCATGGTCACGAAAGCATCGTTATATACAGACATAGCGTTGCGCATGAACGCCGTGAATCAGCGATTTACCGCCAGCCGCCGCCAGATTGTCGAAGTACTTGCCGCCGCAGACAGGCCGTTGTCGATCCCGGAGATTCTCCAAGCCACGCCTGACGTGGCACAAAGTTCGGCATATCGCAATATCGCGGTGCTTGAAAAAGCAGGCGTGGTGACGCGCGTGATGTCGAGCGATGATTGGGCACGATTTGAATTAGTAGAAGATCTGATGGGGCACCATCACCACTTGATGTGTGCAGGTTGCGGAGTCGTGCAAGACATTGTTGTGCCAGACGCAATCGAGCATGAACTCGATAAGACACTTGCTACGGTGGCGCAACGCGCTGGTTTTGAGTTGCAGCATCATCGCCTCGATCTCATCGGCATGTGCGCTTCCTGTCAATGAGACTTTACTCATTGGCACCTATTGCAATTTCGTAGCTACGTTGCAGTTGGTGAGGACGCGTCTTTGTTTTCTACCAAACGATCCAATGCGCTGGTCAAAGACTCTAGGTGCTCGCGCAAATCGTCTGTGGTAACAACGTTTGTCAGCACCATTCGAACACCAGCAAGTTCGCGAGCCAAATACTCAGTGTCTGCTTGCGTGCGGGCAGCTACAGCACGATCGATCTCGAGTTGTTCACGGTCACGGTCTTCCTGGCGGTTTTGAGCCAACAAAATCAATGGTGCTGCATATGCGGCTTGTAGAGACAGAGCCAATGTCAACAAGATAAACGGATACTTGTCAAAACGTGCCGAATCAGAGACAGCATTAAAAATAACCCACACGATGACGATGCATGTTTGAATCACCAAAAAGCGTGCGGTACCTAACCAACGAGCAATAGCCTCGCTGAACTGACCAAATGCGTCGGGGTCATAGTGAATACCAACGCGTCGGCGCTGACGCGGCGTGGAGAGATCTTCGCGGCGTTTCATGGTGTGGCCTGACGTTGACGTTGTCTCCAGTCACGGGGCAACATGTGGTCTAGTACGTCGTCAACAGTGATTGCACCCAAGAGGCGACCAAGTTCGTCACAGACTCCAACCGCTAACAAGTTGTATGAAGCGACGCGTTCAGCTACTTCAGAGTCCGACACGTCTGGACTAATAGTTGGTTCTTTCGACAAACATTTTGCAAGTTCAGTGCTTGGTGGCTCGCGCAACAAGCGCTGCAAATGAACAACTCCGAGATAAGTACCAGTTGGTGCACTCAGTGGCGGCTGCACCACAAATACCTGTGCAGCAATTGAGACAAGCCATTCCGGGTCGCGCACTTGGGCAAGTGCTTCGGCAACTGTTGCGGTTGGTCCCATGATGATGATTTCTGGAGTCATCATTGCGCCGGCAGTGCCTTCTTGGTATGACAAAAGTTGACGCACGACCGCAGCGTCGTCTTCGTCCATTGCTTCAAGAACTGTGCTGCGTTGTTCGCCGGGCATCTCTGCCAATAAGTCGGCAAGGTCGTCGAATTCCATTTCTTCTAATACGTCAATCAAATGATCCAGGTCAAGGTTGGCAATCAGCGTGAGTTGTTCGTCTTCTGGCAATTCCTCTAGCAAATCAGCCAAACGGTCGTCGTCCATTTCACGAGCAATTAGTTGTCGTTGTGCATGGGGCAAGGCGCGAACAATTGCGGCTACGTCACTGGGATGCATTCCGCGAAGTCGTGCAGCCTCAGCAGCCATTTCTGTTGAGGCTGCAAACAACGAAGACAATTGATTCCAATCGATCAACCGATAACTTGCGCGCCGACCGAGTTGTCCGCGCTTTGTAAGCCGAACTTTGGCGACTTCCCATCCGCTGTCGCGCGCATTAGTGGTGGGGCGCAATGCGACATCGCTCACGGTCTCGTCGCCGACTTGGGTGTCAATAATGTTTGTGCCGATTAGGCGTTCTCCGTCGCGTGGACGGAATGGATTGAGATCTACGTCCCATGATCTGAGCCGAGCGCCAGCACCATCAAGAGAGACAATGCGAGCAGCGTTCACAAAGATGCGACGGCGTTGGCTGGTGGCCACAAAACCCAAGACCTGAGGGGCTGTGCCCTTGCTGCCGGGGACCACGACGATGTCATCAATGCGGCCAATGGCCGAACCACCTGCATCAAGCAGGGGGAGTCGCATGATGCGAAATGCGTAGATGAGGTCGCCTGCCATTACGCAAGGGTACCTGCGAGAGGCGGCTTGGTGGCGGTAGTTATCGCTTCAAGATAGGGCCAAGAGCCTCACCAGCGAGAGCCACCACGGCTGGGTCGTGAGTGAATGGCATATTGAAGACCACCCCGTCAAGGCCTGAATCAAGAAGTTCTTGCACTTGCCCGCGCACATCATCGGTATTGCCGATAATCATCATCGAGCGCACACGAGCGGCATCGGCCTCGGGCAGGTCGGATAGTTTTTTCACACCGCGACTGCTCAGCGCCATTGCTTCGGCCTCTTCACGAGTGCGACCAATAGCGATTGTTCCGAGTCGGGTGCGGCAGATGTCGTCGGGATTGCGACCCAATCGGTCACAGTGGTCATTGAGCACGTTCATCAGGTGACGTACTTGTTGTGCTTCGCCAAAAACATTGCAGGCGTCTGCATATTGGGCCACCATGCGCAATGTTTTCTTTTGGCCGCTGCCACCAATCATGATCGGCGGTCCGCCAGCCTGGATTGGCTTAGGTGAGTTGTAGGCCTGATCAATGTTGAACCACTTGCCCTCAAACGTTGTGCGATCTTGAACAAACATCATCTTGGCAATTTGTAGTGCTTCTTCTAATTTTTCGAACCGTTCTGTAAAAGTTCCAAACTCAATCCCAAATGAATTGTGTTCCAGCTCAAACCATCCCGCACCGATTCCCCAGATTGCGCGACCACCTGAAATCACGTCAAGTGCTGTGACCGACTTAACTAACACGGCAGGATTGCGGTATGTGACACCGCCAACCATTGCCCCGAGTCGCACTGTTGATGTTCGTGCAGCGAGGGCGCAAAGAATTGCGTAGCACTCAAACATTTCTTGGCTTGGCTTGCCGAGCCCTGGTAACTGAAAAAAGTGATCCATCACCCACACGCTGTCGAAGCCTGCTTTTTCGGCCGCCACCGCTTGAGCAGCGACTGCTTCAAAGAGTTTTTCGGGCGCGATTCCGTCATAAGAAAAAACCGGAATCTGCAGGCCCATTTGTACTAGTCGGTTCATGTCATGTCTTTAGTTGTAGTTGGCATTCCGGCGCCTGGCTGAAATGTAGTGTCTTGTTTTTTATCTCCGGATGCAGCCTGTTGTGCTACTTGTTGCATTGTGGTCATCATGGCTGCAGCGGCTGTTTCGTTTTCCATTATTTTTTGCATCACTGCTGCTGTTGCGCCGCTAATCAGCTCTGCTTGTTTTTCAATCACAAAATCTGCTGATTTACGTAAGTTGGCGGTGTAGCCGTTGATTTCGGGAATCACATAGCGAGCGACAAGGTCCCATGACTTCAGTGTGTTTTCACGATTTGCCCAGTCATGGGCAAACCCCAACACAACTCCAAAGCCACCGCTTGATTTTTGAATTGCTCGAATCGCTTGCACCAGGTCATCTGGCGTGCCAACGACAGCAGCTCCGCCACCAGCAGGTCCGGTGAATTGATCCAGCAGTTCCCATGGGTTCTCAACGGGGACTGTGCCCGGTCGTCCTAAAATAGTGTGAATATATTCGTTGTGCCAACGTTGTAATCCGAGCGCTGCCTGCGAACGCGCTTCTTCGCGAGTCTCGGCAATATGCCAACTCAACATCACGCGCCAATTTTTGCGGTCAACTGTGTTGCCGTGCTTGGTGGCAGATTCTTGCGCAAAACTCCATTGCGTGGGCAAGGCTTGAATACCCTCTGCAGA
>SHUT01000041.1 GCA_009691255.1 Ilumatobacteraceae bacterium
CAGCAAACCGGACTCAGCAAACACAATCGCAGCCAAGACAAGCAATCCTCCGTTTTCAAGGAGTTGTTCGAGGTTAAAAAGGGCGAGCATTCGCTCGTTTATGCAGCGCTAGCGGTGATTCCGCCGCTCTTGCGACCTGAGTACACAACAGCACTCACCAAGACAACAGTGGCCAGACCAGCAACGCCCAGTCGCAGACCATCATTGTCTTTTGTGCTGATGATGGCTGGAAGAATCAGCAACGACACAAGGTTCATCACCTTGATCAATGGGTTGAGCGCTGGACCTGCAGTGTCTTTAAATGGATCACCGACTGTGTCTGCAATAACAGCAGCCTTATATGGCTCTGAACCTTTGCCACCGTGGTTTCCGTCTTCGATGTACTTCTTGGAGTTGTCCCACGCACCACCAGCATTGCTGAGGTAGTTCGCCATGAGCTGACCAGTCAGAATCACCGCAGCCAAGAAACCTCCAAGGGCTTTCCAGTCAATTCCAAAGCCGATGATGACTGGGGTGAGAACTGCGAGAAGTGCAGGTGTCAAGAGTTCGCGCAATGAAGCTTCTGTGCAGATGTCAATGACTGGTCCGTACTCTGGCAACTTTTCTCCACGCATGATTTTTCCGTCGGCGAATTGCTTGCGAACTTCTTGCACAACAACTCCAGCGGTTCGACCAACAGCACGAATCGCAAGCGCTGAGAACAAGAACGGGACAGCACCACCGATCAAAAGACCAATAAAGATCTTTGGATCCGCAACGTTGATGGAGAGTTCTGGAACCTTGAAGACACCGTCTTTAAGGTTTTCGACTTTGATTCCGAGTTCTGCTCCTGCAGTTTCGATGAACGATGCAAAGAGTGCAACAGCCGCGATTACGGCTGAGCCGATCGCAAAGCCCTTCGTAACAGCCTTTGTTGTGTTGCCAACTGCGTCGAGGCTGACCATGATCTTTTGTGCCTCGCCATGAAACTCACCGCTCATTTCAGCGATGCCAGCAGCATTATCTGACACTGGGCCAAACGTATCTTCTGACACGATGACTCCGGTTGTGGCGAGCATTCCCATACCGCAAAGGGCAACGAGATACAGCGACAAGGTGAGGTTTCCGCCACCAAGAGCAAGTGCTGCGCCGATAGCAATGGCAATGGCGATGACGGCGTACACGCTGCTCTCAAGACCGTATGCGGTACCAGAAAGGATCACAGTTGCAGGACCAGTCTCGGCTGATCCTGCGATTTCTCTTACTGGCGCGTGATGTGTTGCGGTGTAGTACTCAGTGAGACGACTCACAAGTTGCGCGAGTATGAGACCGATTGCCACAGCGCCAAAACATTTCCAGCCAATGTTGTCGAATTCGTTGCCGACGTATCCAAGAGACAGTGCAAGTGTTCCGACAAGCGTCAGCGAGCCAGCAACCATGAAGCCCTTGTTGATTGGCTTGAGTGCATTGGTTTCGTCTTCTTTGGCTTTTACTGCAAATACGCCTGCAATTGACGCGATCACGCCAATCGCGCGTGCTGCAAGTGGGAAGACAAGTCCGAGTGCTGGATTTGCACCAACAGAGTTGAATGCAGCAACACCAAGAATGATCGAGGCAACGAGAGTGACTTCGTAGCTTTCAAACAAGTCAGCAGCCATACCTGCACAGTCACCAACGTTGTCACCAACGTTGTCCGCGATGACCGCAGGGTTGCGAGGGTCGTCTTCTGGAATTCCGGCTTCGACTTTGCCCACGAGGTCTGCACCAACGTCAGCAGCCTTTGTGAAAATACCGCCACCAACGCGCAGGAACAGCGCCAAAAGTGAGCCACCAAAACCAAAACCAACCAAGATTGCACTTGATGTGTTCTGGAAGATCATGATGATTCCGGTGGCACCAAGAAGTCCAAGACCAACGGTGAACATGCCAGCCACGCCGCCAGTGCGAAATGCAACGTCAAGGGCACGAGGCATCGACCCAGTGAGTGCTGCCGCTGCCGTGCGCACGTTTCCGCGCGTGGCAAGGGTCATGCCGATGTATCCAGTAAAACCAGAGGCAAAACATCCGAGGACAAATGCGAGTGTTCGCCAGAATCCTGACTGGACGAAACTCAATGCTTGAGAGTCATCACTGCGCGAGATCGCGCTCGACGTGATGAACACGATCGCGGCCAACGGGATCAAAATGAGGGCGATTGTCTTGAACTGGCGCTTCAAATAAGCCAGGGCACCTTCTTGAATGGCCAGGGCGATCTCTTTCATTTTGGGCGTGCCTTCGTCGGCTGCCATGACTGATTTGGCTAGATAGAAGCCGACTGCAATGGCAAGAAGTGCCGACGCAATCGCAAGATACAAGACGACCCACTCACCCCCTTTCAATACGAACTCCTGGTAACCACCTTCTGCTGCAAATATTCCAAACACCGTTACTGTCTCCCGGCGGTCTCGGGGGAAGCCATGTTGCGGCCGCCCTCCTTGGTGAACGTGACAACAATAGTGAAGCCGACCCCCAAAACACGAAATGGTCAGGACTTTTTTCACAGCCCCAAATTGTCAGGGGTAGAAGTTCCTCGTTGGGGTCGCTCTCGGAGTACCGTTTCAGGGCAGTCAGTGTGCTCGATTCGCGGGCAGGGTGGCCGGCAGGAAAGGTTTAAGGGAATCCCTATGGCTCAGGCAGTCAGCAGTCAGCGCGGGCCCGTCACTGGCACTGCGATGCGCTCTCGCAAGCGTCGTCCGTTTTTACTGGACCTTTATTCCACGGCGGTGGGCAAGAAATATGTGATGGCCGTGACCGGAATCGCCATGATGGGATTTGTTCTGTTTCACATGATTGGCAACCTCAAAATGTACTTGGGGGCCACAGACCTGAACCACTACGCCAAATTTTTAGAAGAGTTGTTGTATCCGCTTGCACCGCATGGGGTGACGCTTTGGATTTTGCGTGCTGGGCTGATCACGATGCTGCTGCTTCATCTTCATGCTGCGTATTCGCTCACGGTCCTCAATCGTCGGGCTCGACCAGTGAAATATCAAAGCGCTCGGGATTATCAGGTCGCCACCTTTGCAAGTCGCACAATGCGTTGGAGCGGAATCATCGCACTTGCTTTCATCGCATGGCATTTGCTCGATCTCACATTTGGAGTGGTCAACGATCACGTCGGCACCAAAGATGCAGATGGTCTCAAAGATGTATACGGAAACGTGGTCTTCAGTCTGCAACGGGTGCCCGTGGCAATTTTCTATGTCATCGCCAATGTTTTGCTTGGAATCCATCTTTTTCATGGGGCCTGGAGCATCTTTCAATCATTGGGTTGGAACAACCCACGCTTCAATAAATGGCGTCGCACATTTGCAACCGGCTTTGCCGCAGTCATTGTCATTGGCAACGTGTCATTTCCTATCGCGGTACTCGCTGGCGTCGTCGGAAACTAAGTCGGATGAAACTTTTCAAATCAGAACGCGCAACTAGGAGAACAATATGAGCCTCACAGAGGATCTTCTTGCACAGAACACAGTGCAACTCAATAGCAAAATTCCACTCGGTTCAATTGAGGACAAGTGGGACAACTACAAAGCTGACATGAAGTTGGTGAACCGCAACAACAAGCGCAAGTTCAAGGTCATCGTGGTGGGTACTGGACTAGCTGGAGCGTCTGCGGCGGCAACACTTGCCGAGCTCGGATACCAAGTTGATTCGTTCACGTTTCATGATTCACCGCGTCGGGCGCACTCGATTGCAGCGCAAGGAGGCATTAACGCCGCCAAAAACTATCAAGGTGATGGCGACAGCGTTAACCGATTGTTCCACGACACGGTTAAGGGTGGGGACTTTCGGGCCCGCGAATCGAATGTGCATCGTCTTGCGCAAGTCAGCGTAAACATCATCGATCAAATGGTGGCGCAGGGAGTTCCCTTTGCGCGTGAATACGGGGGCTTGCTCGACAACCGTTCATTTGGTGGCGCCCAAGTCAGCCGCACTTTTTATGCCCGCGGTCAAACAGGACAGCAATTGTTGCTGGGCGCATATCAGCAACTTGCGCGTCAAATTGGGCTGGGGGGAGTGCGTTTGTTTAATCGCACTGAGTTTCTTGACGTCGTCACCGTTGACGGCCGCACTGCTGGCATCGTGACACGCGATCTGGTTACAGGTGAGATCGAGTCCCATGCCGCTCATGCTGTGGTGCTTGCAACAGGCGGATACGGAAACGTCTTTTTCTTATCAACAAACGCGATGTCTTGCAATGTCACGGCTGCGTGGCGAGCCCACCGCAAGGGTGCACTGTTCGCTAATCCGTGTTACACGCAGATCCACCCAACATGTATTCCCCAAAGTGATGAGTTCCAGTCCAAGTTGACATTGATGTCAGAGTCATTACGAAACGACGGTCGAGTTTGGGTGCCCAAGAATCCAAACGAAACTCGTCCCGCACATGAAGTCGCAGAGTCAGACCGTGACTATTACCTAGAGCGTTTGTATCCGTCATACGGAAACCTTGCGCCTCGCGACATTTCTTCCCGCGCCGCAAAGCGTCTCGTCGACAAAGGCCAGGGCGTTGGCCCACTCAAGAACGGTGTGTATTTGGACTTCAATGAGGTCATTGCGCGTCTTGGACATGATGTCGTTCAAGAGCGCTACGGAAACTTGTTTGAAATGTACGAACGAATTGCCGGAGAAAATCCGTACGACATGCCAATGCGCATCTATCCCGCATCGCACTACACAATGGGTGGCTTGTGGGTTGACTACGAATTACAAACAAATATTCCAGGGCTATACGCGGCTGGAGAAGCAAACTTTTCTGATCACGGAGCCAATCGCTTGGGAGCGAGTGCGCTGATGCAAGGTTTGGCAGACGGATATTTTGTTTTGCCGTACACAATCGGAAACGAGCTGGCGCCACTGCTCGGAAAAACTATTCCAGGCGTCGATCATCCAGAATTCAAAAAAGCAGAGCAAGCAGCACGAGATCAATACAACGGTTATCTCAATATCAAAGGCACTCGCTCGCCTGATTGGTTCCATCGTGAACTCGGCAAGATTATTTGGGATCGTTGCGGAATGGAGCGCGACGAACAAGGTCTGCAACAAGCGTTGTCTGATCTGCCAGCGTTGTATGAAGAATTCAAGACCGATCTGCGGGTTACCGGAGATGGAATGAGCCTCAATCAAACACTTGAAAAGGCTGGTCGCGTTGATGACTTCTTTCAACTCGGAATGTTGATGTGTCGCGACGCACTATCGCGTCAAGAAAGTTGCGGAGGGCATTTCCGCACAGAACACCAAACCGATGAAGGCGAAGCAAAGCGAGACGACGAGAACTACTGCCATGTGTCTGCATGGCAGTGGGGCGGCGATGCGATGTCACCCAATCTCAACGTCGAACCACTTGAATTCGAAGCAATTCATCTCGCCACACGGAGCTACAAATGAGCAACAGCATTAAAAATCTCACCTTGAAGATCTGGCGTCAACTTGGGCCTACTGTCAAAGGAGCGTTTGAGACATACAACGTCGACGAAATAAGCGATGAGGCATCTTTTCTTGAAATGCTTGATTACCTCAATGAGCGTTTAATCAGCGACGGAAAAGAAGCGATCGTGTTTGACCACGACTGCCGCGAAGGTATTTGCGGAACATGTTCATTGATGATTGACGGACAGGCTCATGGGCCCCAGCGTGGCACCGCAACGTGTCAATTACACATGCGCAAGTTTTCTGACGGCGACAGCATTGTGATCGAACCATTTAGGGCCGCTGCATTTCCAATTATTCGAGACCTAATGGTTGATCGTTCAAAGTTTGATCGCATTATTGAGTCCGGCGGTTTCATCACCGCGCCAACAGGTGGTGCTCCTGATGCCAACTTGATTGCGATTCCCAAGCCAGTGTCTGATGCAGCCATGGACTCGGCGCAGTGCATCGGTTGTGGGGCATGTGTAGCGGCGTGTCCAAACGGCGCCGCCAATTTGTTTACCGGCGCAAAAGTTGCGCACCTCAATCGTCTGCCACAAGGTCAGCCTGAGCGCTTTAAGCGCGTCGAATCAATGGTCGAGACGATGGATGAATACTTTGGGTCGTGCACAAATCATGGCGAATGTGAGGGCGCCTGCCCCAAGGAGATCTCCGTCGACGTGATTGCATTGTTAAACAAGGACTATCGCAAGGCTAAGTTTGCAAGCCGCAAGGATCTAGCCCGCTAAAAGAATCGTTATGCCACGACGGTGGCGACATAACGATTACTCGATGTGTGTTCGCCAGCTTCTACGAGCAGGCTCACAATCAGCGAGCCAACTGTTGTTGGTGTGGCAGATTCAACATGCCCGATGAACACGCATGCATCAGGTGATATATCGCCTGTCCACTCGTGATGCTCTTGGCCTCCTGACCATGTCAGCGTGGCGATCACTCTGGCGCCAACGAGTTCGTGATGGAGGTCGTTAACCACGTGCACATTGAACGAAATTGGATCGCCTGGCGTGAGTACCGCTGGCGGTTGGTCTGCCACAACAATCACAGGACGGCATGCGTCTTGGAGCGCAAAATACGATGGTTTTGGACTTGCTTCTGAATCTAAAACACCACCGTCCGACAAAGTAGATGAGTCAAGTAATTCGGGAAAACAAAACCCTGCAGCCGGTTCGTACTTCACTCGCCGTAATGCTTCAATGTCGCGTCGCAATGAAATCGGGTCACTCACGGCAGCATGTGCGTCGGCATGAACGACATGCCATTGTTCGTGAGTTGGAAATCTGGCGATATTTGGAACAACTGCCATCGATGTTGATATGTCGTGCCCGATGCCAGACAAAAATTGTCGCACGGGTTTTGCCAGAACGTGATCAAAGAGTCCAAACGGAATCGCACTACTCGCATGCGCAACAACCGGACGCGTTTCGTCCACTTTGTGCAAATGGCTCTGTGTCCATTTGTCAAAAGCTTTGTGGTGCCACAATGCCACGCTCGGATGGTGCCCGAGTGTGGCGACAAGGCCATCTGTCCAACGAGTGGCAACGCGACGGCCACGTTTTCCAGCTGGTCGGTGCGGAATGTCTTGCCAGATCATCATGCCCAATGTGTCGGCAGCGTCGTATACGGCAGGGTGAGCCACATGGTCATGCAGGCGCACAAGATTGAGGCCAAGTTCGTGCGCTAACACAATGGGGTGCGCAATGTCTTGGTCGCTCACTGTCCCCATGTCGCAGTCAGGCATTTCCAGATACGCACCCTTGGTGTACATGCGTTCGCCGTTGATGTGCAATACCCAATCAGCCATCGAGACTTCGCGCAGACCGGTCACCACGCTGTATGAATCGCTGACGACACCATCAATCAAAACTTCAATTAGTACGGTGCTCAAAGGCTGATCGCCCAAACCCCACGGAAACCACAAGGCGGGTTGATCAATGTCAATGGTCCAGGAGATCTCGTTTGAGCCTGGCGATAAAGAATAAATTTTTCGGGCCAATACAGCGTCATTGACGCTTGTTTGTATTGTCGTCATGCATGAAATGCTCGAGTCAAGAACGGCATGTAGTCGCAAATGTGCCTGAGCATCGGTGGCATCGCGACACAAAATACGAGTTGTCTCAATACCGACAACTCCAGTTGTCACTATTTCAATTGGTCGCCAGATGCCGGCATGATGCGAACCGTTAACTTCCAATATCAACGAATGTGTTGTGTCAAGCCGAGACAATGCCGTGATGTCGTAGGCGTGGCGTAGGAAATAGTCATCTTGATCACCGATATACGCTCCGTCAAGCCAAATGTCAGTTTGATCAAAGATGCCATCGCACGCGATCCACAACCGTTGATCTTGGGATGGCATCGCCCGCTCAAAGGTTGTGCGGTATAAAACTCCACCAGCGTGGTCGGCAAAGGCCTCGTTGGACCGCCATTCGCCAGGGACCGCCACACTATTCCAGTCCAGCGAATCACGGGCGCCAGAAAGAGCGAGACGGCGAGAATCATCGGTTGCCGGGGTAGCAATCCACTGCTCCACTAGGTGATGTGGAGTGTCTCCGATACTGTTATGAAATGAGCGACGTGCCGAACGCACCATCCAACCTTCCTACCACCTTGGGCGGCTTACGCGCATCAGGCTGGGCATCTCAGTCTGTCAAAGACGAACTGCGCCTGAACGCTATCGCCCGCATAAAAGCTGGCGAGCCATTGTTTGATGGTGTGCTGGGATACGAAGACTCAGTAATGCCACAGCTAGAGAACGCATTACTCGCAGGGCACGATGTTATTTTTTTGGGGGAGCGGGGTCAGGCCAAGAGTCGCATCATCCGCTCGCTCACTGGTTTGCTTGATGAATGGATGCCCATTATCGCGGGCAGTGAAATCAACGATGACCCGTACAACCCTGTGTCGCGGTACGCCATTGATTTGTGCGCCAAGCGTGGCGACAAGACTCCGGTTGCATGGGTCCATCGATCGCAACGGTTCGGTGAAAAACTGGCGACACCCGACACATCCATCGCTGACCTTATTGGCGAAGTAGATCCCATCAAGGTTGCCGAGGGGCGTTATCTCTCAGATGAATTAACACTGCATTACGGACTCGTGCCACGCACGAATCGCGGAATTTTTGCAATCAATGAATTACCGGATCTCGCCGAGCGCATTCAGGTTGGATTACTCAACATTCTTGAAGAGCGCGATGTGCAGATTCGTGGATACAAAATTAGATTACCCATTGATGTGATGTTGGTGGCATCGGCGAACCCAGAGGACTACACCAATCGTGGTCGCATCATTACACCGCTCAAAGACCGATTCGGCAGTCAAATCCGCACGCATTATCCATTAGACGCCGAGACAGAAATTGCCATCGTGCGTCAAGAGGCACGTCCCGCCAGCATTGGTGATGTCGCTGTCAGCATGCCGTTCTTCATGGAACAAATCATCGCTACTTTTTCACAACACGCGCGGGCGAGCAGTCAGGTCAATCAACGCAGTGGCGTCAGTGTGCGCTTGTCGGTTAGCAATTACGAAATCTTGTGTGCCAATGCGGTGCGACGCGCGCTGCGTGCTGGTGAAACACACGTTGCTCCCCGAATCAGCGACCTCGAAGCATTAGCGTCGAGCACAAGCGGAAAAGTTGAGATCGAGTCCCTCGAAGAAGGACGTGAGTCGGCCATCTTGCAGCAACTTATTTCGGGTGCAGTCCTCACTGTGTATAAGCAGATTGCTCAGCACGAAAAAATGCGTGATGTCATCACCGCCTTCGAAGAGGGTGGCATCGCCCACGTCGGCGAAGATCGCGGTTCACAAGAACAGGCAACACTAATTATGGATATGCCTGCGCTGCGTGAACCCGTATTGGCGCTGATTGGCGGAGACGAATCTCCTGCTGTTGTGGCGAGTGCTGTGGAGTTCGTGCTGGAAGGCTTGCATCTTTCGAAGCGCCTGAATAAAGACGCAAACGGAACCCGTGCTACTTATCGTGCGCGTGGCTAGAGAGCATCGCGCGAGAGTTTGTTAAACCGCGTCTAAAAAACTGAAGGTGAGCGGGTCCAGAGTTCGCTGGTGTCATTTTTTGCAGTGTTCGTTGGGGCCCCCGTTAGCACGACAACTGGAATCTCCTCAGGTAAGCCACGCATGGACAACGGTGCGTGTTTGACAACGGTGACACCTTCTGGAAGCTCTCCGACATGTTCAGCCGGAATTAGAACTTCAAGCGGTTCGGCTGCATCGCAGAGCCGGGCAGCAGTATTGACCGCAGAGCCAATGTAGTCGTCTCCCTCGAATAACAGCGCCAAGCCCGTTGCCATTCCGGTTCGAATACTGAGGGGCGCGCAGGCGGCCCCGGAGCGCTTCTGCAGTTCCATCGCAAAGATGATCGCGTCATGCTGTTGCACGGCAACCACCATGCATCCGTCCCCAAGCCATTTTGCAATTCGCACGCCAGTCTCAGAAGCCACGTTGCGGGTGACGGTGCGCCATGCCGACAAGAGTTGACCAGCGGCGTCGTCGCCTTGTGAGGTAGTGAAATTGGTAAAACCAGAGATGTCCACAAAGATGAAAGTACGAGGCACGCGCATGTCCCCTACACAATAGGGCACTATCGTGCGGATATGGGTTCTGGTTTCTATTATTCACGTTGGGATGGCACCCAGCAGGGTTTTGACCTTGATGCTGACGCACTTCTTGAAGAACTCACCGATGATTTGTTATATCACGGAGATTTAAATGCAGCGTTGCGCCGACTAATGCGCGAAGGAATGACAGATCCAGATGGCAATCACATTGAGGGCTTGCAGGAGATGCTCAAACGCATCAACGAACGGCGCAAAGAAATCCAGGAGAGCGGAGACCTTGGTGGTGTATTCGGTGAGATTGCTCAAGAGTTGCGCGACATCGTTGATGAAGAGCGTCATGCTGTCGATCAAGCGCTCAAAAATGCCGAGCAGTCAGGCGATCCGCGTCGAACTGAGAATGCCCAAAACTCGGCAATGGAACACAATTTTCGTCTCGATATGTTGCCAGAAGACCTTGCCGGAATGGTTAAAGAACTGCAGTCTTATGATTTTGAATCAGGAGAGGCTCGACAGCGCTTTGAAGAACTGATGGAGAAACTACGCCAAGAATTGATGCAGCAGTTCGTCGATCAGTTGTCGGGCGAGATGCAGAATATGTCTGCTGAAGATATGCAGCGCATGAAAGACATGATGTCTGAATTGAATCAGATGATTGAGCGACACCAGGCCGGAGAAGACCCAAAGTTCGAAGAGTTCATGCAGAACTTCGGTGATTTTTTTCCAGAGAATCCTCAAACGCTTGAAGAACTGCTCCAAATAATGGCGCAACGAATGCAAGCGATGCAGGCGATGATGAACTCAATGACTCCCGAACAACGTCAGCAACTGCAACAGTTGTCCGAGCAAATGCTGGGAGATATGGATTTGCAGTGGCAAGTGCAACAACTCGGGCAAAACCTGCAGGGGATGTTTCCACAGCAAGGTTGGAACAAGGAATATAACTTCAGCGGTTCAGAGCCGATGAACATGGGTCAAGCGATGCAGTCAATGCAAGAGATGGGCCAACTAGACGAACTTGAGGGTCTCCTGCGCAACGCAACTAACCCGTCAGCGCTTGCCGAAGCAGACCTTGACAGAGTGCGAGATTTACTAGGCGATGATGCCGCAAAATCTATGGAGCGATTGGCGCAAATGACCAAAAAGCTCGAAGAAGCCGGTCTAATTAATCGCAAAGACGGCAAGTTAGAACTTACTCCGCGTGGACTTAAGGCAATCGGCAACAATGCGTTGCGCGAACTGTTCTCAAAGCTTGCCAAAGACAAATTTGGCCAACACCGAATCTCCGAAGATGGCAGTGGGCATGACCGCACGTACGACAGCAAGCCGTACGAGTTTGGTGATCCGTTCCGCCTTGATTTGCAGCAAACAATCCGCAATGCGATTCGCCGCCAGGGTGGGGGAACGCCCGTGAAACTATCTCACGAAGATTTTGAAATCGAACGCACAGAGCATTCAACTCGTTCATCGACTGTACTGATGCTTGACCTGAGTATGTCAATGCCGATGCGCGGCAACTTTGTGCCTGCAAAAAAAGTAGCAATGGCGCTTCACTCGCTGATCAGTTCGCAGTTCCCACGCGACTATCTGGGGCTCGTTGGTTTCAGTGAGATGGCCCATGTTTTGACACACGAACAACTGCCTGAGGTATCTTGGGACCTGGCGTATGGCACCAACATGCAACACGGCTTCAGACTTGCTCGGCAACTGCTCAGCCGCCAAAGTGGAACCAAACAAATCATCATGATTACCGACGGAGAACCCACCGCTCACATCACGCCGTCAGGCGATGTCTATTTCAATTACCCGCCTGTGCGCGAGACAGTCGAAGCCACACTGCACGAAGTCATGCGTTGTACAAAGGACAATATCCGCATCAATACTTTTGTTCTTGATGCCACAGGTGCATTGCGGGCCTTCATCGAACAGCTCACTCGCATCAATAACGGACGAGCTTTTTTCACAACCCCGGAGACACTCGGCAACTATGTGCTTGTCGATTTCATGGACCACAAAAAGCGAACATCTGTTCGTTAGACACGTTTAGTTTTAAACCCCTTGCCTTTTAGGGTATGATTTGTCACAATTACATGGTTGTAATTACAGGCTTGTAGCAACTAGTGGGGGATTGGCAATAGTCACCCCCTCTGACACATCATCCGAAAGGCAAATTTGATGGTATTTGAACATGATGAACTCAGTCAAGATCGCGCCTGGCAAGACGAGGCAAACTGTCTCGGAGTCGACCCCGATCTTTTCTTTCCCGAACGCGGGGCATCAACACGTGAAGCCAAAGAAGTATGCAGAGGCTGCGTAGTGCGTGGTGATTGTTTGGAGTTTGCATTAGTAAA
This sequence comes from Ilumatobacteraceae bacterium, assembly GCA_009691255.1. Taxonomy (GTDB): domain Bacteria; phylum Actinomycetota; class Acidimicrobiia; order Acidimicrobiales; family Ilumatobacteraceae; genus UBA2093. The sequence goes on from SHUT01000041.1 coordinate 12,374, forward strand.
TGGCGAGAAGTTCGGAATCTGGGGCGGACTAAGCGAACGCGAGAGGCGTCGTTTGCGTCGTCAACGTGCCCAAACAATTCGTATTACTGGCACTGCCTAATCTGCTCTTAACAACTTTCGTGCGCGCGTAGCAATACGCCATTCAATTGTTTTTTCTACTCCAAGATCTAGTTGTGACCAATCAGTTCTTGCAATCGGTGCGAGAGTTTGTGCAGTAGCGAGTCCTACGAGTTCTGCTCGTTCAATGGTGGCATGACTTGCAACAAAGTTATATACGTCTGCTGGGCCAGTGACGTTTATATCAATGAGATTCATGCTTATTTGAGTGAATTGGCCCGCCTGTAGTGCGAGTGCTCGCACGCTATCGCTGCGTACGAGTGCAACAATTGCATGGGCTTGAGTGAGTGTCGTGTGTGCAAGCCAAATGTTGTAAGCCACCAAAATGGGACGCGCTCCGACACATATTGCTCCGGCGGTTGGATGCGGTGTTGATGTACCCACGTCGGGCATCAATGACCCAAACGCATGCTTGCGCACGTACGGCAGCGATCTTTCTGGTCCGTAGAAAAAACACGGCACATGCAGAGTGTCAACTGCCCATGCCGCAAATTCATTTCGAGCTCGCAGTGCGTCAGCCATCGTCGACTCTGCAAGTGGCACGAACGGAACAACATCAACTACCCCGAGTCGTGGGTGAACGCCAGTGTGGTCAGGAAGATTTATTTTGGAAACAGCAGCGCGGGCAAGCACGCGCGGAGCGAGTTCGCCCACCAGCGTAAACACGCTGCGATTGTGGTCGGGGTCGGAGTGCAGATCAAGCAGATCCCTGCTAACTCTGCTGGCTAGGGCCTCGACCAGGGTCCGGTCAGATCCTTGGCTGACATTGACGACACACTCAAGCACGGCTAAGGCTTATCAGGCAACCACCCCAAGTGCTACGGTCAAGGTATGTTGTCATTCCTTGAAGGTCCCGAGTTAATCGTTCTTATAGTGGTCGTGCTGGTTTTATTCGGCGGATCCCAATTGCCCAAGTTGGCTAAAAATCTTGGTCAGGCGCAAAAAGAGTTTAAAAAAGCAATGGATGTCAAGTCTGACGACAAGTCTGACGACAAGTCTGACGACTCAGCCTCAGACAAATAGCACAAAGTCGTCTAGGCGACGTTCAGGCGACCCTTGGTGATACGGCGACGCTCACGCTCGCTAGTACCGCCCCACACACCATGCTCAATGTTCTCGCTCAAGGCGTATTCCAAACAACTTGAGGCGACGGGGCAGCCTTTGCAGATCTTCTGGGCAGCAATGACACCTTTGCCATCAATGGGGAAAAACGTGGCAGGAGGATATATACGACAGGTGCCATCGTTCATCCATGATGTGGGCGAATTCTGGAAGACCCTCTTTTTGGTAGTGGGTTGAATGGTGACTTGCAGTGTGGCTGACATGACTCTCCTTGGGTGTGCATTTCCGGGGTGGATTCGCTGATGTCATGTCTGACGACCCAAGCCCCCCAAAAGTTCCCGTCTTCACCGATACAATATTGAGGCGTTGTTCTGGCGCTATTTATCTAAGTTGCGGAGGTCCCCATGTCAGATGTCACCATTGTTGAGCCACCCGTTGCCCATGCCCGGATTGCCTATCTCGGAGCCGTTTCACCCCATTGGGAGGTCTACGGCGACTACGGCGACCATGTCTTGTTGCAGGAGTTCCGTGCCCGCGTGTTGGCCCGCCTCGTTCTCTTGCCTCGCGATGACCCCCAGTTTCGGCGCAATATGGCGCGAATTGTTCGCGATGCCGAGCGCGAGCGGATTTCTATCGAATGGGATATGGGCGACCCTAACTACGAAATCTAGAACTTGCCTTGAGGGTGAACAACAGGTAACGCCGCAACAAAGACTTGTTGACACTGCTGGTTTTGGAGCGCACGACAAATGAGCAAACAATACGCTGAGGTAATGAACTCGAGGTTTATTAATCGCGAACTTAGTTGGTGTCCTGGACCCCGTTTGTCGGTCCACCTGTTATGAGGCTAACACGCTGTTTTTGGTCCGCCATTTAGTGGCGTACTCGATTGGGGTCAGATAGGCAAGCGCACTATGGGGGCGGTAATGGTTGTAGTTGTTGCGGTGTTCTTCGAGCATGAAACGGATTTCCCACATCGAATCAAACACTTCTCTGGTCAGTAGTTCGTCTCTGAGTCTCGAGTTAAATGATTCGATGCGACCGTTTTGCCAGGGTGAACCTGGGTCGCAATAGTTGGCCTGAATGTTTTGTTCTTTGCACCAGTCACGCAAAGTGTCAGCAATGAACTCTGGTCCGTTGTCCATGCGCAGACACATGATTCGGATATCGGCCCCGAACAACAACCGGCACACGAGCAATCTTTGGTTTGCGATGTTTGGGTCGTTGCGCATGAAGGCTCTCTAAACGCCACAGGCGTTGCACCCGTTTACGATTCACATGGAACCCATCACGCAGCAACATCACATGAACACGCCGATATCCATAACGAGGATATTTGACTGCTAACGCTCGGATCCGTTGCCGCAAACTCGTCAACAAGAGCCGACACCGCCACCCGTTTCTGGTTCGGGGTCACCATTTTCTCTTCACTCAATCAACCCAGCGACCATCCTCAACATGTCGTTATCGAGTTCCTTCTCAGCGAGCAGCCGTTTCAACCTGGCGTTTTCTTGTTCCAGCGTTTTGAGTCGTGCCACATCATCAGGTCGCATCGCCCCATACTGGCTACGCCACCGCTGATACGTCTGATGTGAAATCTCCAAATGTCGCATCACTTCAGCAAGCGGAATATTCTCCGCCAATAGTCGATCAGCCTCACGCAG
>SHUT01000042.1 GCA_009691255.1 Ilumatobacteraceae bacterium
CAAACCGGAAATCGCGACAACAAACTACGTGCGCGACTGAAGTGGGTAGTAGATCAGATCGGCATCGACGAGGTTCGTCGTCGTGTCATGAAAATTCGCACGACATTGCCAGCATCTTCGTCATGGCCAGGTGGAATTCCGCCAGAAGTTATTGCTGCTGGTGACGCGCCAGCAGGTCGCACGACAACTGGAGAAATCACGCCAGTTGGTCAAGGAGTCAGCGTGCAGTTGCGTGCAAAAGATCCGTATGAGCGTTGGGTGCAAACAAGCGTGATTCGTGGTACTGCAAATGGCACAGTCTCTGCGATCGCGTATGCACCGCTAGGCGACATCACTGCTGCACAGTTTTTGGCACTCGCGAGTGTTCAGCGCGAGCTCAACGCCGATGTGCGTCTCTCAAACCGTCAAAATGTGGTTTTTCGAGCGCTCAGCAACGAGCAACTGCCGCGCCTTTATGCGGCGCTCGACGCAATTCAAATGGCTCGGCCAGGGGCTGAGCTAGCCAGAGATGTCGTGGCGTGCCCGGGTTCAGATACTTGCAATATCGCAGTCACGCAGTCACGTGGACTAGCAAAAGCAATTGGAGATATTTTAGAAGAAGAAGGACTTGCTGAAGTTGGCGGAGTGCGAATCAATATTTCTGGCTGTACCAATAGTTGTGGTCAACATCATGCCTCCGACATTGGGTTCTTCGGAGCAGAACGCCGCGCTCACGGTCAAGCAGCACCGGGATATCAGATGTTGTTAGGCGGATACGTCGGTCAAGAGCAGATTCACTTCGGCGAAAAAGCATTGCGTCTTCCAGCCAAAGCCGCGCCAGAAGCAGTCGCCCGAGTAGTGCGTCGCTTTGCCAACGAACGCACGCCCGCGGAAACATTTCGTACATGGATGGATCGCGTTGGCGGCGCAGATGCAATCGCTAGCGACTTGCGTGACCTTGATCATTTTCCTGCTCCATCAGAAAATCCAGATTTCTTCGTTGATTACGGCGAAACTGGACCTTTCGTTGCAGCAGTTGGAGATTCGGAGTGCGCAGTATGACCGTACATTTGGTCGGAGCTGGTCCGGGCGACCCTGAATTACTCACGGTCAAGGCATTGTCACTTTTGCAATCTGCCGATGTTGTTGTGTTTGACAGGCTCGTCTCTGCCGAAATTCTTGGGCTTGCGTGTGCGACGGCAGAACTTATAGACGTCGGCAAACGTCCAGGCACAAGCCACACCCAAGAGCTCATCAATGACTTACTCATCTCACTTGGTCAACAGCACTCTGTTGTTGTGCGAATCAAAGGTGGAGACCCTTTTGTTTTTGGACGCGGCGGCGAAGAAGCAGAAGCCCTCGCTCGTGCAGGCGTTGCATACACAATTGTTCCGGGCATCTCATCTGCTTTTGCTGTTCCTGCAGCAGCCGGCATCCCTGTCACTCACCGACTTGTTTCTCGAGCAGTCACCGTTGTCACCGGCCATTGCGCCCAAGGATCTCAATCAGTCGACTGGCGTGCACACGCTCGCACAGATTCAACTCTCGTCATCTTGATGGGCACCGAACGTCTAGCAACTATTGCGACTGAACTAATGGCGGGAGGGCTTGAAGCATCTACTCCCGTTGCAATCGTGCATAACGGTACCCGCGATAAGCAACAAGTGTTGCGCATCCAATTGCACGAAGCAGTTTTTATTCGTGCTCATGCTCCGAGCGTTATCGTGATTGGTGCGGTTGCAGATTTAGATCTTCGCGACCCACTACAACTCGCCCAACTTGTGAACGCCCAATAAGGAAACCGATGTTGCCCATCATGCTTGACCTACGCAGCAGAAAAGTTCTTGTTGTTGGAGGAGGAAGAATCGCCACTCGCAAGGCTCACGCCTTGTCTGATGACGGAGCATTCGTCACCGTTATTGCACCTAGTGTTACGGACGAACTGCGCGGGATGCATAATGTCACCGTGCTTGAACGCGCATACTCAACTGGAGATGCTCTCAAGTTTCAATTGGTCATTACAGCAACAGGCGATCATGTCGTTGATCAACAGATCTACGACGAAGCAGACGCCGCAGGAATCTGGGTCAACTCAGCCGATGATCCACAGCGTTGTTCTTTCTACTTAGCGGCAACTCATCGGGACGGCGACGTTGTCATCGCTGTCTCTACCCAAGGCAAGAGCCCTGCTTTGGCAACCCACCTTCGAAATCAGATTGCAGCTACATTGCCCACCAATCTTGCCCAAGCCGCTCTTGAATTAGCACGCCAAAGAACCGAACTACACGAAACAGGTATCTCGACTGAGTCAATTGATTGGTCACAGCGCATCGCCGACGCCCTTGACTAATACTGGTCATGCCCATTTTAGGCTAAAACTGAAGCCGTGACTAAGTCTCTGCACACAATCACTTCACCATTGATTGGAACAGTTGTTCGAATTTCGGTTGTCGTGGGTGACAGTGTCTCTGCAGATCAAGAAGTGGGCGTGCTCGAGTCAATGAAGATGGAGCATCCATTTGTTGCTGGCGTGGACGGAATCATCAGCGCAATCCATGTTGGGGCAGGAGACACAGTTGCTGCCGCCCAAGTTATTTTGTCAATTACGCCAGGTGCAATCGGCACCGTCACGACTAAAACTTTGGCAACCCAAGAATCCACGGAACGAGCAGACCTTGCTCGCTACAAAGCCCGACGCGGTTTCACCACTGACGCCGCACGACCCGAGGTCGTTGAGCGGCGCGCAAAAAAAGGCCAGCGAACGGCGCGAGCAAATATCACAGATCTCGTGGATGACGGATCTTTCATTGAGTACGGATCCTTTGCCATTGCAGCACAACGACAACGACGCAATCTGCAAGACCTCATTGAGAACACGCCTGCGGATGGCTTAGTTGGTGGTCTTGCAACTATTAATGCTGACGCGTTTGGCCCAGATGCATCACGTTGTGCCGTCGTGTCGTATGACTACACAGTGCTGGCAGGCACACAAGGGTTCTTGAATCACCGCAAAAAAGATCGTCTCTTTACAATTGCCTATGATCTGCAATTACCCGTTGTTTTATTTGCCGAAGGCGGCGGCGGACGGCCAGGCGACACTGACTCTCCTGGCGTTGCCGGGCTCGACACGATGGCGTTTGCATTGTTTGCTCAACTCTCAGGGTTAAGCCCCACGATTGGCATTGCTTCTGGATACTGCTTTGCCGGTAACGCAGCACTACTTGGATGTTGTGATGTCATCATTGCTACCGAGAATACAAACATCGGCATGGCTGGGCCCGCCATGATCGAAGGTGGCGGTCTCGGAAAAGTCCTACCTACCGACATCGGCTCGATAGATGTTCAGACCTCTAACGGCGTGGTGGACATTCGCGTCGCTGACGAAGCAGAGGCCGTGGCGATGGCCAAGAAGTATCTATCTTATTTTCAGGGCTCAATACAAACTTTTTCTAGACACAGCGACGATGCAATGCGACCACTTATTCCAGAACAACGAACTCGCGTATATGACATCCGAACTGTTCTTCATACTCTTGGTGATATTGATTCCGTACTCGAATTGCGACCAACATTTGGTATCGGAATATTGACCGCTTTGATTCGCATTGAAGGTAAACCCATGGGAGTCATCGCCAATAATCCGGCGCATCTTGGTGGAGCAATTGATGCAAATGCTGCCGATAAGGCTGCTCGTTTTATGCAATTGTGCGATGCATACGATCTGCCGCTGATTTCGTTGTGTGATACACCTGGTTTTATGGTCGGGCCCGAAGCCGAAGAGACTGCGCAGGTACGACATTTCTCACGCATGTTTGTGACTGCGGCAAGTACAACTATTCCCTGGATCACCGTGGTATTACGCAAAGGATACGGCCTGGGCGCTCAGGCAATGGCAGGCGGAAGTTTCCATTCAAAAATTGCAACACTCTCTTGGCCAACAGGTGAATTCGGCGGAATGGGATTAGAGGGAGCGGTGCGATTGGGTTTTCGTAAAGAACTCGAAGCCATCGTCGATCCACTCGAGCGTCAGGCACTCGAAGACAAACTCATTGCGTCGGCCTACGAGCGAGGCAATGCTCTCAATATGGCTAGTCATGTCGAGATTGATGACGTGATTGACCCAGCCGACACCCGCCAACGGATTGTTGGCATTTTGAGATCGTGCCCAACTACACCGCCGCGCGTTGGCAAAAAGCGGCCAATGATCGATACGTGGTAGTTATCTAAATCAACAGATCAATAAGTCCGGTGCGCAACTGTTGAGCAAGTTCTGAATCAACAACTAATACCTGACCATCAACATTTTTTACTTTTTCGTGCGCACCGCCGATAGTGAGTGCAGTACTGACGGTGTTTCCTAATAGTTCTAAAATCTGACGGGTCGCCGCCAAACCACGTGATCCAGAGGTAGCAACAGGACCACACACTAAAACCATGATTCTTTTATTAGTGAGCACCCCTTTCATAAATGGCCGCGACGCCCAGTCAATAAAGTTCTTGGTGACTGCAGGAATACTGTGGTTGTACTCTGGAGTGGCAATAACGATTGCGTCTGCCTGGGCGACGGCTAGGCGCAATGCTGCAATTGCGTCTGGCGGTGTCTCGTTGTCGTGGTCTTGGTTATAAAGCGGAACCTGAGCCACATCAAATTGCACAAGCATCGTGTCCGGAGGCGCAAGTGCTGGCAGGGCTGCCACAATCAGACCATTCATTGAGTTTTTGCGCAAGGAGCCAACAAGGCAAAGAACCGTCTTTGTCATGTCATAAGGATACGTCGCGTTGCGCAGAGTGGTGCTTGGCGTGTGACAATAGAGGTGTGACCATCTCTCCATTATTCGACCCAGCCGCGTGGAAATCCGTCCCCGGATTTTCTTTCAATGACATCACGTATCACCGTGCTGTCAACCAAGGAACCGTTCGTATCGCATTTAATCGCCCAGAGGTGCGTAATGCATTTAGACCAGCCACTGTCGATGAACTTTTTGCGGCACTCGACCATGCTCGGTCCAGCACTGACGTTGGTTGTGTTTTGCTTACGGGCAATGGTCCATCTCCCAAGGATGGTGGATGGGCCTTTTGCAGCGGCGGTGACCAGCGCATTCGTGGGCGCGATGGTTACAAGTATGCCGACGGAGACACTGCCCAAACAATAGAGCCAGGCCGAACTGGTCGTCTGCATATTTTAGAAGTTCAACGACTTATTCGCTTTATGCCAAAAATCGTTATCAGCGTGGTGCCAGGTTGGGCCGCAGGAGGCGGACATAGTTTGCATGTAGTCAGCGATCTCACACTCGCAAGCAAAGAGCACGCTCGGTTCAAGCAGACCGATGCAGATGTTGCATCATTTGATGGTGGCTACGGCTCCGCATACTTGGCGCGGCAAGTCGGCCAAAAATTCGCCCGTGAAATCTTTTTTCTGGGCAGAGAATACACAGCAGAGCAAGCACATCGGATGGGAATGGTCAATGAGGTCGTGCCGCATGCTGATTTAGAAAAAGTTGCTCTGGAGTGGGCAGCCGAGATCAATGCCAAAAGTCCGATGGCGCAGCGAATGCTCAAGTTTTCTTTCAATATGATTGACGACGGACTCGTAGGTCAACAAATCTTTGCTGGTGAAGCAACGCGGCTCGCATACATGACCGACGAAGCCCAGGAAGGTCGCGAGTCATTCCTCGAAAAACGCGATTCAAATTGGTCAGAGTTTCCGTGGCTGTACTAAAACCGTGATTGTCAATGTCACAGACATTGAAGATTCTCGACTTGATGCCTTTAGGTGGAGAGATCGCCAACTCGCAAGCAAATCAGAGCGCCTCGAAACTGTGGGGGCAGGCCTCTTTGTTGCCGAAGGAGACTTAGTCGTCGAACGCGCTCGTCTTGCTGGTTGCGAGCCTGTGGCTATTCTGTGTGCCCAAAAGATATCAGCGGAACTATCGCAACACTTCTCACCCGATATTGCGATTTATGTTGCTGATGACAAAACGCGCGGCATCGTCACTGGCCTGGGTGTTCCACTTGATGTCACAGGACTATTTAGGCGACCTGCCCTGCGCAGTGTCACCCAACTTTGTCAGGCAAGTGCTCGAATTGTCGTGCTTGAAGAAGTTGATAATCCAACCAATCTTGGTGCCATCATGCGTAGTGCCGTTGCCCTGGGCTGGGATGCACTCCTTCTAGATTCGACGAGTGCCGACCCACTTGCCCGACGAGCTCTGCGGGTATCAATGGGAACCACACTGCAATTACCTTTCTCAAGGTGTGAGCCAGGCACAGATTTTGTGTCGCTGCTGCATCAACACGGGTTTTCAACGATTGCTCTCACGCCAGACAGCAGCGCAACAGAACTACGCAGCATTGATTGCTCCACACAAAAAATTGCTCTACTGCTTGGGTCTGAACGTAGCGGTCTAAGTGAGCGTGTTCTTCATGCCTCCACATACCGTGCGCGCATTGTCATGAAGACTGGCATTGACTCACTCAATGTCGGCGCTGCAGCAGCTATTGCGCTCCATGTTTTTGCCCCTGCGAATAAAAGTCAGGAATTGCGCAGATGATCAGCGGTGTTTTTGACATACGCGACAAATTGCGAATGCACATCGTTGCGCACCTGTTCTGGCAATGAGGCGCATTGCACTTCAAGGGCAGCCAACATATGCACTAACCACCTGTCCCGCTCTTTGTCTCCGATAACAAAAGGAGCGTGTCTCATTCGCAACCTAGGGTGGCCCCGTTCAGTTGAGTAGGCATCAGATCCGCCCCAATATTGCTCGAGAAACATTGCTAGATGCCGACGTGCTGCGGTTGTATTGCTTCCGTCTGTATACAGAGGAATTAATACATCATCATCTTTTACGCCATCATAAAAATGATCTACAAGGGAGACAAAAAAATCTGCACCTCCCACTATTTGGGCAAGTGAGGGTTCTGGGTTGTCGAGTTCGGTCATCTTTAAAAAAACTGAGGTTCTTCCCAGTTGGGGAAAATATCTGGTAAACCGTCACTTACTTTGTCCTTAAACACAGCGTTTCTTTTTTCTAAGAAGCTCATCACACCCTCGCGTGAATCACTGCTTTTGCCACGCTCTTTGATACCACGCGAATCGACACGATGAGCTTCCATGGGATGCGACGCACCAAGCATGCGCCACAGCATTTGGCGCGATACGGCCACCGACACAGGAGAAGTATTCGCAACAATCTCACCAGCAAGTGCACGAGCCGCCGCAATTAAGTCTTCTGACGCATGCACGCTTCGGATGAGCCCGGCATCTTTGGCTTCATCTGCTCCAAAAACTCTGCCAGTAAAAACCCACTCTGTGGCACGAGAGATGCCCACAATGCGTGGCAAGAAATACGACGAGCAGGCCTCCGGAACAATGCCTCGCTTGGCGAATACAAAACCGAACTTGGCGGTATCGCTCGATAGGCGAATATCCATGGGCAGTGTCATCGTTGCCCCAACACCAACTGCTGCACCATTGATTGCACCAATCACTGGCTTGAGGCTATTGAAAATACGCAGAGACACAAGTCCGCCACCGTCGCGAGGAACGCCCTGCTTTGTGGCAACATCACTTCCGCCACCCGAGAAAGTGTCACCTCCACCCGAAAGATCTGCCCCAGCGCAGAACCCGCGACCACTACCAGTAACAATGACGGCCTTCACGGCATCATCAGCATCGGTAGCATCAAACGCAGAAATAACTTCACGCATCATCGTGTTAGTAAACGCATTGAGTTTGTCTGGTCGATGAAGAGTAATGGTGGCAATATTGTCGGTGACGTCAAACAAAATCTCTTGATAGTTCATCTCAGCAGACTAGCGACGAGCACCTACTTGCGACGATGTGCAACTAGACATCAAGGAATTTGCTAGCAGCTATACCTGACCCAATTCCACCTGCCAGTGCTCCGACCATCAAAAGGATAATCATGACTCCACTGACGTAAGAACCTGGCACGACTAAAGAACTAACACCGGTTCCGGGCTTGAATCCAGCCACACCACTGGTCCAGGTGCGATTAAGTGTCCACAACCCCCCACACGACACGATTGCTCCAAATATGCCCTGAACTAATCCCTCGAGAATAAAAGGTATGCGGATAAACCAATTCGTGGCACCAACTAGTTTCATGACCTCAATTTCATTACGCCGAGCCACCATTGCGGTGCGAATCGTGTTCCAGATCAAGGTGACCGCAACAGCCAACAAAATCAACGACATCGCAATCGTCACAGCACGCACAAAATCAGACATCGTGGAGATGACTTCAAACTCATCTTCTGCAAGTGCAACGCCTTGCACTCCGGGCAGATTGCGATATTGATCGGCCAAACCCCTCACAAGATTGGGATCGGTGGTCAGAGGAACAACCTTAAATTGAGAAGGAATCGTCTCGACACTCAACAAACTGAGAGTGGTTCGATCTCCTGCAAAAACTCTCTTTGCCTCTTCAAAACTAGCCGCACGATCTAGATAATCGAGTTTTTTTACATTGATTACATTTGGCTGTGCCTCAAGGGTCTGCTTAATGAAACTCAGTTGTTCTTCGCTGACGTCTGGCCTGACAAAGACAATCATTCCGACGTCGCCGCGCCATTGCACAAGCAAATTATCAAAAGCCCTTTGAATCAAAAAAGTAGTACCAACAAGCAAGAGCGACACAGCCGATGTCAGGATTGCTGCAGCAGACAGGGTCACATTACGACGAAAACTCGCAATAGTTTCGCGGAAGGCGTAAGAGATGCGAGCAAACATTATTCGTATACTCCGCGTTCTTGATCTCGAACAACCAAACCACGATCAAGTTGTATTACTCGTCGGCGCATTGCGTTTACTACTCGATGATCATGAGTCGCCATCACCACAGTCGTTCCGGTGCGGTTAATTGCGTCCAGCAACGACATGATTTCTTCTCCCGTGCCAGGATCAAGGTTGCCGGTTGGCTCGTCAGCAAGCAAAATCAAGGGACGGTTTACGAAAGCACGTGCAATTGAAACACGCTGTTGTTCTCCGCCTGATAACTGGGACGGAAAACGGTCTTCTTTGTCTGCAAGCCCGACAAGTTCGAGAACTTGAGGAACTTGTTGTCGTATCACGTGTTTTGGTCGACCAATAACTTGCAAACTGAATGCCACGTTTTCAAAAACTGTCTTATTCATCAGCAACTTGTAATCCTGAAAAACGTTTCCCATTCCGCGACGTAGATACGGAATGCGGGAGTCTGCAAGTTCGTTAATATTTGCGCCAGCCACCCAGACTATTCCGCGCTCTGGTCGCTCTTGCCGATTCATCAAGCGTAAAAGCGTTGATTTACCAGAACCAGATGGTCCAACAAGGAAGACAAATTCTCCCTTCGGAACATCGAACGATGCTTCACGAACAGCAGCGACATCGCTTCCGTACATTTTAGTGACATTTTCAAAACGAATCATACGAAGATAAAAACCTATCAGCGGAAGTAGGTATTAGAGAGATTTTCGGCGCTTACTCCCCGCCAGATCGGCGCCAACGCAGAAATCCCTCCATAAAATCGTCTAAATCACCATCTAAAACGCCAGCAACATTGCCTGATTCAATTTCTGTTCGTACATCTTTGACCATCTGATATGGCTGCAAGACATAGGAACGAATTTGACTTCCCCATCCGATGTGCGCTGGTTTACCAGCGATGCGATCGCGCTCTGCGAGTCGTTCTTCTTCGACGCGCACCGCAATCATCGCTTTTAGACGATGTAATGCTTTTTCACGGTTCTGTAATTGACTTCTTTCTTCTTGTGAAGATGTCACAAGACCTGTCGGTTCGTGGATGAGGCGTACAGCAGATGAGGTCTTGTTCACATGCTGACCCCCTGCTCCTGACGCTCGAAATACTTCCATGCGAATATCACTGTCATTGACCTCGACATCTGGTTCGTCCATCTCAGGCCACACCTGAACCAAACTAAAACTCGTCTGACGACGACCTTGATTATCAAACGGACTGATGCGCACAAGTCGATGTGCACCCCGTTCTGATCTCATTAGCCCATAGGCGTATCGGCCTTTAATCGTGAATTCAGCAGACATGATTCCGGCTTCTGTTCCAGGGCTGATGTTTTCTAGTTCAAGAATAAAACCGCGTCGTTCTGCCCAACGGGTGTACATACGTAGCAGCAACTCTGACCAGTCTTGAGCGTCTACTCCTCCGTCTTTTGTGTTGATTTGCACGATCGCATTTGCTTCGTCGTGTTCTTCGGTAAATAAACTTCGTAGTTCGAGTGTTGACAGACTGCGGCCAAGCATGGCGATACCATCCTGGATTTCTTGTTCATGTGTCTCGTCTTGTTCTTCGCGAGAAAGTTGGTTTAGCACTTCTAAATCATCTAACTGAGCACTTAGAGAATCATACTCATCTAGGTCGGACTTGGTGTTTGAATATTCAGTGTTGACACGTTTGGCTAAATCTTGATCGTCCCAAAGATCTGGTTGGGATATCTGCCCCTCAAGTTCGGTGAGTCGCGTTCTCATCTCATTCACCCTGAGGTATTCACTGGCTTCAAGCAAGCGTCGGGCGATCTCGCGCAGGTCTGTACTGAAGTCACGCATGTTAAAAGTTTTCTAGGCCGCGCCGTGACACATTTTGTATTTGCGACCAGAGCCGCATGGGCATGGAGCATTTCGGGGGGTATTTGACCAGTCAGAGGCGTCCTTGCGAACAGTTTTCTGAACAGGCTGTAGTGCTTCTCGTGCGGCCAGTAAGGCTGGATCGATCTCTTGGTCGGTCGCAACTGATGCGAAACCATCAATTTCAACATTGTCACTTGATAGTTCTTGCACGTTGTGCATGTGCACGCCCGCACCGGCATCTCGTACCACCTGAACATGCATGATGTATTTAACAAAATCCTGGGCGATTCCTTTCATCATTGTGCCGAACATCTCAAAACCTTCGCGCTGCCACTCAGATAATGGATCCTTTTGGCCAATCGCCCGCAAGTTGATTCCTTCTTGCAGATAGTCCATTTCTTCGAGATGCTCCCGCCAACGCTGATCGATAATACGCAACATCACTTGCCGCTCAACGGTACGCATCGTGTCGACTCCAAGTTCTATCTCGCGCCGCGCATAATGTGCCGATGCATCGGCCATAATCACGTCATACATCTCATCAGTGTCTGCACATGCATCAAGCCGAGCAATCGTGATCTCTGTGGGCCAGTATGAGTGCAGCTCAAGATCAAGGCCTTCTAGGTCCCATTCATCGTTTGCTTCTGACACGCAATGTGCTTGGATTAATGAGTCAACGGCTTCAACGAGGTACTCCATTGCCTCTATTTTAAGATCTTGTCCATCAAGAATTTGGTCGCGTCGCTTGTAAATAACCTTGCGCTGTTCGTTCATTACTTCGTCATATTTCAGAACGTTCTTACGAATCTCGCCGTTCCGTTGTTCTACGGTTGTTTGAGCACGTTCGATTGCCTTTGTCACCATTTTTGCTTCGATGGCTTCGTCGTCGGGTAGGGCACGTCCCATCACCCAGCTCAATGCACCGGTAGCGAACAAGCGCATCAACTCATCATCGAGGCTTAAATAGAAACGACTTTCTCCCGGGTCACCCTGACGACCAGAACGTCCGCGCAACTGATTATCAATACGACGACTTTCGTGTCGCTCGGTTCCGAGTACATAAACGCCGCCAAGCGCTCGAATTTCATCACCCTCTGCCGTGCATTGCACTTTGTATTTTTGAGCGAGTTCATCAAGACGTGCCAACGCGCTAGTCCGAGCGGAGCGAAACTCTTCGCTCATTTGGTCAAGCGCCGTAGGCAGTGCAAACTCGTTCACCACTAGATCTGCATCAACGCCCTCACCAATCAGTTGCTGAAGTGCGAGACCTTCTGGATTGCCACCAAGCAAAATGTCTACGCCGCGACCCGCCATGTTGGTAGCAACCGTGACAGAACCTTTGCGCCCCGCCTGAGCAACGATTGCCCCTTCACGAGTGTGTTGTTTGGCGTTGAGAACTTCGTGGGCAACGCCTCGCTTAGTAAGTTGGCGGGCAAGTGTCTCGCTCTTTTCGACACTGATTGTGCCAACAAGGATTGGCTGTCCCTTGGTATGACGCTCAACGATGTCCTCAACAACTGCCTCGAATTTTGAAGCCTCACTCTTGTAAATAAGGTCGGCGTAGTCCTGGCGAATCAGCGGTCTGTTTGTCGGGATCGGAACAACCTGTAGGTCGTAGATGTTCATTAATTCAGCGGCCTCGGTTTGTGCAGTACCGGTCATTCCGGCCAACTTGTCATACATACGGAAATAGTTCTGCAAAGTAATTGTCGCTAAAGTCTGGTTTTCTTCTTCAATCTTGACGCCCTCTTTGGCTTCGACCGCTTGATGGATACCTTCGCTCCAGCGACGACCTTCAAGAATGCGTCCTGTGAATTCATCGACAATTTTTATTTGGCCATCTTGGATGATGTAATCCTTGTCACGGCGATAGAGCTCTTTTGCTTTAAGTGCAACTTGCAATTGGTGTACGAGATTCTGCTGTACCTCGTCATATAAGTTGTCAACACCAAGTTCTGTTTCGACTTTTTCGATACCGGCCTCGGTTGGGACAACGATTCTCTTGTCTTCTTCGACTTCGTAGTCAGTATCGCGTTGCAATACGCGCACTATTGATGCAAATCGGTAGTACAACTTGGCTGCATCAGCAAGACGCCCAGAGATAATAAGAGGCGTCCTGGCTTCATCAATCAAGATGCTGTCAACTTCGTCAACAATGGCAAAATTATGCCCACGTTGAACTTTGTCTTCTAGTGAGCCAGCCATATTGTCGCGCAGATAGTCGAATCCAAACTCGTTGTTGGTGCCGTAAGTAATATGCGATGCATACTCTCGGCGTTTTTCGGCAGATGATTCGCGCGCACCGGGCACAACGAGTCCGACCGATAGTCCGAGCCAACGATGTATTCGTCCCATCCACTCGGCGTCACGCCGAGCCAGGTAGTCGTTGACCGTGACCAAGTGAACACCTTTTCCAGAAACGCCATTGAGGTAGGCAGGCAGGGTCGAGACCAACGTTTTTCCTTCGCCAGTTTTCATTTCTGCGACCCATCCAAAATGCAACGCTGCGCCGCCCATGAGTTGCATGTCGTAGTGGCGCTGTCCGATTACGCGAGTGGCGGCTTCGCGCACCACAGCGAACGCCTCCACAAGGAGGTCATTGAGATCTTCTCCGCGTTCGATGCGCGAAATGAACTCGGTGGTTTTGCCTTTTAGCGCGTCGTCAGACAACGCAGACATGGCTACAGTTTGGGCGTTGATGTCAGGAAGTAGCCCATGTAGAGCCTTGACGCGCTTGCCGTCACCGGCTCTGAGGACTCGATCAAGGATTGCCATATGGCTCGTTATTGTATCGGCGTTAGCTCGCTGAGCCAGTTCGGTCATACGGGTCATGAACGCTAGGATTATTGGCTATGCCAGAACGCACTGTTGACACTGTCATATTCGACCTTGGCGGCGTCATTATGAGTAACGGAAAACCTTCCGACTTTGCTAATCGTTTTCCCGAAGCCGACCGAGAGCGCGTCATTGAGATCATCATGGGTCCATACGGACAAGACAGCGATCACCCCTGGCACCGCGTAGAACGCGGAGAAATCACGATGGAAGAGTGCAGGCAACTAAACCGCGATGCGATAATCGAATCCGGAATCATGCCGCTCCTGTCTTCTGCTGAGTCTCGGGCGCCAGAATCTTCTTCGACAAACGGAATTACGTTTAATTTTTCTTTGAGCGAGCCGATGGTAGAACTCATTCACCAACTGCGCGACAATGACGTACGTATCGGAGTACTAACAAATAACGTGCGTGAGTTCAGAGAATGGTGGTGGTCATTAATGGACTTTGAAGCGATCTTTGACACCGTTGTCGACAGCCACGAAGTTGGACTACGCAAACCAAACCCGGCGATTTATCATCTGACAATGGATCGCCTTGGGGCAATACCTTCACGAACTGCATTCTTGGATGACCTGCAACCCAATGTAGACGCAGCAAGCGCACTCGGAATGCACGGTATTCGCGTGGACGATGATCCAAGCGCGGCTATCGCCCAGACTCGCCTGCTTGCGCAACTTTAAAAAGAGTGGTACCCACGCGTCCTGGCAACTGCCACACAAAAAACTTCTGAAACACCAGCCTGCTGCAATGCTCTAGTGGCAGCCCGCAATGTTGCGCCCGTCGTGATGACATCGTCAATGATTACAACGCTCGCCCCATCAGAGGGAGCGCGAGCCCTAAACAGAGGTTGCACTAAACGCTCAGCACGAGATTTTCCTGTTTGAGATTCAGAGTTCAACCTGATCAACAATTCACGACATGGCACTCCCAACTCCCGAGCCGTCTGGCGAGCAAGTAACTCTGCTTGATCAACTCCCCGCTTGCGGCGATGTGATCGAACTGTTGGCGCCCACGTCACTATGTCGACAATGCCAATGTGCTCTTGGATATGGACTGCTAGATGATGGCCGAGGTGCCGGGCAATAGATCGCTTATTGGCATACTTCAAACTCAAAATCTGAGATCGAACTTCACCTTCATAGACAAAGGGTGCGGTTGCATAGACAAAGGGTGCGGTTGC
>SHUT01000009.1 GCA_009691255.1 Ilumatobacteraceae bacterium
CACACCCCAGCAGCACCCGCCCGGCGGACGAGGTCAAAGAGACGCAATCGGACTGGGTCGCTGAGTGCCCCAAAGATTGCAGCCATGGCGACCGCATTTTTCTGTAGAAGGGGACCTTTTCGTAATGCAATAATTTTGGGCGCTGTCATGCCTCGATTATACATTGATGCATGTCAATATCTGATATATTGATGGATGTCAAAGTATCTATGTCAGCCATGGAGGCAACATGTCAAGAGTTCAGTTAGCCCTTAATGTCGGAAATCTCGAAGAGTCCATCGCGTATTACACGAAGATGTTCGGTGTGGGGCCAGCAAAAATTCGGGAGGGTTATGCCAATTTCGCAATTGATGAACCTCCATTAAAGCTCGTTCTCATCAAAGGCCACGGTGAAGCAGGAACTCTTAATCATGTGGGTGTTGAAGTGGAAGATGCAGGCCAAGTCGCCGCAAAAATTGCTTCTGCGACGCGCGAAGGTTTACCGATTGAAATTCAAGAAAGCACAACATGTTGCTTTGCAGTGCAAGACAAGGTGTGGGTGAGTGGCGGAGAACTGGCGTGGGAGTGGTACACGGTTCTTGCCGATGCGCCACAGGACACGTCGTTGCATTCAATGCCGATCATGCTCGGAGTTCCCGCGTCTGACAACTGCTGTGGTCCTCAGGGATGCTGACAAACCGCCGCCATCTAGGCGAATTTTTGGGTACGGCGTTGCTGGTGATGGCAGTGGTCGGATCAGGAATCATGGCGCAGAATATGTCAGACGACGCTGGAGTGCAGTTGCTGGCAAATGCAATCGCCACCGGAGGAGCGCTCTTTGCGCTGATTACAATTTTTGGTCCAGTGTCGGGGGCATCTTTTAATCCCCTCGTGTCAATTATTGGATACATACGAAACAAAAGTTCGATTACTGAGTTGTTTGCGGACATAGTCGCCCAAACATTGGGCGCAATAAGTGGTTGTATTTTGGCGAATGCCATGTTTGGCCTGGCGACACTACAGACATCGACGAGGATTCGTTCAGGCGGACCACTTTGGTTGTCAGAAACTGTTGCCACGGCGACATTGATCGTCATTATTTTTGCGGCAATTGAAACGCAGCAATCCCATAAAATTGCAGCACTCGTCGCAGGTTGGATTACTGGTGCTTATTGGTTTACATCGTCCACAAGTTTGGCTAATCCGGCAGTCACAGTCGGACGAATGTTCTCAGACTCATTCGCTGGCATTGCTCCACGTTCAACCCCAATGTTTGTCGTGATGCAAATTCTTGGCGCGGTCGTCGGATGGGGACTCATTCGTGCCATTTGGCAAGAGCGAAAATAGTCGTCGTGACTGGAATCTTGTTTCTGTGCGTGCATAACGCTGGTCGATCGCAAATGGCGGCTGGTTTCGCACGACGCTTTGGTGGAGTAAATACGCAGATCTACTCAGGCGGAAGTGAACCGCGAGAAACAATCAATCCCATTGCAGTTGAAGCGATGAACGAGGTAGGCATTGATATCTCTTCGTTTCAACCTCAAAAGTTCACCATGGAGATGCTCAATGCGGTAGATGTGGTCGTCACAATGGGTTGCGGAGATGCATGCCCGTATATTCCGGGAAAAATATATATCGATTGGCCTCTTGACGACCCAGCAGGTCAACCACTCGAAGTCGTACGACCGATTCGCGATGCCATTAAGCGAAATGTGGAGAAACTGTTATTGGACTACTCGTAAAGAGAAAACAATTCATTGATTGCTTTGGCTTGACCCCCGGTTGTTGATGACATCACCGCGATGGGTGTAACGCCTCTCTGCGCCCATGCCCAAAGACCATCGCGTACTTGCGGTGCAGAACCGCTAAGCGTGCAGTCGTGTAGCCAATCATCTGTCATCAATTGAGGCAGAGCATCTCGATCGCCAGCATCGAGGGCAGTTTCGATGGCGTCCATTTCGTCGTTATATCCTGCAGCGCGCCAGTAATTTCTATAGTTCGGCAGTGACACGTATCCAGTCAGAGTGCGTCGGTGGATGGCATCGGCAGCCTGGCGGTCTTCGTCAATCACGGTCGGAATCATGTTGGCAAAAAATAATGACTCACGTTGATCCGCCGTGAGTGTTGATAGTTGCGTGGTCATGTGGCTTAGCGATGCGTTAGCCCAAATTGCTCCCTCAGAAATATCAGCGGCTAACTTCAGCATCTTGTCTCGCAATGTCGCTAAATAAATTGGTGGTAATGCGCCGCCAAAGCGTTCGTTCTCACGCATCGTGGCGACATATGACGAGATGTCAGAGAGTGGCTTGCCAGTCGATACACCGAGTCGCTGCACGACTGGTCCGTGGCTGACACCAAGACCTAGTCGAAATCGTCCATTGGAGACTTCGTGGATGTGTGCCGCCACGTTGGCGGTTTCAACTGGATGGCTGTAATAGATCGGTTGGATTGACGTCCAATACGAAATCGTGTTCGTAGTGTGGGCAAGCGAGACACATAAACCCAATGTTCCGCCCAGACTTGGACACGCCAGCCCCGTGAACCCGCGGCGCTCAGCTTCGGCGGCGAGTTCTAAAATAACGCCTCGTTTTTTGGGACTCGCCACGATGGAGAGTGCCGGGCGAAAGGTTGTTGGATCAATGTTCATGAACCAACCGTAGTGGGCAAGTCTGTACGGTCTACGGTAGAGGGGATGAGTAGCGGTGTGGGCGGTAAAAACTCTGACATGAATCTGGAGCGAGGCGTCAACATGTTGCGGATCGGAATGATTTGCCCCTACAGCCTCACTATTCCAGGTGGCGTGCAGCATCAGGTGCTTGGGTTGGCTCGCAGTTTGCGGGCCAAAGGTCACGAGGTTCGTGTGCTGGGACCCTGCGACGGACCACCACCTGAATCATTTGTTACACCGCTCGGAAACAGTTTCTTAAATGCCACCAATGGTTCGGTTGCTCCACTTGCGCCAGATCCATCTGCCACATTGCGCACGATTCGTGCTCTCAATGATGAGGCATTTGATGTTCTTCATATTCACGAACCACTTGCGCCCGGACCACCAATGACTTCGCTGTTGCTCAAACTCGCACCCATTGTCGGCACATTCCATAGTGCTGGTGAGTCAGTGGGCTATCGCACGCTTCAGCGCCAGTTGAATTGGCTCATCAAGCGTTGCGATGTGCGCACAGCCGTCTCAAAGGATGCCCTTGAATTGGCGCAACGCTATTTTCCTGGTGAGTACGAGGTTCTGTATAACGGAATCGAACTTGAGCGTTACAAGTCAACTGAAATTGTGAGCCGAGAAAATGCAATCTTTTTCATCGGACGACATGAGCCCCGCAAAGGACTTGAAGTTTTAATCAAGGCAGTGATACAAATGCCTGACGATGTGGTGCTATGGATCGCCTCTGATGGTTCGGAGACCGCTGATTTGATGCAGCGATACGGTCATCTCACAAAGGTGAAGTGGCTTGGACGCATCAGCGACACCGAGAAATATCTTCGACTGCGGAGCTGTGCGGTTTTTTGTGCGCCGTCATTGCATGGTGAATCATTTGGCGTGGTATTGCTTGAAGCAATGGCAGCCGGAGCACCGGTTGTGGCAAGTGCACTCGATGGCTACAAAAATGTTGCGACTCATGATGTTGATGCCTTGTTGGTTGAGCCCGGAAACGTCACCCAATTAGCATCAGCCCTAGCACGCGTGATCGCAGACCCACGACTCTCTGCTCGCTTGGTACAGGCTGGAATCCTGCAGGCCGATGGGCATTCGATGGCGTCATTATCGACAAAGTTTGAAGATTTGTACTACCAAGCACTAACCATTGAGGCCGCTGACGGATCTGTACACCGAACACCACGTATGCTCAAGATGTTCGAGAGTCGTATCTTGAGGCGTTCATACTCGGCGATAAAAAGAAAGGTTTAAAGCATGATCTATGCACTTGGAGCACTTGTTGTAATCGTGGTGGTCTTTATTTTTATTTATAACTCTCTTGTTCGCCGCCGTAATGGAGTCGACAATGCATGGGCGCAGGTCGACGTTCAACTCAAAAGACGCCTTGACCTGATCCCTAATCTTGTGGAGTCCGTAAAAGGCTACGCAGCGCACGAAAAATCAACTTTTGAAGCGGTGATTGCCGCACGACAAGCAGCAATGTCGGCCGCATCAACGCCAGCAGCGCAATCGGTTACCGACAATCAAATCACGGGCGCGCTTCGCCAGTTGTTCGCATTGAGTGAGGCATACCCAGACCTCAAGGCGAATCAGAACTTTTTGGCGTTGCAAGAAGAATTAAGTGCAACAGAGGGCCGCGTGTCTTATGCACGACAATTTTATAATGACGAAGTCTTGAGCCTTAACGAAGGAATCCAGAAGTTTCCGGCCGTTCTGGTTGCTCGTATGTTTGGTTTTACGGCCCGCGAGTATTTTGAAGCCGAGCCCGAGGCACAAACGCCCCCTAAGGTTCAGTTTTGAGGCTTGGGTTCTCTAGCCTAAGTGTCTTATGCGCGACCTGATTGCTTCTAATAAACGACGCTCAATTTATTTAATCGCTTCATTTACTGCCTTATTGGCGCTTGTCGGACTGGCTGTGGGTGTCTTGCTCGGTAACGGCCTCATCGGAACGATGATTGCGCTTATTTTTTCTGGAGTGATGTCATTCGTGTCTTACTGGAAAGCCGACGCCATTGCTTTGCGCGTCAGCCGAGCAGTTCCTGCTGATCCACAGGAGTATCAACGGCTCCACAATCTGGTCGAAGGTCTTTGTATTGCCGGTGGTTTGCCAAAACCTGGGATATATATCATGCATGATGTCGCGCCTAACGCTTTCGCCACAGGTCGAAATCCCAACCACGCCGCTATTGCCGTCACAACTGGACTCCTAGAAAAAATGAATCGCGTTGAACTTGAGGGTGTTCTTGCTCACGAACTATCTCATATTCGCAATTACGACATCTTGGTGTCGACATTGGCGGTCACATTGGTCGGTGCAATTGCATTAATTGCCGATATGTCAATCCGGATGATGTGGTGGAACGGTGGGCGTGTCTCGCGCGACAACGACCGCGATAATGGTTCTAATCCGTTAGCAATCATCGGTTTTGTGCTGATCATTTTTGCTCCAATAGCGGCGCGATTGATGCAGGCATCTATTAGCCGTCGTCGCGAGACCCTCGCTGATCTCTCGGCGTGTCAGATGACCAGGTATCCGCCGGGGTTGATTGCAGCACTCGAAAAACTTAAAGAAGACTCAACTGTGACGCATGCCGCAACTACTGCTACTGCTCATTTGTGGATCGAACAACCACTATCTGGCGTCGGTGACGCCGGAAAATTCTCCAGACTGCATAGCCTGTTTAATACACACCCTCCGCTCGAAGAGCGGATTGCCTTATTGAGGGAGATCTAAAATGTCCAAGAAATCAAAGATATTTCAGCCGATTGCTGCTTGTGCTCTCTTGTCTTTCATGCTCGTGGCATGTGGTGGTGGTGGTGGTAGTAGTAGTAGTGACTCGGACTCCACAACCACTGAGAGCGCACCTGCAAGCGAGACAATCGCTCCGACTCCAACGCTTCCACTCAATGAAGCGATTTATCCACTCACCGGATTGCCCCGACCAGAGATGGATATCAGCGTCCTCACCAGACCAGCATTGGTTGCAAAGATCGACAATCATCCACTTGCACGACCTTCAACAGGTCTTAACAAAGCAGACATTGTCTTTGAAGAAAACGTTGAAGGCTTGACGCGCTTTGCGGCGGTATTTCATTCTCAAGGGAGCGACCCAGTTGGGCCGTTGCGCAGTGGGCGAACCCAGGATGTTGACATCTTGAGCGCGTATAACAAACCACTGTTTGTCTGGAGTGGCGGAAATGGTGGCGTGACTCAAGCCATCAACAAATCTGCTCTTGTCAATGTCGGATACCTAACTTCAATAGGTCAAGGAAAATATTTTCGGGACAAAGCCTACAAAGCGCCTCATAACCTGTACTCAAAAACCAGCGTGATCTGGAAACTTGCCCCTAAAACTGCGGCAGCACCTCCACAACAGTTTTTATATCGCACGACAAGTGACGCCACGCCTGCCACGTCCTTGCCGGCGATCGGCGTCAAAGTCAAAATGGATAGCGTCAAAGTGTTTTGGCAATGGGACTCTGCTACGGCGACCTACTTGCGCAATACCGAGAACAGAAAACTCCTTCTTGATAAAGAAAAAGATAGAGACGGAAAGTATCTCAGCGCCACCAACGTCGTGGTCTTAGTTGTCAAGTATCTGCGCAGCAAGGCAGACCCCCGCAGTCCAGAAGCCCAGACAATCGGCACGGGCAATGCCATGGTGTTTACCAATGGAGAAGTGATTAGGGGTACATGGGCACGAAGCGAACGCACTAGGTCCTTCGTCTTAACCGACACAGCAGGCGCAGTAATCAAATTGACCCCTGGACGAACCTGGGTCGAACTGGCACGCTGGAAAACCACCTCTATCGTGCCATTTGGCTCAGATCCAGCCAAAGTATTATGGCGATAAAGAGTCGACACGCTAAGGCGTGAACTCGGTACGCTAAAGATATGGCCCAGAACAACCAAGACTCTCAGACTGAGCATGGGACGATGCGTGTCAAACGCGGACTTGCCGAAATGATGAAAGGCGGCGTCATTATGGACGTCGTTACTGCCGAGCAAGCCCGCATTGCTGAAGACGCCGGAGCCTGCGCCGTAATGGCTCTTGAGCGCGTACCCGCAGATATTCGTCGCGATGGTGGCGTCGCACGAATGAGCGACCCCGAGATGATCGAGTCGATCCAAGCAGCGGTTCGAATTCCGGTTATGGCCAAAGCACGAATCGGTCATTTTGTAGAGGCCCAAATTCTGGAAGCCTTAGGCGTTGATTTCGTTGACGAGTCAGAAGTACTGACGCCCGCCGACGAGGCTCATCACATTGACAAGTTCGCTTTTACAGTGCCCTTTGTTTGTGGAGCAACTAATTTAGGAGAAGCATTGCGTCGCATTTCAGAAGGCGCTTGCATGATTCGTTCAAAGGGTGAAGCTGGAACTGGCAACATCGTAGAAGCAGTTCGTCATCTGCGCTCAATCTTGGGAGACATTCGCCGTCTTTCGCAAGCCGATTCTGCAGAGCAGTTTGACTGGGCAAAAAAACTACAAGCACCGTTGCCACTGGTTCAAGAAGTTGCCCGCACGGGTCGCTTGCAAGTGCCATTATTTTGTGCGGGCGGAATCGCAACTCCTGCTGACGCTGCATTGGCGATGCAACTCGGAGCCGAGGCCGTGTTTGTCGGGTCCGGAATTTTTAAGAGTGATAATCCGGCTCCGCGCGCCAAAGCAATTGTTGAAGCAACAACGCATTTTCGTGATGCACATATTCTTGCCAAAGTCAGCCGCGGCTTAGGAGCTCCAATGATCGGAATAGGGATGGACGAAATCAACGAGAGCCAGCGATACGCCTCTCGCGGCTGGTAGATCGTGCGTTCCGCATGAATGCGAGGCCTCCGGGTGAACAAACAAATCGGAATTCTTGCTCTTCAAGGCGCATTTGCATCTCACGCATCCTACATTACTGAGCTCGGGCATTCGCCCCAAGAAGTGCGCACACCACGTGACCTCGGAGGTCTGGATGCACTCATCATGCCTGGCGGGGAGTCCAGCACAATGTCTCAGTTGCTCGAATCGAGTGGCCTATTTGAACCAATCCAGGCGGCAATTGTGGGTGGTTTGCCCACATTTGGGACGTGTGCTGGCATGATTTTGCTAGCTCGCGAAATTGTGGATGGCAGGCTAGATCAGTGCTGCTTTGACGCCATCGACATCACTGTTCGTCGTAACGCATTTGGACGCCAGATAGATAGTTTTGAAGCAGATATAGACACTGTCATGGGGGATTTTCACGGCGTATTTATTCGGGCACCACGAATAGAGTCAGTGGGTGAAAAGGTAGAGGTTTTAGGAACCTATGGTGGGGAGCCAGTTCTTGTTCGTCAAGCAAATGTTTTAGCGGCGTCGTTTCATCCCGAACTTACAGGGGATGCCCGATTGCACGAGTATTTTATAAATAGTGTCGTCACAACAAAGGAGAAGTGAGCAATGTCAGGTCACTCAAAATGGGCAACAATCAAACACAAAAAAGGTGCGATCGATAAGGCGCGCGGCAAATTATTTGCCAAACTAGCGCGACAAATTGAAGTTGCTGTGCGAGCGGGTGGCGGAGATATCGACACTAATGCAACGTTGCGCACAATGGTTTTAAAAGCCAAGGCCGGACAAATGACCAAAGACGCAATCGAACGCGCCATCAAACGTGGCATGGGAGAAAACAACGGCGCCCACTACGAATCAATTACCTATGAGGGATACGCCCCTGGCGGAGTAGCGCTTTTGGTTGATGTACTAACAGATAATCGCAATCGAACGGCATCAGATGTTCGGATGGCGTTCAGCAAACACGGTGGTGCGATGGCTGAGCCAGGTGCAGTTGGTTGGCAGTTCTCGCGATGCGGTGTCATCTTGCTCGATGGTGCAGCAGACGAAGACACGGTGATGACCGTTGCTCTTGAAGCGGGGGCTGACGATGTTGGACGCGATGGTGATTCATGGCGCATCACCACTAGTGCGCATTCGGTCTATGAGGTTAAAGAAGCAGTCGAAGCATCTGGACTTGTTGTGACGTCGGCTGAGACCACCATGGTGTCGTCCACAATTATTGAGGTCTCCGATGCCCGTGATGCGAAGTCGATTTTGCGCATCATGGACGCACTTGAGGACAATGATGACGTGCAAGACGTCTATGCCAACTTTGATATTGATGATGCCCTGATGGAGAGTCTGGACTAGGTCAAGCCAACAGGGAACCTCGTTCTGGCTGCCATGGCAATCGTGGGGCCTAAATACCCACATCTCCTCGTCGAGGTCGGTACAATGGAACATATGTTCGCTTCGCGCCGAGGTCATCTAGGGGGTCTTGTGGTCTTGGGTATCGATCCTGGCCTAACTCGCTGTGGATACGCCGTATTGCAAGCACAGTCGGCCACCAAGATTTCCGCTTTGTCGCTGGGGGTTCTACGTACTTCACCAACATGCTCACTTCCTGATCGTTTGGCCGAATTGCATGATGAGATCGAGGGACTTCTTAGAGAGTTCACCCCAGATGCAGTAGCGGTCGAGCAAGTTTTTTTTCAGGCCAATGTCCGAACTGCGATGAGCGTTGGTCAAGCAAGCGGAATCGCTTTGGCGTTAGCGGCACGCGATGGCGCAGATGTTGCGCAATACACACCAAGCCAAATGAAAAATGCCGTAGCCGGTTGGGGCGGCGCCAACAAAGTTCAAATCCAGCGCATGGTGCAAATTCGGTTGGGATTGTTGGTTCTTCCAGAACCACCAGATGCTGCTGACGCAGCTGCGATTGCTCTGTGTCATATTGCGTGTGCACCGTTGATGTCGTTGCAAAACGCTGCTCTCAACGAAAGGCAATCGGCAATATGATCGGATCACTGCGCGGAGTCGTCCTTGAACGGAGTCAGTCGGGAACTGTCCTGATAGAAGTCGCCGGCGTTGGTTATGTGTGTTCTGTGACGCCGTCAACATTGGCCGAACTTGAGCCCACGGTGCAGACATATCTTTACATCCATCATCATGTCCGCGAAGACGCTCAGACATTGTATGCGTTTGCTACACGTGATGAACGAGATATCTTCGAGACGTTAATCGCCACACATGGAATTGGGCCTTCGATGGCTCTGGCAATATTGTCCGTATATAGCCCTCGGGCACTTGTTGACATCATCGCAACATCTGACGCCACATCACTGACACTTGTTTCGGGCGTGGGCAAAAAGACCGCCGAGCGCATACTCATCGAACTCAAGGACAGATTGTCATTGAACAATCTCTCGACGCCTATGTTGAACGGAGAACAATCCTCCAGCAGTGTTGGCAACGTACGCGAAGCACTTGCTGGACTCGGATACGCACAAGACGAAATTAGGGATGTATTGCGCAATCTCGATGGATCACTTCCGGCTGAACTGTTGTTGCGCGAATCACTCGCAATGTTAGGAGCATCTCGTGCGTGAAGAATTTCTAGACCCAAATATCGCCCAAGCGCATGAAGTTAGCGAAGAAACGGGTCTTCGTCCTCGTCGACTAGATGACTTCGTCGGGCAACGCGAACTCAAAGAACACCTTGACATCATGCTCGGTGCTGCTCGACAACGAGGACAAGCGGCCGATCATATATTGCTGGCAGGGCCACCTGGACTCGGAAAAACAACTATGGCTGGAATCGTGGCCACAGAGATGGCTGTCACAATGCATGTGACATCTGGTCCTGCACTAGAACGTGCTGGTGATCTGGCGGCGATCTTGGCCAAACTTGGCGAGCACGATGTTTTGTTTATCGACGAGATTCACAGACTTTCACGAGCAGTCGAAGAAATCCTGTATCCAGCGAT
The DNA here is from genome assembly GCA_009691255.1 of Ilumatobacteraceae bacterium. Taxonomy (GTDB): domain Bacteria; phylum Actinomycetota; class Acidimicrobiia; order Acidimicrobiales; family Ilumatobacteraceae; genus UBA2093. The sequence goes on from SHUT01000009.1 coordinate 10,439, forward strand.
GGAAGATTTTCAAATCGACATTGTTGTCGGCAAAGGCCCAGCAGCATCATCTATCCGCTTAACACTGGCGCCGTTCACTTTGATCGGCGCTACAACGCGCACAGGAATGATTACGGGTCCTCTTAGGGATCGATTTGGTTTGGTGGCTCGCCTTGATTATTACGAAATCAATGAACTGGAGTCCATCGTCACGAGAGCATCCGGAATCCTCAACGTACCTTTGGATGCTGATGCCGCTCATGAAATCGCACGGCGTAGTCGCGGAACACCGCGCATCGGAAACAGACTCTTGCGACGAGTTCGAGACTTTGCCGAAGTTCGTGCCGACGGCAACATCACTCATGCCATCGCCAATGAGGCGTTGCTTGTGTTTGGTGTCGACGAGAAAGGTCTTGACAAAGTTGACAGAGCCATCCTGGCGGCACTGTGCAACCAATTTAAGGGTGGTCCAGTTGGGCTTACGACATTGGCAATTGCCGTAGGGGAGCAACCAGAGACCATTGAAGACATGTATGAGCCGTTTTTAATCCAGCAGGGCATGCTGGTGCGCACTCCACGGGGTCGTGTGGCTACCGATGCTGCGTGGGCACACATCTCTAACCCGTAGCCTGCCAATGTGCAACTTAGCGATATCGACTACGAACTCCCCGAGACTCGCATCGCACAACGACCCATTGAACCACGTGATGCGTCAAAACTTTTAGTTGATCGCGGTTCGGCGTCGCCTGGGCACAGCACAATGTCGCAATTGGTCGACCTTGTCGAGCCTGGAGATTTGTTAGTTGTAAACGATACAAAAGTTCTTCCTGCGCGATTGCGACTTCAGCGCCGCTCTGGTGGTTCAGCAGAAGTGTTGTTGCTAGAACCACTCAATGACACTCGTACTTGCTGGGAAGCAATGGTGCGACCTGCCCGAAAATTAAGACAAGATGAAGTATTGGAATACTTTGGCAAGCCCATGGTGCGTGTCGCAAGACGTACTGAGGCAGGCGACACCTTTGAGATTGAAATTTTGGACGATGCTCCACTTGAGCGCATTACAAAAATAGGGACAATGCCGTTGCCTCCCTATATTCGTGCAGATCTTGCTGATCATGATCGCTATCAGACCGTATATGCCAACCGCGTAGCGTCGGCGGCTGCACCGACTGCAGGTTTGCACTTTACGCCTGAGCTAATCGCGGCACTTGAACTAAAAGGCGTGCACCTCGAGCGCGTCGAGTTAGTCGTTGGGCTCGCCACATTTAAACCCGTCACATCGCTTGATCCGACTGACCATACAATTCATACCGAGAGCTATTTTGTGCCAGAAGGTTTATTACAAAAATGCGCAGACGCACAAAGAGTGATCGCAGTTGGCACAACATCAGCACGTGCACTCGAGTCTGCCGCCACTACCGGAGTACTGTCCGGAAGAACCGGTCTGTTTATTACCAGGGGTTACGACTGGAAAGTAGTAGATTTGCTACTAACAAATTTTCATATGCCGCGCACTTCACTTTTGCTCATGGTTGATGCGTTGATTGGCCCTCGATGGCGAACTTTGTACGAAGAAGCACTCAATGGCGATTACAGATTTTTGTCATTTGGCGATGCAATGTTGCTGAATCGGCACCTGTCGTGAGCAATCTAAGAGAACAGGAAGCAATGTGTACAAAGTTCATTTAGAGATTGCTGCCCGACACGGAGCAGCACGTACCGGAGTGGCACACACGCATCGTGGCGAGTATCAGACCCCGTGCTTTATGCCAGTCGGAACCCGTGGCGCCGTGAAATATTTGAGTGCTGCCGACTACGCGGCGTTAGGCGCTCGCATTGTGCTGGGCAACACCTATCATTTAATGCTTCGCCCTGGGGCAGATGTTGTGGCACATTTTGGTGGGCTCGGAAAGTTTGCAGGGTGGGACGGCTTGACTCTTACCGACTCAGGCGGCTTTCAGATTTTTTCTCTTGATCCAAAAGTTGACGACGATGGAGTTACTTTTCGTTCTACTTATGACGGTTCATCTCATCGGTTCACCCCCGAAATAGCAGTTGCCACACAAGAACTGATCGGGGCAGATATTCAGATGGTGCTTGATATTTGTGTATCGCTGCCAGCACCAACCGATGTGATTAGACAAGCGCTCGAACGCACTACAGCATGGGCTGCGCGAGCAAAAAGTGCGCATACGCGCGAGGACCAGAGTCTCTTTGGCATCGTGCAAGGAGGTGTCGATGAATCGATGCGGCGTGAGAGCGCCCAACGCATACACGAAATCGGATTCGACGGATACGCAATAGGGGGTTTGTCAGTAGGTGAGACTCGCGCTGAGATGCTGCCGGCGTTGGCGGCTGCAATCCAAGAACTCCCAGAAGACCAGCCGCGATATCTCATGGGTGTGGGGGACCCTGCTTCGCTTGTGGAGGCCGTTGCGCTTGGCGTGGATCAATTTGATTGTGTCTTACAGACTCGGCTTGGTCGTCATGGAACCGCCCTGACATCTCAAGGTCGATTGAATATGAAAAATGCCGTCCATCGATTGTCTGATGAACCACTCGATCAATCCTGTTCTTGCTGGGTATGTGCCCAACACTCACGGGGCTACATAAGGCATTTGTTTCAGGTCACCGAGCCTTCGGCCTCGCGATTGGTCTCCATCCATAACATTTCTTGGACTCTCCAGCTCATGGAATCCATCCGCAATGCGATTAAGGATGGCTCCTTTGGCGTTTTGCGGGAACAAATCTTGGCTGTTTGGGGCTAGGATTCCGTCTCGTGCTTATCACTCTGCTCGCCGCTGAAAAGGCTTCAAAAAATGGCGGTAGCGCCATCTTCCAATTGGTCTTCTTCGGAGCCATCTTCGCTGCAATGTATTTTTTGCTCCTTCGACCCCAACGACGTCGCGTCCGCGATGCCCAAGGTCTGCAAAAAAGCATTGCCGAAGACGACGAAGTTGTCCTTAACTCTGGAGTTTTGGGTTTTGTGTCGGCTATTGACGGAGACATTGTCTGGCTCGATATTGCTGACGGCGTAGAGATTCGAGTTTTGCGCAGCGCGATAGCGCGCAAGATTGATCCTTCAAAAGAAGCAGCAGGTGGACAACCACTTGCCGACACAGACGAAAAATAGAATTCATGCGTCGACGTTTGTTGTGGTCTCTCATTGGCGTCCTCGTAGTGGCGCTGGTGGGTTTTGGCGGAAATCTTGCTGCTGGCAACCACCCGTCTTTGGGTCTAGACCTGCAAGGCGGAGCATCAGTCACCCTTGAACCAATCGGCACCTTTGATCCTGCGGCTCTTGACGTGGCAGTTGACATTATTCGCAAGCGCGTTGACTCGATTGGTGTGTCCGAACCTGAAATTATCCGTCAAGGAAACACCGTTGTCGTCAATCTTCCTGGCGTCAAAGATCAAAAGGCAGCGCTTGAATTAGTCGGCAGCTCTGGGGAGGTCTTGTTGCGGCCCGTCAAGCAGATGGGCACAGCTGCAACAACTACAACTTTGCCAGCAGGCGTGACTACAACTTTGCCAGCAGGCGTGACTACAACTTTGCCAGCAGGCGTGACTACAACTTTGCCAGCAGGCGTGACTACAACGACACCTACGGCAACATCAGGTGGCCCCGGCAGTGTTCGCCTTGCGGCGGCTACAACTATTCCGGCTACTACTAGTGCCAGCGACACAACTATTCCGTCGTTAACAGAGTCAACCGCTCCAACAACAACGGTGGTTGGAGTAACGGATACAGTAACTCTCACTGAAGACGATCGCGATCGTGATGCAGTTTTGCCGGGAGAAAAAGATGATTTTATTTACCTGGTAGGACCAACTGGCGCCACCGGAAAAGTATTTAATAACAATGCCAAGGCAGAAATCAACAATGGCGCATGGGCGGTTGTTGTGAGTTTGCGGGATGGCGAGCAAGGTGCAGATAAATGGAACGCATTGGCTACGGCTTGCTTCAACGCCACTGATGTCTGTCCAACAAAGCAACTTGCAATCGTTCTTGATGGCAAAGTCATTTCTGCGCCAACAGTACAAGAGCCAGTTTTTTCTGGTGGCAACGTACAAATAACTGGGTCTTTCACCGAAAAAGAAGCCACGCAGTTGGCTAAGTATTTGCAGTTTGGCGCTGTTCCCGTTCGATTCAGCGCACCGACTGTGCAAACTGTTTCAGCATCGCTCGGAAAAGACTCTCTTAAAGCAGCAATCGTCAGCGGTCTCGTCGGCATCTTGCTGGTGCTGTTATTTCTATTGTTCTATTACCGTGTGATGGCCCTTGTCGTGTTTGCTGGTCTTACGGTTTCTGGTTTGTTGCTGTGGAGCATTATCTCCTGGCTGTCCAAGACAAACGGTTTGGCACTCACTTTGTCCGGAACCGCCGGAATTATCGTCTCGATTGGTGTCACGGTTGACTCGTATGTTGTGTTTTTTGAGCGTCTCAAAGACGATGTGCAAAGCGGACGAACTCTTAAAAACTCGGCGCAACGAGGCTTTGAGAGCGCATGGCGAACAATTCTTGCAGCAGACACGGTTTCGCTCATCGGTGCGCTAGTGCTGTGGTGGCTAACGGTGGGCTCCGTGCGTGGATTCGCATTCTTCTTGGGGCTTTCAACATTGACCGACATCGTTGTGTCGTATTTCTTCACAAGACCTACAGTGTTGCTGTTGTCGCGAACAAGATTTCTTAACAGCGGTCGGGTGCTCGGAGTCAGGCGTGCGCCAACCATTGCGACAGGAGACCAGTGATGTCAGGCAGACTCAGGCGTTTGTATCGCGGAGAAACCACAGTCGATTTTTATGGTCGCCGCAAATTTGGTTTTGCTCTATCGCTTTTGATTGGCGTCATCACGGTTGTGTCTCTTATCTCACAAGGTATCAACTTGGGGATTGACTTCAAAGGTGGCGTGGCGTGGGAAGTGCCAGCTTCAAAAACTTTTGGAGTTGATGAGGCGAGGGCCACGTTGACTGCCAACAGCGTTACGGCCAAGGATGCCAAGATCCAGACTTTGACATCTGGCATTGACAGACGAATTCGCATTCAGGTCGGAGACCAACCCACGGAAAAAATCGATGCGTTGAAGCAAGCCTTTGCCAAGGATGCGGGTGTAGATGCAGATCAAGTGAGCGTTGCGGCGGTTAGTTCAACATGGGGACGAAGCATCACCGAAAAAGCGCTTCGCGCCCTCATCGTGTTTTTTGCATTGGTGTCGTTGTATATTGCTTTTCGTTTTGAGTGGAAGATGGCGCTGGCGGCCATCATCGCAATGGTGCATGACGTACTCGTCAGTGTCGGCGTGTATTCACTTCTTGGCCTAGAGGTAACGCCTGCAACCGTCGTTGCCTTCTTGACGATTTTGGGTTTCAGTTTGTACGACACCATCGTTGTATTTGACAAAGTACAAGAGAACAATGAACGTTTTAAAACCACCCGTGCGTCTTACGGCGATATCGTCAATGTGTCAATGAATCAAGTGCTGATGCGATCTCTGAATACAAGTATTGCTGCAATTTTGCCGGTACTTAGTTTGCTAGTGCTTGGTTCGTGGGTAATGGGCGCTGTTGCTCTTCAGGAGTTTGCCGTGGCGTTGCTAGTGGGTCTCATCACGGGAGCGTATTCTTCGATCTATATCGCAACTCCGTTGCTCGGAATGTTCAAAGAGCGAGAGCCCAAGTTTGCGAGCTTGCGCGGACAACGGGCCCTGGGAGAAGAAATGACACGACTGATTCTCACTGGCGCTGTCTCGGGTCGCAGGGCGACGGCACAGCGCTCGGAAGTCTCTGGCGATACTGAGCCAGGTGGCCAGGGTTCATCAGGCCAAGATCTATTGACCGCAGCCAGCGTGTTGAGTCATCCGCCGCGACCTCGCAAAAAGGGTCGCCGCTAGCTGAACAGGTATTTCGGTAGCCTTGGTATATGGGCACCGTCGACAGAGTTCTTCCGTGGAGAAGACATCACAACGCCCCAGTTGATGAGTTGGGCTCTCTTTTGCTGAGTTATCGCCAGCGGCATCCAAAAGCGTCTGTCTCGCTCATTAACAAGGCGTATGAAACAGCTCGAGAAGCGCATCGTAGCCAGGTGCGATCAAGCGGCGAGTCATATATCAACCATCCCATCGCAGTTGCTCGCATCGTGGCTGATATTGGTCTTGATGAGATATCCCTAGCAGCGGCCCTGTTGCATGACGCAGTAGAAGACACAGAAATCACAGTTGCCGATGTTGAACGTGACTTCGGCAAAGAGGTTGCCTCGATTGTCGATGGTGTCACCAAACTTGAGCGCCTCCATTTTGATTCTCACGAAGAACAACAAGCAGCGACAATGCGCAAAATGCTCGTCTCGATGGCCAAGGACTTGCGTGTTCTTGTCATTAAACTCGCTGACCGCCTGCACAACATGCGCACTCTTGCCGGAGTGCCGCTTGACAAACAACAAAGAGTTGCCCAAGAGACACTCGACATCTATGCACCCTTGGCTCATCGCCTGGGCATGCAAGAAATGAAGCAAGAGCTCGAAGATCTTGCCTTTGCTGCTATCTATCCCAAGCGATATGCCGAACTAGACCAACTGGTCTCAACTCGATCCCCAGAACGAGATGTTTTTTTAGCCCGATCGGTGGCAGAGGTACTTGCTCGCTTGACAGATGTACATATACAGGCTGAGGTCACGGGTCGCGGTAAGCACCTATGGAGCATCTATGAAAAAATGGTGCAAAAAGAACGTGACTTTGATGAAATTTTTGATCTTGCCGCAATCCGCATCATTGTTGACAACGTTCGAGATTGTTATGCCGCACTCGGATGTATTCACGGAAAATTCAAACCGGTCGTTGGTCGGTTCAAGGATTACATCGCGATGCCTAAATTTAATCTCTATCAGTCCTTGCATACGACAGTCATTGGACCAGGCGGTAAACCTCTTGAAGTTCAAATTCGGACCCGAGAGATGCACGACCGTGCTGAACGCGGAGTAGCAGCACACTGGGCATACAAAGACAGTTCTGATGTTTCAGATATGGATTGGCTGAGCAGTATTATTGATTGGCAATCAGAAATTAGTGACCCATCACAATTTATGGAAAGTCTCAAGACCGACCTTGAACAAGACGAGATATTTGCTTTCACTCCTAAAGGTCGCGTCGTGACTTTGCCGCTAAAAGCGACTCCTGTTGACTTTGCATACGCTGTACATACAGAGGTTGGGCACGCCTGCATTGGAGCTCGAGTTAACGGTCGCCTTGTAGCGCTTGATTCAGAATTACGCTCGGGGGATACATGTGAGATCTTCACCTCAAAGGTAGAAGACTCGGCGCCATCTCGTGACTGGCTTGGCTTTGTTGAGTCACCACGCGCAAAGAACAAGATTCGCCAGTGGTTCTCGCGTGAACGCCGCGAAGACATGATTGAACTAGGTCGTGATGAATTAACAGCGGAGCTACGCCGCGAAGCATTGCCAGTGCAAAGAATCTGGACATCAGAAGCATTTCTTCATGAACTCGATGCATTGAGTTATGTTGACACCGATACGCTGCTGGCCGCAATTGGCGAGCATCATGTTTCAGCTCGTGGTTTTGCCCAACGAATTGCTCGCATTGTGCGTGGAGGCACTACCGATGAGCAGATGTCTGTCTCAAGTCGCATCAATCAACCCGAAACACATCGCCGTACTTCTCCTGGCATTCATGTTGACGGCATTGACGATGTTTTGGTGAGACTCTCTCGATGCTGCACGCCCGTGCCTGGAGACGACATCATTGGATTCGTGACCAAAGGTCGGGGAGTCAGCGTCCATCGTTCGGACTGCGCTAATGCGATCTCGTTAATGAACGAACAGGCAGCTCGCTTGATCGATGTTGAATGGTCCGGAACAGGAGAAGGCGCAGTCTTTCGAGCCGGTGTTGAGGTGGTGGCACTTGACCGAAATCGACTATTGCGTGATGTTGCCAATGCGCTATCGGAACAGCATGTCAATATCGTGTCGTGCACCACCAATACAGGCGTTGATCGCGTGGCCAAAATGCGTTTTGAATTCGAACTCGCCGACCCCAACCATCTTGACGCGGTTCTTCGCACTATCAAGTCGATTGAAGCCGTATACGACGCATATCGCATCGTTCCGGGCGTGAACGCCGACTAGCCTGACTTGTCGTGCCTACGTTTCAGACCAGTCCCGGAACTCGGGACATCTTGCCCCCAGACGCCGCCCGCTGGCGCCAATTCAACGCCATTTTTGCGGACACCGTTGAGGCTGCTGGCTATGGATGCATTATCCCCCCAATATTTGAAGATGCCACAGTGTTCCACCGAATCGGAGAAGCAACTGATGTGGTCTCAAAAGAGATGTACGACTTTGAAGACAAAGGTGGTCGACATGTCTCTTTGCGGCCTGAACAAACTGCGAGCGTGTGTCGTGCCTTCGCCCAACATCGACCAACCACTCCTTGGAAGGTTTGGTACACGGGCCCAAATTTTCGGTATGAAAAAGCCCAAGCAGGTCGCTATCGACAATTCGATCAAGTGGGCATTGAGGCACTAGGCGTTCATGACTCCGATCTAGATGTTGAAGTGATTGCACTTGCCTGGAAGTTTTATCAACGACTTGGTCTTTCAAATGTGCAGTTAGTTATCAACTCTTTGGGTGATGACGGAGATCGAGCAAGATATGTTGATGCACTTCGTCAATATTTGCAATCTCATCAAGATGCCTTAACGCCAGAAGCGCGACAGACACTTGAACGAAATCCGCTACGTGTTCTTGACTCCAAGCGTCAAGGCGACCTAGATGTAATCGCCAGTGCTCCAACGATCAAGGCGTTCTTGAGCGTTGAGGCAAACGAGCACTTTGAAAAAGTACTAACAGGCTTACGCGCATTGGCGATTCCGTTCACACAGAACGAATATCTAGTTCGTGGACTCGATTACTACCGTCGTACATCTTTTGAGTTTGTGTCAACAGCGCTCGAGTCAGCACAAAACGCAATTGGTGGCGGCGGTCGATATGACGGACTCGTACAGAGTCTGGGTGGTCCTGATACTCCCGGGATTGGATTTGCATTGGGCCTGGATCGCACATTGCTGGCATGTGACGCTGAGGGCGTTTTTGGAGCACCAAAATCTTCAGTGGATGTCTTTGTTGTTGACGTCATTGATGGGACACATGCGCTAGCTGTTACAAACAATATTCAGGATGCCGGATACAGCGCTGATCGCGCATTTGATGGACGCAGCATGAAGGCACAAATGAAATCTGCTGATCGTAGCGGTGCTCGGTTTGCCATCATCATCGCCCAAGACGAAGTAGCAAGCGGGTCATACACAATTCGCGATATGGCATCAGCACAACAACAACTCGTTGCCAAGAGTGACCTTGTAGAATTTCTTACTCGCAATCTCGGAAAAAGAACCCCACGGAGATCCCCCTCATGAGCAGTACATCAATGCGCACACACCTTTGCGGTTCGTTGCGCGATTCTGATATTGGCCAGACCATCACGGTCTGCGGCTGGGTGGGTCGACGTCGTGAACATGGTGAGCATTTGGCATTTTTAGATATACGCGATCACTCCGGCATTATTCAGTGTGTTGTTGATAATGACGTAGATGTGCGAAGCGAATACGTAGTACAGGTAACAGGAGTTGTTCGCGCCAGACCAGACGGCACTATCAACGCCACTATCCCTACTGGCATAGTTGAAATCGGGGAATGCGTTGTGACCGTGCTCAATAGCGCTGAGCCGCCACCATTTGCTATTGATGCTCGTGCTGACGATGTGGACGAACTGATCCGTCTGAAGTTTCGATACTTAGACATACGTCGGGAGCGCCTCCAAAAGAACCTGCGCCTGCGCGCAGCAATTAACTCAGCTATCAGAGATGCCATGGAGTCGCAAGGATTTGTTGAAGTAGAAACACCCATGTTGATGCCCTCAACTCCAGAAGGTGCAAGAGAATTTTTGGTTCCATCACGCAAAGAGCCAGGCTCGTTCTATGCGTTGCCTCAATCACCTCAACTATGGAAACAGCTATTGATGGTTGCTGGCATTGATAGGTATTACCAGATTGCGCGGTGTTTGCGCGACGAAGACCTGCGCGCAGACCGTCAGTATGAGTTCATGCAACTAGATGCAGAGATGTCTTTTGTTAATCAAGATGACGTCTTGTCGGCAATTGGCGCGGCAGTAACTGCCGCTACAACGGCGGCGACCGGAAACGCCCCGCCCGAGATTGAGCGAATGACATGGCGTGATGCGATGGAACAATATGGCGTCGATAAGCCAGACCTGCGGTTTGGAATGAAGTTAATTGAGGTGACGTCAATTTTTAACGCGACCGAATTCAAAGCCTTTGCTGGAGCAGAGTCAATTAAGGCTATTTGTATTGATGGTGTTACTTATCCAGATGCTGCGGCGTCGGGCCGCAACAAACTCGATGCGTTTACTGATCGTGCCAAAAAAATGGGGGCTAAAGGCCTGGTGTGGATAAAAGTTGGAGCCGATTCAGCGTTTGATTCGCCGGTTGCCAAGTTTTTGTCAGATCAAGAAAAGACAGCGCTTCTTTTAGCGACCAAAGCCGTGCAGGGCGATTTGATTTTAATTGTGGCAGATGAGTGGTCAACTACGTGCGAAGTTCTGGGCCAACTGCGCAATGACATCGGACGTCCACCAGTGCATCAAGGGCCGTATCGGTATGTGTGGGTGATGGATTTCCCCCTATTTGTCGGAGTCGATCCAGTGAGCGGAGCGCCCAGACCAGGCCATCATCCGTTCTGTCATCCGCACCCAGAAGACATTCACTTGATGGAGACAGATCCACTCAAGGTGCGGGCCTTGGCTTATGACCTTGTGCTGAATGGATGGGAGTTGGGGAGTGGTTCGATCCGAATTCATGACTCCGAATTACAGCGCCGAGTATTTAATTTGCTCGGCATATCAGACGAAGAAGCCGATCAGAAGTTTGGATTTTTCTTACAACCATTTAAGTACGGAGCTCCTCCTCATGGTGGTTTTGCTTTTGGTATTGATCGTCTTGCGGCGGTGCTCGCTGGAGAAGAAAACATTCGCGAGGTAATTGCATTCCCCAAGACCCAAAGTGGTGCCGACCCAATGACAAATGCGCCCACAAATGTTGATCCTAAGCACCTCGCAGAACTAGGCCTGCGCGTTCTTCCACCTCCAGCATCGGCATAGATCGTGCCGGCGCCTGACTTGTTCTCCGCAGCAGCGCAAGAACGCCTGAAGTCACGCGCACCTCTTGCAGCACGGTTGCGTCCGCGCACCCTTGATGAGATCGTCGGGCAAAAACATTTAGTTGGACCAGGAAGTGTCTTGCGTCTGCTTGTCGAGAAAGATGCATTGTCCTCGGTCATCTTGTGGGGTCCACCCGGAACAGGGAAAACAACTCTCGCTGAAGTGATTGCGCAATCCACCTCTCGTGATTTTCATCGCCTTTCTGCAGCGTCGGCTGGCGTCAAAGATGTCCGCGAGGTAATTGAGCAGGCTCGGCAGAGGCTTGGTGAAGTAGGCAAATCCTCAATTGTTTTTATAGATGAGATTCATCGTTTTTCTAAGTCGCAACAAGATGCACTTCTTCCTGCGGTAGAAAGCGGAATAATTACGCTGATAGGTGCAACTACAGAGAACCCCATGTTCGAGGTAAATGCACCATTGCGCAGTCGTTCCACTTTGTTTCGCCTCGAACCACTTGACGCCAGCGACATAGAAACATTGTTACGTCGCGGATTAGAGTGTCTTGACCAAAGTGCAACTTCCGAGGCACTTTCGCTTTTAGTTTTGCGCTGTGTGGGGGATGGTCGTCAAGCACTGACATCGCTAGAAGTGGCGGCTGCAATTGCGGGCGACGACATAATTTCAGTTACCCATGCGGAAGCCGCGCTAAGCACGTCGTCACTGCGATACGGGCGCGACGATCACTACGATGTTATTTCGGCATTTATCAAAAGCATTCGGGGCTCCGATGTCAACGCTGGAATCCACTGGTTAGCCCGCATGCTCGAGGCGGGGGAGGATGCACGGTTTATTGCCAGACGTTTAATTATTCTGGCCAGCGAAGATATCGGAATGGCTGATCCAATGTCGCTGCTTGTGGCTACAGCAGCAGCGCAGGCTGTTGAATATGTAGGACTTCCCGAAGCCCAACTGAACCTGGCGCAAGCGGTTGTGCATCTTGCTCGAGCGCCTAAAAACAATGCTGCAGCGCGTGCGATCTGGACTGCTCGTGCAGACGTTCGAGATGGCCTGATCGGTGAGGTGCCCCCGTTTCTTCGCGATGCCCACTACGGCGGGTCTTTCGAACTAGGGCATGGCATCGGATATGTCTCGCCCCATGACGACCCCACCGTAAAACAGCAGTATTTACCTGATTCAGTTGCTGATGTGAACTATTACCGAGAGAATGGTGGCGTTGACGAATAGCGACCAAAGGAAGTGATTGCCGTGATGAAAAGATTATTTTGGTTTGCCGTCGGAGCCTTGTGTGGAGTTTTTGGATACCAACGCACAAAACGCACAGTGACGGAATTTTCCGAGCGTCTCACGCCAACAAATGTGGCAAGCAACGTGATGGAGCAGGCGCTCAAAGTCGTTGGGCGCCTTGGAAAAGCCTTGCGTGCAGCCACTGATGTCTTGCTCGGCGACGACACTCCCTAGCCAACTTGGGTTGAGGCAATAGGATTCAACCGGTATGGCCGTGACCCCAAGTACTCCTTCATCTCCGCGTTCGGCTGACGATCTTCGCTCAATATTCACATCATTTTTTGCAAAAAGGCAACACACCATTGTGCCGTCTGCGAGCCTGATTCCCCATGATCCGAGTTTGCTTTTTACCGTTGCTGGGATGGTCCCGTTTAAGCCTTATTTCGTAGGCGATGAGGTTGCCCCATACCAACGAGCAGTCAGTGTGCAAAAGTGTGCGCGTGCTGGCGGCAAGCACAACGACCTTGACGAGGTGGGCAGGACCACTCGGCATCTTGTTTTTTTCGAGATGCTCGGAAATTTTAGTTTCGGCGACTATTTTAAAAATGATGCGATTCCATGGTCATGGGAATTAGCAACAGAGGGTTTTGGATTTGATGGCGATCGTTTATGGATCACCGTTCACGAGAGCGACGATGAGGCCGAACAAATCTGGCACGACGTAGTGGGCGTGCCAATGAATCGGATTCAGCGTCTCAGTGACAAGGATAATTTTTGGCAAGCTGGCGATACAGGCCCATGTGGACCGTGTTCAGAAATTTACATTGATCGTGGTTCCTCGTTTGGTCCAGAAGGTGGTCCGCTCAATGACCCAACTGGCGATCGCTTTCTTGAGTTTTGGAACCTCGTTTTCATGCAGTACAACCAGGCACCAGATGGGACGCGAACCCCATTGCCAAAACCCAGTATCGACACCGGAGCCGGGCTCGAACGAATATTGGCGTTGGCTCAAAATGTTGGCTCGGTTTGGGAGACGGATGTGCTCTATCCGTTAATTGAAGAAGCCAGATCAGCAACAGGTGCGGCGTATCAAGTGGGTGATTACAAAGATCGACCAAGTTTTAGTTTGCGCGTGCTTGCCGAACATGCTCGGTCAGCGACCATGTTGGTCAATGATGGCGTTTTCCCGTCAAACGAAAATCGCGGATACGTGTTGCGTCGCATAATTCGGCGTGCTGTTCGGCACGCATACTTATTGGGGACAGAAAAACTCGTCATGCCTGGTCTGGCGCGAACAGCAATCGACATTATGGGAAATGCCTACCCAGATTTACATAAGAACGCCGATTTTATTTTGGGGGTCATTACAAAAGAAGAGGAACGTTTTCGCCACACTCTTAAAAATGGCCTAGGGATACTCGAGTCTGATCTAGCAAGCGGCCAACAAGTACTTTCAGGTAAGGCTACTTTCTTGTTGCACGATACATATGGATTCCCGCTTGAACTGACTCAAGAAATTGCTGATGAACGCGGAGTAACACTTGATATCGCTGGGTTTGAATCCGAGATGGCAGCACAGCGCAAACGCGCCAAGGATGCGCATAAAACCGGCAGATCCGATGCCGATCGCGTTGAGGACTATCGAGAAATCATGGAAACGGGTACAACTGAGTTTGTTGGATACACACATGACGTCGCAGAGGCCACAATCATCGCCATCATCGAAGGTGATGATGGGCAAATTGAAATCTTTCTGGATCGGACGCCCTTCTATGCAGAAAGCGGCGGTCAAGTCGGAGACATTGGCCGGCTTGAATCCACAAATGCATCGTTGCGCGTTGTTGACACGACATTTGCACTTCCTGGACTACGTCGTCATATTGCAGTACTAGAAAAAGGTGTGGTTGAGGTTGGGCAAACAGTCACGGCATCAATCGACACTGAATCTCGATTGGCAACACGTAGAAATCACACCGCAACGCATATTTTACACTGGGCCTTGCGTACCGTCTTGGGCGAACATGTCAAACAGGCTGGGTCAATGGTGTCTCCCGACAGGCTTAGGTTTGACTTCAGTCACTACGACGCCGTTACAAATGATGAAATACGCCAGATTGAGATTTTGGCAAATCAAGAAGTTCTCAATAATACGAATGTGACTGCCATAGAAACGAATAGAGAAGAAGCGTTGGCTGCTGGAGCAATCGCGTTTTTTGGAGATAAGTACGGAGATCTTGTGCGTGTATTGAGCGCTGGTTCATCGACTGAACTGTGTGGCGGAACACATGTGAAGGCCACTGGTGACATCGGTGCGATCAAAGTTGTGTCGGAAGGATCAATCGGATCAAATTTACGTCGCATTGAGGCTGTGACAGGCAAACAGACTGTTGCCTATGTGCAGCGCCTAGACGCAATGGCTATGCAAGTAGCCGAACTTGTGGGCGGCAGACCAGATGATATTGCAGCCGGAGTTGAGCGCCGACTTGACGAGATAAAAAATCTTCAGGATGAAATAAAATCTTTGCGCTCTAAAGTCAATGCGATGAGAGCTGCTGAGTTGGCAAGCCAGGCGAGTGATGGCGTAGTGGTTGGTCGTGTAGATGGATTATCGGCGGCTGATTTGCGTGAACTTGGTGTAGCAGTGCGACAGCAACCACATGTGTCAGTTGTTGTTTTGGCTGGTATTGCCGACACCGGGGGCGTGTCTCTGGTTGCCGCTGTCGCGACGGGCATCAAAACAACAGCGCAAGAGATCATCAAGGACGCGGCCAAGGCCGTTGGCGGAGGCGGAGGCGGCAAGGGTGATGTTGCGACGGCGGGTGGCAAAAATATTGGAGCGATTGACCAAGCCCTCGAGATAGCGCGACAACATGCAATGGCTGCTGTCGCTGGTCGCTAAACCTGATGCGTGTCTTGGGCCTTGATCTTGGGACAAAGCGCATTGGTATTGCGGTGAGCGATCGCAGTGGGACGATTGCCACGCCATTGCTGGTTTTGCAACGGTCAAAAACAAAAACTCAAGACCATGCTGAAATCCGTCGCTTGGTGCTGGAAGAAGAAGCGGTGGCCATAGTGGTTGGAATGCCCTACACATTGCGCGGAGAAATGGGTGCGACGGCAAAGGCTGCAGAGGCAGAGTGCAATCAACTAACAAAGACAGTCGGAGTGCCCGTGTATCTCCATGATGAACGCTTCACTACAGTGACAGCAGATAGAACCTTGATGGAAGCTCGCATGAAAGCAGACGCCAGACGACGCGTGGTCGATAAAGTTGCGGCGGCAGTGATGTTGCAATCGTGGCTTGATGCAAGACCAAAGCCAGAGTCGCCATGAGTAACTCAACCGGAGACCCACTAATCGATAAAGAGTCCGACGTGCTGGGCGGTGTTAACGAACTTGCCGCTGACTGGGAGCAAGATCCGTGGGATATAGAGCCCGTTGTGTCACTCGATGATGTTGGGGTCACTCCCACTTTGGTCCCTAAAAGTTTTCGACTGCTGGTGCGTGCTGTCTTTCTTGCTTCTCTTGCGCTGGTGCTTGTTGTGGGTCTCGCTGGCCTATGGTTTGTTCGGCAAATCAATCCAGGTGGTGTCGCTAGTGTTCCTGGGAACTTTACAATCAATGAAGGCGACACGCTTACGAGCGTCACCGAACGTCTGGAAAACGACGGGATTATTGTTAATGCCGGTGTTTTTAGATGGTATGTGGCGCGCAAAGGCGGAATTGTTTTGCTGCCAGGGTATTACTCGTTAAAGCCTCACGATACAGCCGGGAACATTATCCGCGCACTTAATACGCCTCCAGCGCAAACGTTCGTCAAAGTAACTTTTCCGGAAGGTTTCACTATCGACCAGATGGCCGAACGGCTCGGGTTAAAAGTGCCTTACCTGTCAACTGAAGATTTCACATTGGCGGCAGCAGATAAAACTATTCGTTCTGAATTTCAACCTGACGATGTGACGAGTCTCGAAGGTTTGTTATTTCCAGACACGTATCAAGTATCTGGCGATGACGACGAGACGCGAGTCATTAAGCGGATGATTCAACTAATGGAACGAGTCGGTCGTCAAGAAAAAATAAATGAGTCTCAATCTCGTGTCGGATACTCGGCCTACAAGGTCTTGATTATTGCATCAATGATTGAGCGTGAAGCAAAAGTGCCACAAGATAGAGCCAAGATCGCCAGAGTGATTTACAACCGTCTTGCCTTGGGAATGCCTCTTGAGATTGACGCCACTTTGCTCTATGGCACAGACCCACAAGCGACTTTTGCGGACTTAAAAGCAGTAGATGGCCCGTACAACACCTATGCCCGCAAGGGTCTACCCCCAACGCCTATTGCAAATCCAGGACGCGCCTCGATTTCGGCTGCCCTAGCTCCTGCGCCAGACCCTCCACTGAGTGACGCAATATGTCAGGGTGCTCCACGGGGCACAAAGTGTCAGTATTTGTACTATGTACTCGCCGATGCTGAAGGTCGCCATGTCTTTGCCGCAACATATAACCAGCATCTCGCCAACGTGGAAAAAGCCCGCGTTGCGGGATTGCTGAAATGAGCGTCGCCCATCGACCGGTAGCTGCCGTAATAGGTTCGCCTATTCGACAGAGTTTGTCACCAGCAATTTTTAATGCTGCATTCGCTCAGGCTGGTGATGAGCGGTTGTATGTCGGCATTGACGTCGATCTCGAATCGGTCCAACAGGCAGTCAGCGATGCGATTGCCCAGAACTTTATTGGTCTGTCGGTCACGATGCCATTGAAGGAGGCAGTGATTGATTCTCTTGACGAGATAGACCCTGTTGCTAACACCTTGCGTGCTGTCAACTCAATTCGCATCGTTCATGGACGCACTTATGGATTCAATACTGATGGCGATGGTTGTTGTGATGCGTTGGTGGCCAAAGGCAACGCAACTATCAAGGGCGCACAGGCCGTGGTGCTAGGAGCAGGCGGCACCGCTCGATCAGTTGCGCTCGCCCTTGCATGCAGGGGCGCATCGGTGAAGATTATTAATCGCACCTCCCAGAATGCTCAACGAGCAGTAGAACTTGTGCGAGCACATCCAGATGCAGACACATTTGATGTTGATATCGGCAACGAGCAGGCCATTGCGTTGGCAACGATAGTCGTCAACTGCACGTCAGTCGGTATGTCATCAACCGAAGTCTCCCTGATTGATGCCCAAAGCATTAGGCCTGACGCGGTGGTATTGGATGCGGTATACCAACCACTACAAACAGAGTTACTGCGATCTGCACAAGCACGAGGGTGCACGGTGGTTGATGGACTATGGATGTTGATTTATCAAGCAGCGCGGCAACATGAGGCATGGTGCGGAACGATTCCTGACGTATCCGTGATGAGAACCGCTGCCAAACAAGAACTCAGTCGGCGGGAGCAGTAACCTAGGCATGGTGTTGCGCTACTTAACCGCCGGAGAATCGCATGGACGAGCCTTGACAGTTATTGTCGAGGGATTGCCAGCCGGCATGCCGGTGTTGGCCTCTGACATCGAGTCGGAAATGGCGCGCCGTCGCTTGGGATACGGACGTGGTCCACGACAACGGTTCGAACAAGATGTCATCACTTTGGTCGGCGGAGTTCGGCACGGCAAGACATTGGGTTCTCCGGTCTCAATTGAAATTCAAAACTCTGAATGGTTTCGCAGCGACAAGTGGCATGCCGAGATGTCTCCAGAACCAGGTGCTACCCAAACACCTTTGACGCAGCCGCGTCCCGGTCATGCTGACCTGACCGGAATGCAGAAGTACGGTTTTTCTGATGCGCGTGATGTGCTCGAACGGGCAAGTGCGCGCGAGACGGCAGCAAGAGTGGCAGCAGGTGCGCTGGCAAAACTTCTGCTATCTCATCTTGGCGTCTCGATCTTTAGTCATGTCATTCAAATTGGTGCAGTGCGAGCAACAGGGGAAACGGTTCCGCGCCCTGAAGACTTGCCCGCAATAGACGCGTCCGAAGTGCGATGTTTTTACACGGATGCTGAGAAGCAGATGATTACTCAAATCGAAGACGCGGCCCGTGACGGCGACAGCCTTGGAGGAATAGTTGAGGTGCTGGCATATGGCGTGCCCATTGGATTGGGAAGTTATGTGCACTGGGATCGCAAAATAGACGCGTTGCTGGCGCAATCCGTCATGAGCATTCAAGCTGTCAAAGGAGTTGAAATTGGCGACGGCTTTGAAGTTGCCGGATTGCGCGGAAGCCTCGCTCATGATGCCATTACGTGGGATGCGGGGCAGGGGACATATCGTCGCGAAACAATGAAGGCGGGCGGCACAGAAGGCGGCATGACAACGGGTGAGCCACTTGTCGTGCGCGCTGCAATGAAACCACTCGCCACGCTAAACCGGCCCACGCTCAAAACAGTTGACACCGTGACGAAGCAAGAGACCGTAAGTTTCAAAGAGCGCACTGATGTCACTGCTGTTCCGGCTCTGGGCGTGGTTGCCGAAACAATGGTGGCCCTTGTTTTGGCCACCGAGGCACAACGTAAGTTTGGCGGAGACTCACTTAGCGAATTCGTACGTAATGCGCGCGCCTTCTCTGACAACCTGACGCTATGAATCAACCCTCATCAACCCATCTCGTGTTGATTGGCCTCATGGGAAGCGGAAAAACAACAATCGGTCGCCGTGTTGCGGCGCAGACAGGTCGGCACTTTTACGATACTGATGCGATGGTTGAAGCTGATTGCGGACTAAAAGTGCGTCAAATATTTGCGCAATGGGGTGAACCTGAATTTCGGCGACTTGAACACATCGCCCTAATAACTGCATTGGCAGTGAAGGAGCCAGGAGTAATTGCGGCAGCAGGTGGGGTCGTTTTATCTGATCAAAATAGGGAAGCCCTACAGACGGCGCGTGATGAAGGTCGCGCGCGCATCGTGTGGTTAAAAGCCCAAACGGCAACACTTCTTTCAAGAGTGCAAAATGGGGTTCATCGCCCTTTGCTTGACGCCAATCCCGCAGTAGCCATGCAGGCCATGCACGATCAACGCACCCAGTGGTACCAGGACTTGGCGACAGCTGTTGTATCAACAGACGAACTATCTGCGTCACGAGTTGTGGCGGCCGTAGTGTCTGTAATAAACGAAGGGAGTTCGCATGTCTGACATACAGACTGTTCGAGTCGACCTCGCTGACCGTTCGTATCCAGTTTTTGTTGGTCGAGGGGCGCGCCATGAGTTGGCAACACACATCGGCTCACAGGTTCGTCGTATCGCCGTGGTAACTCAACAGGATGTTCCTGCTGCACTCATTCCAGACTTCAGCCCGTTCGAAACCCACACGTTTATTATTGGCAACGGAGAAACCCACAAGACACTCGAGACAGTGCAACAACTCTGTCGATCTTTTTCTGATGCCGGAATAACGCGCTCCGATCTAGTGATCGGAGTTGGCGGGGGGTTAGTGACTGATGTCGCTGGATTCACGGCAGCGGTGTATCACCGAGGTCTTGGGGTGATGCATGTTGCCACCACTTTGTTGGGGATGATTGATGCTGCAATCGGGGGTAAAACAGGAGTCAATATCCCAGAAGGCAAAAATCTCATTGGCACTTATTGGCAACCACAAGCAGTTGCCTGCGACATGGATGCACTCCTGACGCTTAGCACTCAAGATCTGCAATGTGGTTACGGCGAAATGGCCAAGTACCACTTCATTGCTCGGCAGGATCTTTCGTTATTGCCACTTGGTCAACGAATCGCTCGTTGTGTTGAAATCAAAGGAGACATCGTTGCGAGTGACGAACGTGAGTCAGGGCAGCGAGCGTTACTTAATTACGGTCACACGTTGGCCCATGCTCTAGAAATTGCGACTGATTTGACGATGCCTCACGGAGTTGCAGTGTCGGTAGGCATCTTGTATGCCGCCCATCTTGCTCAGGTGATGGGACGAATCACATCCAAGAGAGTGCAAGAGCACTACGACATTATTCACGGGGTCTACAACTTGCAAACAAGTTTGCCTGATGGGCTTGATTCGTCGGCTGCTATCAATTTGATGCGGCGAGATAAAAAGGCGTTGTCGTCGCTGACATTCGTGCTGGATTCAAGTGACGGACTACAGGTCGTGGACGGAATCATTGAGCAAGACCTCGAAAGGGCCTTGGATTTGCTCCGACGTCGCCAGGGTTAGAGGTTGGGCAATATCGCCATGTTGGCGCGTCGGACTCGGACTACGGTAGTGATGTGAGCCTCATCAAAACCGTCCTGTTGATCCACGGCCCGAATCTAAATTTGTTGGGGCAACGTGAACCTGATGTCTACGGAGCAGCAACGCTGTCTGAGCACATCAAAACCACCCAAGACGCACTTGCCAAGCAAGGAGCATCTCTGCAGTCTCTGCAGTCAAACTCAGAGGCTCAGATTGTTGACGCGATTCATGAAGCCCGCGGATCTGTTGACGCGATTATTATTAATCCAGGTGCGTTTACTCACTACAGTTGGGCGATTCATGACGCCCTTAAGTCGTTCTCGGGACCGATAGTCGAAGTGCATCTTTCTAATCCAGCAGCACGCGAAACATTTCGACACACTAGTGTCGTTGCACCCGTTGCGATTGGAACCATCGCTGGCTTTGGGGGACATGGCTACGAACTCGCAGTACAAGCGCTCTTTCGTCACGGGCAATAAGGTTTTGTGATAAAGCAAAAAGAGTTTGCACCAATTGATGTTCGAGACCGTGTGTTGCGAACAAGCCAAGCACTGACATCACATAATCTGCGCTGGATCCTGCTGCACGACCTCACCAACATTCAATGGCTGACCGGTTTTAGCGGAAGTGCTGCCACTGTGTTGATGGATACCCAAAGTGCAACGCTGCATCTTTTTACGGATGGTCGATATGTAGAGCAAGCCCAACAACAAACTAAAGACGCCCAAGCAGTTGTGCAAGTGCACCGGGTTTCTACTGTCGCTGAGCGATGTCAACTGATTGCAACACTTGTCACTGGAGCGACGGTTTATGTTGGTTCTACTGATGTCACAATTGCTCTGTTTGACACTATTCAAGAACATCTTTTAGTTGAGGCAACTCAACAACACCTCGTCTTTGCAGAACTACGCAGAGTAAAAGACGCGCCCGAAATGGAGCGCATCAATCATGCAGCAGCGATTGCAGATCGGGCTCTGCAAAGTGTTGTATCGGCAGGCCTCTGTGGATTAACAGAGAAACAAATCCGCAATGAAATTGACAGAACCATGCAAGACCTTGGCGCTGATGGTGCTTCGTTTGACACAATTGTTGCGACCGGCGCCAATGCTGCTTTGCCGCATCATCGACCCGACGCCACAGTTGTATTGCCAGGGCACTTGGTGGTCATTGACATGGGAGCACTCGTTGACGGCTATCACTCCGACATGACGCGAACAATTAAAGTCGGCGAACCCAGTCCTGATGATCTAGTCGTATTTGACGTGGTCTGTAGATCTCAGGCCGCCGGAGTGGAAGCTGTCGCTGCGGGGGTGACGGCGCTTGATATCGATTCGGTTTGTCGCTCTGTTATTAACGAGGCTGGTTATGGCCAGTATTTCACACATGGCACAGGGCATGGAGTTGGCCTAGTAATCCACGAAGAACCTTTCATCAATGACCGGTCTCGGCAGGTCTTATTGGCTGGCGAAGTAGTGACTGTCGAGCCTGGGGTCTATCGTGGTGGGGTCAGCGGCGTCCGCATCGAAGATCTAGTGGAAGTCACTAGTAACGGATGTCGCATAGTTAGCCAAACTCCCAAGGATTTGTCATGCCCGCCATTTCAACGAACGATCTCAAAAACGGCATAAGCCTGTTACTCGATAACGGCCTTTTTACGGTCATCGAGTTTCAGCACGTCAAGCCAGGCAAAGGTGGTGCTTTCGTTCGTACCAAATTGCGAAATCTTCGCAACGGAAACGTTATCGAGAAAACATTTAATGCTGGAATCAGGGTTGAGCAAGCAATTCTTGACAAGAGAGACATGCAATTTTTATACAAGGACGGAGATGACTTCGTCTTTATGGACACCGAGACCTACGACCAGATGACTGTTGTGCCTGTTGCGCTTGGGGATGCAGCTGATTATCTCATCGAGTCCGCAACGGCAGTGATCGCCCTTTTTGGCGACGAGATCGTCAGTGTTGAGATTCCGGCATCAGCAGAACTTACGATTACTGACACCGAGCCAGGAATACAGGGTGACCGGGTGTCGGGAGCACGCAAACCGGCAACTTTGCAAACTGGCAAGGTTATTCAAGTTCCGCTATTCGTCGTCATTGGTGACAAGGTCAAAGTAGATACACGCTCTGGCGATTACATAACGCGGGTCTGATGACGAATCCAGAACCACTTGACGTGCGTAAGCGCAGCGACGATCGATCCGATGCCCGGGAACAAGCACTGATTGCGTTGTACGAAGCAGAACAACGCGGAGTATCTCTTGTAGAAATAATGCAAGACCGCCCAAAGTCGACAGAAGATCTTGCTCGTGTTATTGCGTTGGGTGTTGCCCAAAATGCTGAAGCTATCGATTCGTTGATTACGGCACACTCCAAAGGCTGGGCTCTTGATCGAATGCCGGCGTTAGATCGTGCTGTTTTGCGGATGGGCGTTTTCGAACTCCTCCACAGATCCGATACTCCCATTGCAGTCGTTATTGACGAAGCAGTTGAATTAGCGAAGCGTTTTTCAACGGATGACTCTGGACGATTTGTAAACGGTGTGCTCGCTGCAGTCGCCAGAGCATCGCGACCCACTGAGAAATAAATTACCCTAAGATAGCGGGGTGGACATGTCGAAGTTGCGGAATAAAATTCCACGGCTTTCTGGTCGTGGTTGGTCAGTTGTGGCAATACTCGGAGTCGTTGCATTTTATGTTTGGTGGTTCTCGGCGGTCACGATTGATACTCATCGCGGACTCGGTACATCGGCATATGACTTGGGTTTATACGACCAAGGGGTTTGGCTGCTATCAAGATTCAAGGCCCCATTTGTCACACTGATGGGCCGAAACATGTTTGGGGATCACGCCTCACTGATATTGGTTTTCTTTGCGCCGTTGTATTGGTTTCATGCGGGACCAGAAACACTTCTTGTCGTGCAGTCAATGGCGATTGCCGCAGGATCCATCCCTTTGTATTTGTATGCCAGGCGGCGCCTTGACAACGATTGGCTTGCAGTGATGGCAGGCATGTGCTGGTTGTTACATCCAGCAGTGGGCTTGAGCAATCTTGAAAACTTCCACCCTGATTCGATGCTCGGGTTGTTTGTGCCCTTGGCGCTGTACGCAGCACTCGAAAGAAAATGGCGCTTGTATATCGTTGCCGTAGTTTTTAGTGCGTTAGTCAAAGAGGACGTTCTCCTCGTGCTCGTTCCGCTTGGGGCATGGGTGGCGGTGAGGCGCGATCGGCGAATCGGGTACGCAACCATTGCTGCAAGTGTGATTGCGACTCTGGTTGGCATGTTTGTATTGATGCGCAGTCTGATTGGCGTTCCAACGCGCAATGGTTGGCGTATCCCGTATGGGGGAGTAGATGGATTTATTAAAGAGTCACTGACGAATCCATCAACAGTTCTGAAATATCTCACGAGTGAAGGTCGACTTTTTTATATCTGGCAAATGGTTTCTCCTGTAGGGGTTTTGTTTCTATTGATGCCAGATCTTGCCCTGGTGAGTGGCTTGGTGTTGCTCGGAAATATCGTCAGCACATTTTGGTATCAGTTTCATTTGGGATATCACTACTCACTCGTTGCAGTGCCCGCGCTTGTTTTTGGTTCCGTGTACGCGATTGGTCGCATGCCAAAAATAAATCGTATAGTGCTGTGCAGTGTGATGCTGGTATGCAGTGTCACAACTTCGGTGATGTGGGGGTCGTTTGGTTTTTCACGACACCCTGGATACCACTGGCCAGCCTCTCATCCGATGGCAGTGGCCGCCCGTGAGATCATCAAAGATGTTCCTGACGACGCGGTTATCTCGGTTTACCACAGCCTTGCTCCGCACCTCTCCCATCGAGAAAAGATCTACATGTTTCCGAATCCGTTTAGGGTTGTTTTGTATGGGGCTGATATCGCGCTGGAGGGATCTCAACTACCTGAATCGGCGTTAGTTGGGTATGTCTTATTGCCAATTCAAAAGGATGAGGAAATGACCAAGGACTGGCAAACGTTTGGTGCTGGATTTGAGTTGCTCCGGGCCAATGAAGGTTTTGAGGTGTACCAGCGAATCAGCGGCTTGGGGTCATAGAAGTCTCACGAGGGGGCCAAAAAAGAAATTCTTGCCTCCCTCTTGTAATGTCGAGCGCTACGCTGTAATCTGTCAATGACCGTGAAGTGAGTCCTGTGAGGCTCACACGGAAGGAAAACTATATGACGGCAGTCAAATTTAATTCGCTTCGCCCCGCGGTAGGGGCGTTTTTGCTGTCTGGGGTCAGATACGGGTGGGTGAACTGATGTCGTCAGCCGGATCACTAGGCGGTGCGGTCGTGCTGACCAGTCAAGATATTTCTCGCGCCATTACGCGTATTGCCCATGAGATTTTAGAGCGCAACCGCGGCGTCGACGATGTCGTTTTGGTGGGGATGCAACGAGGAGGCGTCTGGATTGCTGATGCAATCAAGGCAGCGCTAGAGCGTGTTGAGCCTGGTGTGTCGGTGGGGGCAGGATCAATAGATGTCTCGATGTATCGCGACGATATTGGAATACGGCCCATCGTTCCGGCAGCGGCAACCGATATCACGGTTGATTTGTCGGGGCGCACAGTTGTGCTTGTGGATGATGTGCTCTACACGGGTCGCACCGTCAGAGCAGCCCTCGAGGCCTTAAACGACTACGGCCGTCCGCGCGCCGTACAACTGGCTGTTCTTGTCGATCGTGGACACCGAGAGCTACCTATTCGACCTGACTACGTTGGCAAAAATATTCCGACACATTTCGATGATGAGGTCGCAGTTGATGAGTCGGGCGTTGTGATTACGCTCGCTAAACATACAAAAGAAAATGCCTCATGAAGCATCTTCTTTCTGCACAAGATCTGACGCAAAATGACATCATCGCGTTGCTTGACATGGCAGATCATATGGCTGAGATCAATACGCGACCTGTTCCAAAGGTGCCAGCCCTGAGGGGTAAAACAGTTGTTAGCGTTTTTTTTGAAGACAGCACGCGCACTCGACTCAGTTTTGAAACAGCCGCTAAGCGTTTGTCGGCAGACACAATGACATTTAGTGCCAGCACATCTAGTCTCAATAAGGGTGAGAGCTTGCGAGACACCATTGAAACATTGTCGGCCATGCGCGTTGACGCATTTGTGGTGCGGCACAAGTCAAGTGGCGTGCCACTTCAGATTACGGAGTGGACAGACGCCAGTGTCATAAATGCCGGAGATGGATGGCATCAACACCCAACACAAGCATTGACCGACGCCTTCACGATCACTCGGTCGTTTGGAACGCCACACACGCTTGAGGGCAGAACAATCGCGATTGTTGGAGACGTCCTGCATAGCCGAGTAGCGCGCAGCAACATTGCGGTCCTAACCAAGTTGGGGGCCAAGGTGGTGCTGGTCGGACCTAGCACGCTGATTCCCATACAAGCACAACAGTGGCCTGTAGAAATTCTCCACTCACTAGATGAAGTCGTGGCAGAAGTAGACGTTGTGTACATGTTGCGGATGCAACGAGAACGGATGGAGACAGCGTTCGTTCCGTCACTCGGGGAATACACAGCACGTTTTGGTCTGACGCCTGATCGTGTCTCACGCATGTTGGCACATGCGTTAGTGATGCACCCTGGCCCAATGAATCGAGGAATAGACATGGTCGTAGATCCAGCCCAAGTTTCCGGAAGCCGCATTCTGCAACAAGTCACTAACGGAATCCCAGTTCGAATGGCTGTGCTATTCACACTGCTTGGCAGCGGTGGCTCAACTGCGCTAGCAACGGGAGCAGATCTATGACCAAATCAATTCCAGAGCTCGTGTTTCAAAATGCATCAGTAGTTCATCCCACGGGCATTGTTGTCGCCGATGTCGCAATATCTAAAGGAATAATCGTGGGTGTCGGAACGGGGTTGACAGGAGCAAGACTGATTGATGCGACCGGCTTGCACCTGTCATCTGGCTTTGTTGATCTGCATACGCACTTGCGTGAACCCGGCAAGGAAGAAGCAGAAACAATCCAAACCGGAAGCAGGGCAGCAGCCCTTGGCGGCTACACCGCAGTAATCGCCATGCCAAACACAGACCCATCTCAAGACTGTGTGGCAGTTGTGAGATTTGTTCAAGAAAAAGCAAAAGAGGTGGGACTGTGTGAAGTGGTCCCATCGGCTTGCATCACGGTAGGGCGACGAGGTGAGCAGTTGGTGCCATTTGCAGCCTTGCACGAAGCAGGGGTAAGAATTTTCACGGACGACGGTAACGGAGTTCAAGACCCGCTCATCATGCGCAGGGCACTTGAGTATTCTCGGGATCTTGACATTGTGTTGGCTCAGCACTGTGAAGTCGCTCGACTTACACAAGGCGCAGTGATGCACGAAGGCGAGTGCTGTTCATCACTTGGAGTGCCAGGATGGCCCGCAATTGCTGAAGAACTGATGTTGCATCGGGATATTGAGCTCGTGCGACTAACCGGAGCGCCGATGCACTTTTTGCATTTGTCGACGGCAGGCAGCGTAGAACTCGTACGACGAGCCAAGGCCGACGGATTGCCAGTCACCGCTGAAGTCACGCCGCACCACTTGGCTTTGACTGACGAATTACTTGGCGGGTTTGACACGGTCTTCAAAGTAAATCCACCACTCAGAACTTGGGCAGATATTCAAGCACTTAAAGACGGTGTTGCCGACGGAACAATCGATGCAATCGCCACAGATCATGCGCCGCATGCCGCACCAGCAAAAGATGTTCCTATTGATGTCGCTCCACCAGGGATGCTGGGTCTCGAAACGGCACTCGGAGTCGCGAATACCGCTCTTGATGTTTCAGAAGTGCGACTAGTCGAATTGTTGTCATGGAATCCTGCTCGGATTGCCGGAATCCAAGATCGCCATGGTCGTCCAATCGCTGTTGGCGAAGTTGCCAATATCGCCGTGTGGTCTAGTACCAAAACATGGGATGTGTCACGCGACGCTTTGGCAAGTAAGAGCAAGAATACGCCCTATCACGGCATGACGATTAGAGGAAAAGTGAAATACACAGTTTTTAATGGCGAACTTGTTGTCAACGACGAAAGAGCAGTTCGATGACTACGTCTCTAAAGAAACCCATTGCTGGAGCACTTGTCTTAGAAGATGGCTCCGTCTTTGAAGGGGAGTCACTCGGGCATCAACCCAAGAGCGGCATTGCCTCAGGAGAGGTCGTATTTAATACGGTGATGACCGGCTATCAAGAAGTAATCACAGATCCTTCGTATGCGGGTCAAATTATCACCTTCACTACTGCACATGTAGGCAACTACGGAGTCAACGCATTTGATAACGAGTCGTCACGACCCTACGCACGAGGGGTAATCATGCGCGACATGGCTCGTCGTCGAAGCAACTGGCGTAGTGAAAATGATCTGGATGCGATGTTGCGAGCACACAAACTGCCAGCAATTGGCGGAATTGATACTCGACGACTCACGCGACTTTTGCGTGATAGCGGTTCGTTGCAAGGGGCATTTGGAACGGCATCAGAGTCTGAGTTGTTGGCTGCGGCGGCAACAGAAAAAGGAACAGGTGGCACTGATTTAGTGTCAACGGTGACAACAGACAAACCCTACGAATATGGCTCCGGGAAGTTTCGCGTTGTCGCTTTTGATTTTGGAATCAAAACCACAATCCTGCGTTGTTTGGCTGAGTTTGCAACAGTCACTGTGGTGCCTGCGTCCACGACTGCGGCCCAAATCCAAGCAATGTCAGTTGACGGTGTCTTTTTATCAAATGGTCCTGGTGACCCCGAAATGGTGCTTGGTGCCCCAGACAATATTCGCCAAATCGCAGAAAGCGGTATAGCAATATTTGGAATCTGCCTTGGGCATCAGTTGCTTTCTCTTGCATACGGAGGCAAAACTTTTAAACTTCCGTTTGGACATCACGGCGGAAACCATCCTGTTCGACGCATCGCTACTGGAACAGTAGAGATAACGAGCCAGAATCACAATTATTGCGTTGATCCCGACTCTTTATCAGGTGTTGCCGATATCACGCACATCAATCTTAATGACCAAACCAATGAGGGAATGCGAATTCGAGACACGCGCGCGTTCAGCGTGCAGTATCACCCCGAAGCAGGGCCAGGTCCACATGACAGTCGTTACTTGTTTGGGGAATTTATAGCAATGATGGAAGGTAAGTAATGCCCAAGCGCCAAGACATTCACAGTATTTTGGTCATTGGCTCTGGCCCAATCGTGATTGGTCAAGCCTGCGAGTTTGACTACTCCGGAACGCAAGCATGTCGTGTGTTGCGCGACGAGGGCTATCGCGTCATTCTTGCAAACTCAAACCCTGCAACGATAATGACCGACCCAGATTTTGCTGACCGCACGTACATCGAGCCTTTGACGCCAGAAATCATGGAACTGATTATTGCTCGAGAAAAACCTGACGCAGTGCTTCCCACTTTGGGTGGCCAAACGGGCCTCAACCTAGCGATGGAGTTGTTTGCGCGAGGAGTTGTCGGAGTTCCAGGAACCCCCGAACTCATTGGCGCCAACGCCGAGGCGATTGCTACTGCCGAAGATCGAGATCGTTTCAAAAAAGCGATGATCGAGATCGGTCTGAATGTTCCAAATAGTGGCGTGGCACATGACATGGATGAATCTATGGTCGTGGTGGCCCAAATCGGATTGCCAGTAATCATTCGTCCTGCATATATTCTGGGAGGAAAGGGAACTGGCATTGCATCAACGATGGAAGAGTTTGTTCACATCGCGCGCAAGGGATTAGATGCCAGTCCGATTCGTGAAATTTTGATAGAGACATCTATTGCTGGCTGGAAAGAGTACGAGCTCGAAGTCATGCGCGATCGGGCAGATAACTGCGTTGTCATCTGTAGTATCGAGAACTTCGACCCAATGGGTGTGCATACCGGGGATTCGATCACGGTCGCTCCGGCGCAAACTCTGTCAGATGTGGAATACCAACGAATGCGTGATGCCGCATTTGCCTGTATTAGGCGAGTCGGCGTCGAAACAGGCGGATCCAATGTGCAGTTTGCAGTGAATCCGGCAAATGGTGACCAGGTTGTCATCGAGATGAACCCACGAGTGTCGCGTTCATCGGCGCTCGCTTCAAAAGCAACAGGTTTTCCGATTGCCAAGATTGCAGCCAAACTTGCGGTTGGGTACACCCTTGATGAAATACCAAACGACATCACGCGGATGACGCCAGCAAGTTTTGAGCCATCAATTGACTACGTTGTTACCAAGATTCCGCGTTGGGCATTTGAGAAATTCCCAGGTACATCCGAAATCCTTGGGACGCAAATGCAAAGCGTCGGAGAAGCTATGTCAATCGGCAGAACATTTCCGGAGAGTTTGCAAAAAGCACTCCGATCACTCGAACAAGGACGCTTTGGCTTGAACTGCGATCCCGCCGAAAAGCAATATGACTCGTTTTCTGATTCAGAACTTCTGATCAAGTGCGGCATCGCCACACCAGAGCGAATCTTCTATGTTGGGGAGGCCTTGCAAAGAGGCTTGGGAGTAGACGTTGTACACGGCGCAACACAGATTGATCCGTGGTTCTTGGATGAGATACAAATGATTATTGATGAACGAGCAAGTCTGCAGGGACTGTCGCTACCAGACATTGAGCCAACTCATTGGCGCCGACTTAAGCGTCTGGGATTCTCAGATGTTCAGATCGGATACGCAGTTGTAGCCAGTGAGCTCGAAGTGCGCAGTGCGCGAGAAGCAGCTGGAGTTATGCCTACATACAAAACAGTCGACACATGTGCTGCCGAGTTTGATGCAACGACGCCGTATCACTACTCCACCTATGAAGATGAAACAGAAGTACGGCATTCATCTAAGCCACGAGTCATTATTTTAGGATCTGGACCCAACCGTATTGGGCAAGGAATTGAGTTTGACTATTGCTGCGTTCATGCCAGTTTTGCGTTGCGTGAAGCTGGGTTTGAAACAGTGATGGTGAACTGCAACCCTGAGACAGTGTCAACCGACTACGACACATCTGATCGTTTGTACTTTGAGCCACTCACACAAGAAGACGTTTTAAATGTTATCGCTGCAGAGACCGCTGCTTCAGGTGGAGTCGCGCCCAAAGTAATAGTCAGTCTTGGCGGGCAAACGCCACTCAAATTATCTGGATTGATTCCACCAGAACTTGTCGCCGGCACATCTCCACGTTCGATTGACTTAGCAGAAGATCGGGAGAAATGGAACACGCTTTGCAACTCATTGCAGATTCCTCAGCCTCCAGGCGGAACCGCAGCAACTGTTGAAGATGCTCAAAAAATCACGAACATGGTTGGCTATCCAGTGCTGGTTCGGCCTAGTTATGTGTTGGGTGGCCGCGGGATGCAAATAGTGCATGATGATGAACATCTCAAACTGGCAATGAAAGAACTCGCAGGTTTTGGAACTCTTGGCAAAGAGGGTGGCTTGTCGGTCGAGCGACCCGTGTTGATTGACAGGTTTCTTGAAGAAGCGACAGAAGTAGACGTCGATGCTATTCGCGATGCTTCAGGTGAAGTTCTTATCGGTGGAGTAATGGAGCATGTCGAAGAAGCCGGTGTTCATTCCGGAGACAGCGCGTGCACGATTCCACCACAAACATTGCCGTCGTGGGTGATTGAGGTGATTGAGGCTTACACGAAATCAATTGCTGACGCGCTTGAAGTCGTTGGTCTCGTCAATGTGCAATATGCAGTTGTCGGACACACCGTGTATGTGATTGAAGCCAACCCCCGTGCGTCGCGCACTGTGCCGTTTGTTGCCAAGGCAACAGGTGTTCCGTTGGCCAAGGTTGCAAGTCGGGTCATGCTGGGGGCCACTCTGCAAGAGCTGCGTATTGAGGGTCTCTTAACACTTCCAGTTACAGGTGGTCATGTGTCCGTCAAAGAAGCAGTTCTGCCGTTTAATCGATTTCCCGATGTTGATACCGCGCTTGGGCCAGAGATGCGCTCGACAGGCGAAGTCATGGGCATCGATCGAACTTTTGGTCGCGCTTTCATTAAGGCAGAGACTGCAGCGGGCACGGTATTGCCCACTTCCGGAACGGTATTTTTGTCACTCGCTGATGCCGATAAGCCTGCTGGTCTAGTGGTTGCAAAACGGCTCCGCGATCTGGGTCTTGGAATTGCCGCCACCACTGGAACCGCACAATATCTAGAAAGATTTGGGCAACGGGTCGACAGAGTGATTGGGAAATTGTCAGAATCACACATGGACATCGATAATGCAGTCGATCTTATTGCTCAAGGAGAAATCAGTTTTGTCGTGAACACGCCACAGGGCAGAGGGTCTCGTTCAGATGGCGAAGCAATTCGTAAAGCCGCGAACGCTCATCGCGTGTCGTCTGTAACGACAGTCAAAGCAGCTCTTGCAGCGATGAACGGCTTGGCAGAACAACGCGACCATGATGTTGAAGTGAGATCTTTGCAGGAGTATCACGGCCGATGAGGGACAAGCCTGTCTTGCGTGACAAAAAAGAGTCGCTGTGGCGTTCTCTTGGTGATGTCACAACAGCGGGCGTAACTTTTAAGAATCCAATTCTGACGGCAAGTGGTACCGCTGGTCACGGCGCTGAACTCGCTCCATATTTTGCATTGTCGTCACTTGGTGCTGTTGTAGTGAAATCTCTGTATCCGACTCCGTGGCCAGGAAATCCGGCACCGCGAGTGCACAACACGCCAAGTGGAATGATCAATGCAGTTGGTTTGCAGGGACCAGGCATTGATGCATGGATCCAACACGACCTACCAGCGTTGCGAGCCGTAGATGCCACTGTGGTTGCCAGCATTTGGGGTCGCACAGTCGATGATTACGCCAAGGCCGCCGATCAACTAGTTAGTTCTCTATCGGCGCTTGCCGCTATTGAAGTGAATCTGTCGTGCCCAAACATTGAAGGTCGTTCTGCAATTTTTGCCCATGACGCCGAACTGAGCGCTCAAGTCATGCGAGTTGTGGTGGAGCGACTCGGCCCACACGGTGTTGCTATTTGGGCCAAGTTGAGCCCAAACACAGACCGCATTTTGCATGTTGTTGAATCAGTTGAAAAAGCCGGAGCAACTGCCGTGACCCTGATTAATACTTTGCTGGGAATGCAATTAGATATCTCAACTCGACGGGCAACGTTGGGAAATGGTGGGGGAGGATTATCCGGAAGGGCAATTCATCCAGTTGCGGTGCGGACAATATTTGATGTTCGACACGCTTTTGCTGGTCTACCCATTATCGGAGTGGGTGGTGTCTCCAATGGCTCTGATGTGATTGAAATGATGATGGCGGGGGCGTCACTCGTGCAGATCGGAACGGCAACATTTGCCGATCCACGAGCACCGCAAAAAATCCTGCACGAGGCCTCGCGATTAATGGGCACGCTTGGCGCCACGAAATGGGGAGACGTTTTAAATGCAGCCCATTAGGATTATGTGATGGCACTCTCAGACGCTCAACGAGATTTCGTCGCGAGCGTACGAGATCGGCGCCATGCAATCTGTAAAGACGTTGCCAGTGGTCGGTTATCGGTAAGCCAGGCAGTTCAGATTGCGCGCCAAGAAGTGCAAGTCCGAGATCTTTATGCAGTAAAAGTCCTTGATGTGCATCCTTGGCTCGGCAAGGTTGCAGGCCGACGACTGCTAGCAAGTGTCGGCGCCCATCAGTTCAGTACGTTGGCTTCTCTTGACGATCAGATGCTCGAAGGCATCGAACAAGCGATTCAAAAGAGGCCCCAATGAGCGAGCCTCTAATAATTGTGGTCTCTGGTCCTGGCGGGGCGGGCAAAGGCACACTTGTGGACGCATTGCTGGAGCGTGATTCGGCATTGTGGTTGAGCCGTTCCTGGACAACTAGAGCTCAGCGAGAAGGCGAGCCAGATGATGCATATGTGTTTGTGTCACGAGATCAGTTCCACAGAAGAATTGGAGACAAAGGGTTTTTGGAATGGACAGAATTCTTGGGCAATCTCTATGGTTCGCCTCTTCCTGGTGCCGATATTGGCAACGACATTGTTTTAGAAATAGAACTGCATGGTGCCAAACAGGTCAAAGAACAGCACCCGGAGGCCTTTTTGGTCTTTGTTCGGCCACCGTCTCGCGAGGAACAACAGCGCCGACTCCAAGAGCGCGGGGACCCCTACCACCATGTATTACAGCGCCTCAAAAAGGCCGAAAGCGAAGAGCGAGAGGGTACGGCTTTGGCTGACATAGTGATTATCAATGACGATCTTGAGCGGGCAGTGGCAGAACTGTTGGCGGCAATCGGTGTGGCACGCTCCTTGCGCGGCTAGCCTGACAGGGTCCTACGGAGGTCCCCCATATGTCCCGACAAAATGATTCAATGATCGATCCCAAGATTGAGGAACTCCTCGATCGCGTGGATTCCAAGTTCAGCCTCGTCACCCTGGCTGCGTATCGCGCACGGCAGATCAATTCATACTTTGGTCAACTGGGTGATGGTCTTGGCCACATGATTCCACCACAAGTATCTTCAGTTGCTCGCAAGCCATTGTCAATCGCCTTTGAAGAAATCGCTGCGAACAAGATTGTCAAGGTGGCTCGTCCTGACTACGAAGAAATGCAAGACGAAGCGATTGCAATCTTTGGAGAGATGCCAGATGATGTCGATGCAGCCACGATTGCAATGTTGCAGGGCTCAAGTGTTGACGAAGTCCCGGCGAGCGAGTAAGTCTCGCTAGATAATTGCCATGTCGCAATTAGCCTCACGGCGAATAGTTCTTGGAGTCTCTGGCGGAATCGCTGCCTACAAGTCAGTTGAGTTATGCCGACGACTTGTCGATCTCGGCGCACATGTGGTGCCAGTGATGACCGCTGATGCACATCGATTTATTGGACCCGTCACATTGTCGGCGCTCGCATCTGAGCCAGTCCATACAAGTTTGTGGGATGACGCGTCGGTGATACCACATACGCAATTAGGTCAGACAGCAGACATCATTGTCGTAGCGCCAGCAACTGCGCGAGTGTTGTCGTCATACGCCACTGGCTCTTCAGAAGATCTGTTGACTGCAACCCTGATCGCCACTCGTGCACCAGTTGTGGTGTGTCCTGCGATGCATACAGAGATGTGGGAACACGCCGCTGTACAGGACAACATCAAGATTTTACGCTCACGCGGGGTTCATATCGTTGAGCCAGAAACCGGAAGACTTGCAGGCGGTGACGTTGGTGCTGGTCGGCTGGCATCAACAGAGCGAATTTGTGCAGAAATTATTCGAGTGCTCGGAATATCTCAGGACCTAGTTGGCGTTGACATTGTCGTGACGGCTGGCGGAACACGCGAGCCAATCGATGCGGTTCGCGTGATTGCCAATCGTTCGAGCGGAAAACAAGGATACGCGGTGGCAGCAGTGGCAGCTCAACGCGGTGCTCGAGTCACACTGATCACTACTGTCGATCGTGTAGCGCCAGTTGGCGTTGTTGAAATTCAAGTCGAAACGGCGCAACAAATGAAAGATGCCGTTGACACTGCAGCTCTGTCAGCAGACGTCGTGATTATGGCTGCCGCTGTCGCTGATTTTCGGCCAGTGATCCGCGCTGACCAAAAACTCAAGAAAGCAGATGGCATCCCCAATATCGTGCTCGAACCAACGCCAGATATTCTGGCGAGTCTTGGTCAACGCAAGCGCCCCGGTCAGATTCTGGTCGGATTCGCTGCTGAGACGAGCAGTCTTGTTGCGCATGCCACCGCAAAATTAACTTCTAAGTGCTTAGACCTGATTGTGGCCAATGACGTCAGTGCCCTAGGGGTGGGCTTTGGTTATGACACCAACGCCGTCGTGCTACTGAGCCCCTATGCACCGCCCGTCAACGTGGCACTAGCCGACAAACATACTGTTGCCCACGCGCTATTAGATAGCGTGGTAGAGATTCGTAATCAAAAACAGGAGACCAAGTGAAGAAGTATGCATTTACATCAGAGAGCGTTACCGAGGGTCATCCTGACAAGATGGCAGACCAGGTTTCAGATGCAGTTCTTGATGCATTGCTAGCCCAAGACCCCGATAGTCGGGTGGCGTGCGAAACACTTCTGACGACTGGACTGTGCATTGTCTCTGGCGAGATTACGACAAAGGGATATGTCGATATCCCCACAATCGCGCGCGAGACAATCATGGGAATTGGTTACGACAACGCAACGTATGGTTTTGATGGCAAGACATGTGCGGTCGGCGTATACCTTGACGCACAAAGTGCCGATATCGCTCAAGGCGTTGATGCCAGTGAAGAAATGCGTCGCGGTAAAAGCGGCGAAGACATTCTCAATAGCCAAGGTGCCGGTGACCAAGGAATGATGTTCGGTTATGCGTGCGATGAAACTCCAGAACTGATGCCGTTGCCCATTTGGTTGGCGCATCGCATGGCAGAGAGGCTTACT
The DNA here is from genome assembly GCA_009691255.1 of Ilumatobacteraceae bacterium. Taxonomy (GTDB): domain Bacteria; phylum Actinomycetota; class Acidimicrobiia; order Acidimicrobiales; family Ilumatobacteraceae; genus UBA2093. The sequence continues at coordinate 46,408 of SHUT01000009.1, forward strand.
GAAGTTCGTAAGTCTGGACAGATTCCTTACTTGCGCCCTGATGGCAAGACACAAGTAACTTTTGAATACGAAGACGGTCGTCCAGTGCGCTTAAGCACGGTACTCATTTCGACTCAGCACGGAGATCGTGTCGACCGCGACACGCAGATTCGTCCAGACCTCATCGAACAAGTCATCATGCCCACGATCCCTGAAGCATTCAGAGGAGACAAGCCCGAGATACATATCAACCCAACCGGAAAATTTGTTTTGGGTGGACCTCATGCTGATACAGGTCTCACAGGGCGCAAGATTATTGTCGACACATATGGTGGCATGGGTCGCCACGGTGGTGGTGCATTTTCTGGAAAAGACCCATCCAAGGTTGACCGCTCTGCTGCATACGCCGCACGATGGGTAGCTAAGCATGTAGTCGCTAGCGGTGCTGCCGCAAAGTGTGAAGTGCAAGTTGCCTACGCAATCGGAATGGCTCAGCCAATCAGTATTTTGGTTGAAACATTTGGGACAAATAAAGTTCCTGAAGATCAGATCGAAGCCGCAGTTCGCGCCACATTCGATCTTCGTCCTGCAGCAATTGTTCGCGATCTCAACTTGAAGCGTCCGATTTATCAGCAGACTGCTGCGTACGGACATTTTGGGCGCAATAATCCAGACTTCACTTGGGAAATACTTTCCAGACTCGATGCGTTTAAGGCTGCTGTCAAACTCTGAGTTCTGCGCCTGTTCATGTTGCACGAGTCGTCACAGACGTCTCGGGTATCGACAAGGTTTTTGATTACTCAATCCCAGCAATCCTGGTTGGGACAGCTCTCGTTGGCACAAGAGTACGAGTCAATCTCAACGGACGCCGCGTGGGTGGGTGGGTTGTCGCTGTTGGCGAGCTGGCAACTCCAGGCTTTGATAGCACCATTGAATCCAAATTGGCGCCAATCGTTTCGGTTTCTGGCGTCGGAGTTGAACCCCATCTTGTAGATCTTGCGACCTGGGTGGCAACTATGTGGTGCGGACCCATTCGAGCGGTCTTGAGTTCGGCCACGGCACCGTCGGTTCGGGTTAGTCGTGGTTCAGCTCAGCGCAGCCGCAGTATCAAACCAATCGATGATGATGTAGCGACCTCCACTCGCGCGTTGTTAGCGCAAGGTGGTGGCGTGCTCGTGGTTCCACCTCTGCAATCAGCGCTATCGGTGATTGCAGCCGCAGCCGAGAGTGGTCCAGTGTTGGCACTATGCCCAACGATCCGGATGTGCATCTTGGGTGCTGCAAGTTTGCGCCGACGTGGTCTCGTTGTGGCTGTTATGCCCGATGATTGGTCTCGTGCTGCCAGTGGTGTCGACGTTGTCATCGGGGCTCGGTCTGGAGTTTGGGCTCCATGTCGGGATATGTCGTCAGTTGTGGTGATAGACGAGCATGATGAGTCGTATTGGGAAGAACGCGTTCCCACATGGAACGCCCCCGAAGTTGCCAAAGAACGTGCTCGCCGTGCGGGCGTTGCATATGTTGCCGTGTCATCTGTTCCGTCACTGCGAACTTTGTCAATCACTGCTTCTGTCAAACTGCATGCCGCTCCAGTGGCACTGCACGCGTGGCCACAGTTTGTAGTTGAAGACCTGGCTGCGCAGCCGATCAAAACATCGCTCGTCACAACATCGCTCGTAGATGAGTTGCGTGACTCTAAAAAATCAGTCCTAGCAATCTTGAATACCACCGGAAGTGGCCGATTGCTGGCATGCAAGCAATGTCGAGCGATTGCTAAATGCGACACCTGCGCGGCAGCCCTAAGGCAAGATCAAGTCGGTGTCTTGTTGTGTGGTGTCTGTGAGTCATCTGTCCCAGCGGTGTGTAGGTCATGCGGTCGCACCGTATTTTCAGTGTTGCGGGCTGGTACAGCACAACTTCAGCGAGAGTTCTCAGCAATGGCTGCAAGAACTGTTGTCGAAGTTACAAAAGCTACATCACTGGATAATCTTGACTTAAGTTGCGCTTATGTCGGAACAGAGGTATTGCTATATCGAGTCTCGTCTGCTGATGTTGTCGTGTTTTTGGACATTGACGCAGAACTAATGGCTCCACGTTTGTCGGCATTGGCTGACACTTTGGCTTTGTTGGTGCGCGCTGCAAGAGTGGTCGGAACAAATGGGCGAATAATCGTGCAGACGCGCGAACTAAACCACCCGCTGATCCAGGCGATACAAAAACCAGATTCTACCCAGATCCAAGAGGCCATCATGACAATGTTGCAATCCGAAGTACACCGTCGGAGTTCCATGGGCTTGCCCCCCGTTGCATACTGCTCGCTTGTAGAAGGACTGATAAACGAACCGCCTCAAGCGTCTGGTATTCAGATTGGGACATTTGGCAATGTTCAAAAGAAGCGTGACGATGTTGGCAGTGTTTATCTGATTAAGTCTGCGTCACGCAACGATCTGGTTACATATCTTGTGCAACTACGGCAAATAGTGGCTGAAAAAATTCGCGTTCGTATAGACCCTGCTCGGATGTAGTTAGATTGAGTGAGGGCTCACTTGCAGTATTCGAAATCCAGATCTGCTTAAGACACGCTTGGTCGGGTAATGTTCATTTTCTAACCATTTTTGCAGTGAGTCACTGCCAAGGTTTTTATTGACAACAAGACGGCCATAACCATTGGGGTCTAAACAGACAAGCCAACGCAAGAGCATTGCATGCAACTCGGGTTTGCCAACATGAATCGGAGGGTTTGACCAGATGCCGGCAAACTGCGACGGCCCAGAACGAAGTGCCAACTGGTCTGGATGACAGACCCTTACATTGTCAAGCGAGTTAATCCGAGCATTTCGCTCACACAACGCCAATGCTCGTTCGTTGACGTCAATCGCCCAAATAGTGCGGTTTGGGTTTCGAAGTGCCAAAGTCAGCGCAAGTGGGCCGACTCCACAACCCAGGTCAAGTAAATCTCCGTCAGGGAGTGCTGAAGTGTCGCCGATATTTTCTAAAAGAATCTTTGTTCCGCGATCAAGAGAGCCATGACTAAAAGTGGCTCGATCACTCGTTAGCGTCAGATGGCGTATCGGACCACGCACCACAAAAGTTGATTCGGCACTAGGAGTGGCGGGCTTTTCGTCGAAATAGTGAGAGGGAGGAGTGGGGGTTGGTTCTGGCATCGGTGTCTTTCTTCTAGATAGCCTGTCAGACATGGCCTATGACATACGAACATACGGCGACCCAGTGCTTGCTTCCAAGGCGGCGGTCGTTGACAACATTGATGGCAAATTGGTTCGTCTGGTTGACAACATGCTGCAAGCCATGTATCGGGCACCGGGGCTGGGCTTAGCGGCGCCCCAGATCGGAGTGCAAAAACAAATCTTTGTCTATGACGTTGACGAACACCCAATGGCCCTGATCAACCCACGTATCGTCGAATCAAGTGGCGAGTGGGTATATGACGAAGGATGTTTATCAATTCCTGGTTTGTATGTAGAGATCCTTCGCCCCAAAGAAGTTCTTCTAGAAGCTCTCGACCTTGAAGGCAACACCGTCAGTATCGAAGCAGACGAACTGCTCGCTCGTTTGTTTCTGCATGAACTCGACCACTTAGACGGAATCTTGATGTTTGATCGCATGTCAGCAGAACAACGAAAAGAAGGCCTTATCGAATATCGCAAGATGGCGCAAGATTCGACGTCTTTGGGCGAATCCAAACACATCGGCTTGAAGTAGAGCGTTGTCGCAGTGGCGGGATCAAAAAAAAGCAATCTTCCGACACTTGTATTTCTTGGGTCACCTGAGCCAGCCGTTGTCGTGCTGGATGCTCTGGTCTCAGCTGGTGCGCACATAGAGGCCGTCGTCACGCAACCAGACGCCAAGCGAGGCAGAGGATCATTGCTTAGTCCAACGCCGGTCAAACTACGCGCGCTAGAGCACGGTCTCGCTGTGACGCACAATATTGCCGACCTTGCCACATTGACGCAAAGCACTCTTGGAGTGGTTGTTGCCTATGGTCGCATTATTTCAGCCGACATCTTGCAGCGTCTTCCGATGCTCAATGTCCACTTCTCTCTTTTACCGAGGTGGCGTGGTGCAGCACCAGTGGAGCGCGCAATTTTGGCGGGGGATAGTCATACCGGAGTTTGCATTATGGATGTTGAAGCAACGCTCGATACTGGGGCGGTGTTTGCCCAATCTGACACACCAATTGCAGATGACGACACATCTAGTTCACTCACAACGCGTCTGGCACTGCTTGGTGCCGATGCATTGATAGATGTCTTAACGCGTTGGCCAGTTGTTGGCATCGCTCAAAGCGGAGAATCAACGTATGCGCATAAAATTTCTGCAGCAGAGGGATTAATTGATTGGCGCCAATCCAGCGAACAAATCTGTCGCCAAGTGCGAGCTTTGCCGGCCTACTGTGAGTTCAACGGACAACGCTTGCGTATTCTTGAAGTCTCCCAACAGCCACACCAAGATGCTGCGGTGGGCGAGTTCATTACACCTGACACCATTGCTACCCCCAACGGCTCTGTTCAAATTCTTCGGGTGCAGCCTGCTGGCAAGGCTGCGATGTCAGCCTCGGACTGGGTGCGTGGAGCACGCATTGGTGTTGGCGACAACATAAGCAAGTAACAAAAGGTACGGTTCAGGGATGGCACAAACACAAGCAAAAGTACTGACAGTCAGTGACGGCGTGATGGCTCGCACGCGCGACGATGTGTCAGGACGCGCTCTCGTTGAATTTTTGCAAACATCAGGTTTTGATGTTCAAGAACATCGTGTTTGCAGCGACGGCATCGAAGCAGTTGCTCAGGCGTTAAAAGAGATGGCTGACAAGTTTTCTGGAGTCATTGTGACAACTGGCGGAACAGGTTTTGCTCCGCGAGACGTCACCCCAGAGGCAACACTGACAGTGCTTGAACGCCATGCGCCCGGGTTGGCTGAAGCGATGCGGGCCGTTAATCCACTTGGTCGATTGTCGCGCGGAATAGCGGGCATTGTTCAGAACGCTGTCATCATCAACACTCCAGGATCACCAGCCGGATGCGTTGAGCAATTGGCTTCAATCATTGATGTATTGCCACACGCTGTATCACTGTTAAATCAAATACCCACAGAGCATTAGGTAGGTTGGGTTTAATTCCTAGTGAGCAGGCTTGAGACATCGGTAGTCTTGCTGTGTGCTTCGTATCGTCATTCCTAAAGGCTCACTAGAGAAGGCAACCTTTGAGTTGTTTGAGGCGGCCGACCTACAAATCAGGCGTTCGTCTTCTGTTGACTACAAGGCCACAATCGACGATCCCCGCGTGGCCGACGTGCGCATCTTGCGACCTCAAGAGATTCCGGTGTATGTAGCTGAAGGACTGTTTGATATCGGCATCACTGGACGTGATTGGATCGAAGAAACTTCAAGCAACGTGGTGAGTCTTGGAGAACTGAAATATTCCAAACTCACCGATAATCCAGTGCGCATCGTCGTGGCTGTAGCTCAAGATTCGCCTGCTCAGACCGTGGGTGATCTTGGTGCAGGAGTTCGCGTCAGCACCGAGTACCCAGAATTGACGAAGCGATTTTTTGCAGAACGCGGAGTACAAGCAGATATTCGATTAAGTTATGGCGCAAGTGAAGCAAAGATTCCAGATATTGCCGATTGTGTCGTTGATATCACCGAGACCGGAAGAGCATTGCGTGCGGCTGGACTGCGAGTTATTGACACGATATTGACGAGCTATACCGAACTAATAGCGCATCCCGAGGCGGCTCAGAATCCTCAAAAGCGTCATGCCATGTCGCAACTTTTGACACTGCTTAACGGAACACTTGAAGCACGGGGACGCGTGCTAGTAAAACTCAATGTGTCTGAGGCGCAGTTAGAAGCAGTGCTTAAGGTTTTGCCGTCAGCAAAATCACCAACGGTTTCGCGGCTTGCGTCTGGTGATTATGCAGTCGAGTCAGTCGTGCCCAAGCAAACCATCAACGTCTTAATCCCAGACCTAAAAGATGCCGGCGCCACAGACCTGCTCGAAATACCTATCTCCAAAATCGTTCACTAACTCACGATCTGAGCACCGTATATGCCTCAATCTTTTTTTGACGTCAGCGGCCAAGTCAGCCAGTTTGATTCGGCCTCAGGGCTAGGGCAGATTCGGACGGCATCAGGAGAGACCTATCGATTCCATTGCATTGAGATCAACGATGATTCTCGTTCGATTGCAATTGGCGCCCAAGTGACTTGTGATATCTGGCCGATACTGGGTGGCTACGAAGCAATCAACATTGCAACGGCAAACAAATAAGCCTTACGTCGCTGACTAGCTATCGGTATCGGCGCCGACACTTCCCTTGACTTGTACAAATGCCAGGCGGATATTGCTCAGCGCGGTCAATAAAGTTTTGGATTCTTCACCGAGTCGCGCACCAAGACCATCCACCAAACAGGCAACTGCATCAATGGCAAGTGCTGCTTCGTGAAGGCGTGGCGGAGACGCAGAGAGGTGGATCGCGGCGAGCTCGTAAAGGCCCATCACATGGTTCACCACTACGATTTCGGCTGGAGCCTCGGATAGTCGTTCGCGAGCCTCAGACAGGGCGGCATCAGCCTCGGCGACGGCTGCCTGCATCTCAGGATCTGTTGCTGGGGAAAAGGTGTCATCTGTACTCATTAGGCTGTACCCTACAGGGGGTTAATCGAGCGAAGCGGGGTGCAGCAGTGCCTCCACCTTTCCACCCGGTTCATGTTGCAAGTCATCATGGCGGAGTTGACAGGTTGTGTGCAGGTGGCGTTCACGCCCTCTCATGGCTTTGTGCGTGCGACGCAGGAATCCAAAGAAGGAGGGTCAAACCCATTGCATCAGAGTAGACAGTCATAGCTCCGCCAACGTCAGAGCCTCGCTACAACGAACGTATTCGTGCACGCGAGGTTCGCCTCATTGGACCGGATGGTAGCCAGATGGGTGTTCGCAATACTGCGGACGCTCTCGTGTTAGCCCGTGAAATCGATCTTGATTTGGTCGAAGTAGCACCTTTGGCGAATCCGCCAGTGTGCCGCATCATGGATTACGGCAAATTTCGGTACGAAGAAGCACAAAAGGCAAAAGAGTCTCGCAAGAAGACAACTCACGTCACCATCAAAGAGGTGAAATTCCGTCCCAAAATCGGCAAGGGCGACTTTGATACCAAAGTTCGTCATATGCATGTGTTTTTGCAAGATGGTCACAAAGTGAAAGTCACCTTGCAATTCCGTGGTCGCGAGATGGCACACCCCGAGTTAGGTTCCCGAATTCTTGATGCAGTCATCGAGCAACTCGGAGACGTTGCCAAGGTTGACACCCAGGCACGACTAGAAGGACGCAATATGACTTTGGTCTTGTCGCCAGACAAAAAACCAACTAAAAAAGCTGCAAATAAGGATCCCAAAAGTTCTACAGCGATAAAAGCACCGACAAATGTTGATGCTGTTACAAGTAATACGAACGAGACAGTCACAGAAAGCCAAGTACATGCCAAAGATGAAGACCAGCAAGACCGCAGCGAAGCGGTTCAAGAAAACGGGGACGGGCAAGTTGCGTCGCCAGCACGCGAACCGACAACACCTGTTTGAAAAGAAGTCGAGCGTAGTAACTCGTCGTCTAGCCGGAACAGCCGACGTACACCCTGGAGACGCTCGCAAGATCAAGCGTCTGCTGTGTGAGCGATAGTCAAGTATTCACAAGCGTTTAATTTCTACGAGAGGATCATCAGATGGCACGTGTAAAAAGAGCAGTGCACGCTCGCAAAAAACATAAAGAAGTTCTAGAAAAGGCCAAGGGTTACTACGGCAACAAGAGCCGTTCATTTCGGGCCGCTAACGAGCAGGTCATGCACTCGGGGCAGTATGCCTTTCGTGACCGTCGTGCAAAAAAGGGCGAGTTTCGTCGCCTCTGGATTCAGAGAATCAATGCGGGTTGTCGCATCAACGATTTGTCGTACAGTCGTTTCATTGCTGGGCTTAATGCAGCAGGCATTGAAGTAGACCGCAAGATTCTGGCTGAATTGGCTGTTAGCGACGCGGCGGCTTTTGCCAGTCTTGTTGCAGCGGCAAAGGCTGCCCTCAACTGACTCGAGAGCTAGTTTCTGTCACGAACCCAAAGGTTCAACGTCTGCGGCGCCTTTTGGGGCGCCGCAGTTCTCGTTATGAAGAAGGTCTCTTTGTCGTAGAAGGAGAGTTGCTTCTAGCCCAAGCATTTGACGCAGGCTGGAACGTAATCGAGCAGTTTCAAAGCATTGATGCTCGTGATCAATTTCGTGATGGTCCACCAGTTTCTTTTTTGGACGGCAACGATTTCAAAAAAATTAGTGATGTGATGTCACCTCAAGGTGTTGCCGCGATTGTGTCAATGGAGCCACCTTCTAGATTGACAAATAGCATTATGTCGTGGTGCGTGGTCTGCGACTCCATCGCTGATCCTGGAAACCTGGGAACCATTATGCGCTCTGCGGAGGCAGCTGGCGCATCAACAATCTCGCTCGTGGGCACTTGTGTCGACCCGTTCTCACCCAAGGTTGTTCGTGCCAGTGCGGGAGCAATTTTTCATGTTCAGATGAGACTCGCTGACACGTTTGAGCAATTGTTGGCACAAAAGGTACGTCTTGTGGGCTTGACGTCACATGACACGGTGTCAGGCAAGTCTCCAAAGTCGCTCTATGACCTGACAACATCTGGCCGATTAGGACTCGTGGTCGGAAGTGAATCCCACGGTATTTCCAAGAATGCCCCGATTGATGAGTGGATCACGATCGCCCATGTGGGGCGTTCAGAGAGTCTCAACGCGGCCATGGCGGCCACGGTTGCGTGCATGTACGTCGCCCACAATAGAGAAGCGATGCGTTAAGCGCCCCGTCTTGGGCACCGTACTCCACTAGCGTCTACATCGGTTATGGCTTCTGATACTTCTTCCTCGAGCGCTGCGCATAATGCGCTGAGCGCAGTCGTGGCAGGGGCGTTAGCGGCTATGAAATCAGCTCCAACGAGCGATGCTTTAAAAGTGGCACTTGCACAGGCATTGGGGAAAAAAGGAGAACTGAGCATTCTCAAAGCGTCCCTTGGGAAAATAGCTGATGCTGATGAGCGTCGTGAGTTTGGTCAACTCATTAACTCAGCAACAGAGGCGATTACAGCGGCATCAAATGAGCGTCGTTCCGAGCTAGAACATGTTGAGCGTGATGCCCAAATCGGCCGAGAGCGCCTTGACATCACAGAGTTGTTGTTAGCGCCATCTGCAACACAACGCCGGGGGCGCATGCACCTTGTCACGCAGTCAACAGAGCGTCTAGAGGATGTGTTTATTGGACTCGGTTTTCAAATTGCAGAAGGCCCCGAGGTTGAGTCTGACTTTTACAACTTTGAAGCACTCAACATGCCACCCACACA
>SHUT01000010.1 GCA_009691255.1 Ilumatobacteraceae bacterium
GGAAACGAACCGTTGGGCAGATGGCATGTCCACTGAGACCACCCGACGGATTCATCACCCGCGCAGTCATCAAGCGAAAAAGTGATTCCTCTCGCAGTCATCTCGGTATCCATGCGATTCATGAACTCCGTGATAGCAGGCTTGCCAATAAAATCACCTGACGTCTGATCGGTGAAGATCGCATCTTCAGTAAACAAGGTTGCCAATTGGGCATACTGACGTGTGTCTTGCATCTGCCAAAACTTTGTGATGAGCGCGTGAGCGCTGCCTTGCTCGCGAGTGCCCTTTGGTAGTTTTGCTGGCGTCACCATGTCGGGCACGCGGTCGCGAGTCACTTGTGCATACGCATTTGAGTCAAGATAGTCGGCAACGAAGCAGACTTTTAGACCATCGCCGTCGTCACGCAATCGGTAAATACTTTGCCCGTTAATGCCTACTTCGCCGCCGGCTCCTTTGATGTACATGGTCCAACGAGCCCATGCAGTAGTTGTGCCAGCGCACACTTCCCACTCGTCGAATCGAACGCCAGCTGCTGGAACCACTTTTTCCATGTGCTCCATGAACGTGCGAATGGCATTAGTGCCCACCTGCGCACCCATGAATGGGTCGTAATAGATGGCGTCTTCAGTAAAAAGCCCGATGAGACGCGTGTAGCGCTGATCATCTTCGACGGCGCCAAACTCCTTAATGATTTGCTCTGCAGTTGGCATCGTTGCTTCCTCTCTTCTATGAATAAGGTAGATGAAAACGCGGGGGGATTCATAGATGAGCGACGACACAGCACGCGCCCCTGACATCAACTTCTTTGATGCCAAGACCAACAACTGCCCGTACGACGCATACAGGGAACTTCGTGATGATGCTCCAGTGTGGCTTGACCCGCACACTGGGATGTACGTCATCACGCGTTTCGACGACGTGCGGATGGTTGTCACTGATGCTGAGCGTTTCAGTAACTCACAAAGACCGGTTCGAGTAAACACGCCAGAAATAATTGCACGCGGAAAAAAGATTGGACAGATGTACCGGGACAAGGGTTGGGTGCCTGCCCCGACGTTGACAAGTCGAGATGATCCGAATCATAAAGAGATGCGCGCACTATTTGACCATGCATTTCGGCCGAGTCGAATCAAACAACTTGATCCCCTTGTCGAAAAAGTCGCCACACAACTCTTTGATGCGTTTATCGACGCTGGTGAATGCGACTGGGTGAAAGCTTTTGCAATTCCATTGCCTCTCATTGTCATCGGCCTTCAAGTCGGTGTGGTGGAAGAAGACATCTGGCAAATAAAAGCATGGACCGATGCTTGGGTGCAGCGACTTGGAATGATGCAGACCGAAGAAGAGGCGCTGTGGTCTACGGAGATGGAAATAGAAGCACAGCATTATTTTCAGCCAATCTTTGAGCGCCTGCGAGCAGAACCAAATGACTCACTCTTATCCGATCTCGTCAATACCGTTATTCCGCAATGGGGTCGCACCCTGACGGACGAGGAATTGCATGCCGAGATGATGGCTGACACATTTGTGGGAGGCTCAGAAACAAGCACCAACGCTCTCTCAGGTGGCATCTTGTTGTTGGCAAAAAATCCGCATGCGTGGGATCAGTTGCGCAATGACCCCGACAAGTACGTCCCCATCTTTGTCGAAGAAGTCGTCCGTCTTGAAGGGCCCGTGCAGGGGCTTTTTAGGGTCACTACGTGCGATGTCGAACTGCACGGTGTCACTATTCCGGCTGGGTCAACTGTCAATATGCGATTTGCATCTGCCAACCGTGATGACCGACATTTTGAAAACCCAGATGAGTTGGATTTAGATCGATCAAACAACCGCACGCACATTGCGTTTGGTGCAGGTTCGCACTTTTGTCTTGGCGCACCACTTGCGCGCAGAGAATTGGCAATTGGATTTCGAACATTTGTTGATCGGATAGAAGATTTCGCAATGGTTGATCCAAATATGAAACTTGAGTATCAACGCAACATCGCGTTACGAGCGCTCAAATCACTGCCAATTGTGTTTACGCCACGACGCCAAAAATGATCGGTGCGTTCTGCCGTGCTTACGCAAAAGCAGCGTAGCCATCGCGTTCAAGGGTGTCTGCCAGCTCGGGGCCACCCGTCTTGACAATGCGTCCATTGACCAAGATGTGCACTCGGTCGGCTTTAAGTTCTTCCAGCAAGCGAACATAGTGAGTAATAACCAGAACCCCTAAATTTTGCTCTGTCGTGGCGGCCTCGACTCTTAGAGCGCACGCCCTAAGGGCGTCAATGTCAAGGCCTGAATCCAGTTCATCCAAAATTGCGATACGAGGTTCAAGAACGGCGAGTTGTAATGTCTCGTTACGCTTTTTTTCTCCCCCAGACAGATCGACATTGAGTGCACGCGACACGATGTCAGCATCAAAACCAATTCGCTGGGCTTCAGTAGCGATGCGCGCGGTTAAATCTTTTGTACTACGACCGCGTGCCGACAGTGCTTCGGCAAGAACTTCATCGATGTGCACACCCGGTACTTCTATTGGATATTGCATCACCAGATACAGACCAGCGACCGCACGCTCCCAGGTCGGCAGAGCCAACATGTCAACGCCATCAAGAGTGACGGTACCTTCGATTACTTCGTATCCGGATTTGCCCATAATGACCGCCGCCAAAGTGGACTTGCCAGCGCCATTTGGACCCATCACGGCATGAACTTCTCCGGACTGGACGGTGATATCAACCCCATTGAGAATTTCTTTTCCTCCGACAGTTGCTCGCAGGTTTTTTATTTCGAGTGTGCTCATAGTCAGTTGCTCGTCTCAACCAAAACATTGCCGTTTTCAACTCGTGCCGAAAACACAGTCACTGCTTGGGTGGCTGGAAGAGTGCTCGGTTCGCCCGTCAGCAAACTAAAAGCGCTTCCGTGTTTGATGCACTCGATTTCTTTTGAGTCACAAAGAACAATGCCATCGCTTAGCGAAACTTTGGCGTGACTGCATGTATCTGCAATTGCATAAACCTCGTCGCCAATACGAACTACTGCCACTGAGATTTTATCTACGACGACACGCATAGCATTTCCGGACTCGATTTCATTTAGGGCACAGACAATTGTTGATTTCATGAGCCGGCAATCTCGATGTGTTCTGCCAATAACTTGCGAGCAACTTCTGCCCTCAGAGCATCGACGCCTGTAAACGACGGCAGACGATCAATGACTTCATTAAAAAAGCCCATGACTACAAGTCGCTCTGCAACGGAGGGCGGGACACCGCGGCTTTCAAGATAGAACCGTTGGTCTTCGTCGATGGGCCCGACGGTGCTGGCGTGGCTGCATTTGACGTCATTAGTTTCAATCTCAAGATTGGGAACGCTCTCAGCCCATGCGCCCTCACTTAACGTCAGGTTGCGGTTTGTTTGATATGCCTGCGAGCCTTTGGCGTTATCTTTGATATGGATAAGGCCTGTATAAACACTGCGCGCAACGTCGCGAACAGCGCCTTTAAACAACAGGTCGCTTGATGTCTTGGGAGCAGCGTGCACTTGCAGGGTGCGGAAATCGTGCATCTGGCTACCGCCAGCAAAATACAAAGCCACTTGTTGAGTTGAAGCGCCTTGTTCGACAAGTCGAGCCTCAACGCGGACGCGTGCATAGTCGCCACCCAAGGCAACTGTGAAGAGTCGCGTGTTTGAATCCCTGTATCCGACAGATTGTTGGTGGGCGATTTGCCATGTGTTGAGCCCGAGTTGATTGATGGCGACATATGTAATGCGAGCACTTTGGGCGGCACGAACTTCGAGTACAGGGCACACCACGCTAGTTATGCCGTCTGCAGAAATAAAACGCTCAATGACTGTTGCTTCGCTGTCTTCGCCAGCATCAATCACGAGACGCGGAAAGGTGATAATGCCAGATGTATCGATCGTGTGAACGACTTCGATTGGTGTCTCAAAAACTTTGCCGCGCGGAATATGCAGACAGACAACGTCTTGCGGATGCGCGGCTACATGCTCTGAGTTGAGTCGAGCAAAAACGTCAACATCAGTCGTCAGTGCAATCCCAGTAGTTGGAACCCCAACACGAAAGGCATCTGCTCCGATGGTTTCTGTTCGTAGCGAACTGGTTTCATATGCGCCTAGATCAAGTTCGGCAATACGGCTGTATCGCCAGATTTCTTCTTCTGCACTTGGCAGGGCTACGGGAGTTGCGCTCATAGTTGCACCACCGTGCCAAGTTGAAGCGACTTATTTTTTGCGTCTCCACCAACGACGCTTTGTGCGCTCGTTTTCAAGATCGTCTCGCACGCTATGTCCAATCGCGTTGATGATGTTTTCTGCAGCCTCAAGAACTGCTGCTGCAGAGCCATCGTCGAGCCCTGGTGGCTCAAGTGGAGCCGACGCTGGCACGACACTTCCGCGCGTCCAACCAGCGTCAATGAGACGGCGTTCGAATTTGTCACAGTTTGCCGGGCACCGCCATGGGGCCTCAGGAGCCAAGTCAAGGTTGCATTTACGCACGACTTCGTTGCCTGCATAGGTTCTGCTTTCATAATGTTTGCACTCAAGCCGCATTGCCATATCTGAGATTTTATACCCGACTAGCCGACTGAGCCCTCCATCTGAAGTTCAATCAAGCGGCTCCACTCAACGGCGTATTCCATCGGGAGAGTACGAGTAACGGGCTCGATGAAGCCATTGACAACCATGCCCATCGCTTGCTCTTGGGACAGTCCGCGACTTTGCAGATAGAACAGTTGCTCGTCTGCAATTTTTGAAACAGTTGCTTCGTGACCGATTTGAGCGTCACGTTCTCCGACTTCCATGTAAGGAAATGTGCGACTTTCGCTTTCTTCATCAAGAATCAACGCATCACATTGCACGTGGCTCTTGCAGCCGTACGCGCCTTCTTCGACACGGACAAGTCCGCGATAGGTGGTGATACCGCCATCTTTGCTGATGCTCTTTGACACGATTTTTGAGGATGTTTCAGGAGCGCAGTGCACCATTTTTGCACCAGCATCTTGATGTTGTCCGGCCCCTGCGTATGCAACAGACAAGACCTCGCCAGTTGCTTTTGGACCCATCAGATACACACTTGGATATTTCATCGTGAGTTTGGAACCGATGTTGCCGTCGATCCACTCCATGTGACCTTCTGTCTCGACGCGGGCTCGCTTGGTCACAAGGTTGTACACGTTTGGTGACCAGTTCTGAATAGTTGTGTATGTCACGTGTGCACTTGGCTTGACGACAATTTCGACCACAGCACTGTGCAATGAGTTCTTCGTATATACAGGTGCAGAACAGCCTTCGATGTAATGCACTTTTGAACCTTCGTCAGCGATGATGAGTGTTCGCTCAAACTGTCCAGCGCTCTCGCTATTGATCCGGAAATATGCCTGCAACGGCATTTCACACTCGACACCTGGTGGCACATACACAAATGATCCACCAGACCAAACTGATGTGTTGAGTGCTGAGAACTTGTTATCGCCAGGCGTGATGATGGTTCCGAAATATTGTTTAACCATGTCTGGATATTCACGCAGCGCGGTGTCCATATCGCAAAACAAAATGCCTTGTTCTTCGAGCTCTACGCGATTGCGATGAAACACAACTTCTGATTCATACTGCGCGGTGACACCAGCGAGATATTTGCGCTCTGCTTCAGGGATTCCGAGTTTTTCGTATGTCGCCTTCATCTGCTCGGGCAGGTCATCCCACTCGTCAACTTGAGCTGTAGCGGGCTTGAGGTAGTAATAAATGTCCTGGAAATCGATGTCTGGCATGTTGACGGCGAACCACTCAGCCATTGGCTTGCGATCAAAGGTCTGCAAACTGCGCAATCGCATTTGACGCATCCACTCTGGCTCGCCTTTCCACCAAGAGATCTGCTCAACGACGCGATCGTTAAGGCCTTTTTCTGGCGTAAACGCGTATTCCACATCGTCGTTCCATCCAAGGCTGTACTTGGTGAGATCTAGGTCGAACGATGTCATCTTGCCTCGCTTAGGTTTTGGTGTCTTTGGGGAATTAACACTACCGCCATAGTAACAATCCCCAGGGCAGACGCAACAACGGTAGCGTGGTATTTCCCATGGAACGCTTCGGTCTTGTTGGTCTTCCCAACGCAGGTAAATCATCCCTCTACAACGCCCTTACGGGTGGCGGAGCGCTTGCCGCTCCGTACCCCTTTGCCACGAAGGACCCCAATATCGGAGTCGCCAAGGTTCCCGATTCACGCCTTGACGCATTAGCCCTGATGTCCCAGACAAAGAAAACTATTCATGCAGCCGTGCAAGTGGTTGATATCGGCGGTCTTGTCGAGGGCGCCAGCAAGGGAGAAGGCCTTGGCAACAAGTTTTTGGCCAATATCCGCGAGGTCGATGCCATTGTTTTGGTCTTGCGAGCATTCATCGACTCTGACGTCACGGGCCCTGATGATCCGCTTGAGCATCTGCGCATCGTCGAACTTGAGCTGGCTCTTGCAGATTTAGAAACTGTTGACTCGCGACTCAAGCGCGTTCAAAAAGCAGCACGAGTCGACAAAGGTGCTGCCGATGAAGTTGCGGTATTGCAACGAGCCCACGACATTTTAAATAATGGCGTTCCTATTTATCGCTCCGAAATGAACGCCGATGATCGTGAAGTATTGGCACCACATTTTTTGCTCACTAATCGCCGAGTACTGGCCGTAATCAATGTTGGCGAAAATGAACTCGATCGTATTCCCGAACTAGAAGCACGTGTCCGTGCCGAGATAGCCCCCCCTGGCTCGTCATACGCCAATGATGTCGAGGTATTGGGGATGAGCGTCCAAATTGAAGCAGAAGCAGCGCTTCTTGAACCCGTCGACCGTGCCGAAATGCTCGAAGCGCTCGGACTAGGCGAAGGCGCGCTCACCCGTATGGCGCGCAGTGCCTACCATCTACTCGGATTGCGGACATTTTTTACGACAGGCGAAAAAGAAACGCGAGCATGGACATTCAATGCTGGCGCAAAAGCCCCAGAGTGCTCTGGAAAAATTCACTCAGACCTGCAGCGCGGCTTTATTCGAGCAGAAGTTATTCACTGGGATGAACTACTTGAGATAGGTTCCTGGAACAAAGCCAAAGAACAAGGAAAAATTCGCGCAGAAGGAAAAGAGTACGAGTTTCTTGATGGCGACACTGTGGAGATTCGCTTCAACGTGTGACACTGTCACGCCAAGTTGGTCACTCATGGGTCTGCGGAAAAAATCCCCCGTTCACTTGTCATCGGTGTGGTTGGTGTCCGACGCACGTGTGCTTGCGTCAGCAAAATTAGCAAGTAGCCGCACTGCCCGGCGACGCGGTCTAATCGGTGTGTGCAACATCGACGAAGCGTTAGTTTTGCAACCATGTCGCTGGATACACACATTCGGCGTACTCCATACTCTTGACGTCGCATATCTTGACAAACAAGGTGTTGTACTGCGCATCGAACACATCAGCCCAAAACGTGTCGGCGCACCTGTGTGGAGCGCTGTCACCGTGATTGAGGCAGCTAGCGGATCAATGGAGCGCTGGAGTTTGAAAATCGGAGACCTTGTTGAGGTTCGCCATGTCCAATGACGCCATTCAAACAATTATTCCAGGTCTTTGGTTAGTCGCTACTCCAATCGGAAATCTGCAAGATATGACATCACGATCAATTGCAGTTCTTACTGCAGCCCATGTTGTGTGTTGCGAAGACACTCGTCATAGCGGACGACTTCTCAAACACATCGGGGCACAGCCACAACGCCTGATTGTTGCCAACGAACACACCGAGCACGACGCAACTTCCCAAGTCCTTGATGCACTAGCCGCGGGACACATCGTGGCTCTCATCACCGATGCAGGTACGCCTGGTATCAGCGACCCAGGCGAACGCATTGCCCGTGCCGCAATTACGGCAGGATATTTTGTGAGCGCAACTCCTGGACCAGCGGCATTTGTGATGGCGGTCATCATCAGCGGTTTTTCCACAACGCGAATTGCTTTTGATGGATTCCTTCCGCGCGCGGGCGCAGAGCGACGCCAACGTCTTACTGAGATTACTCGCGAACGGCGCACCATTGTTTTGTATGAAGCCCCGCATCGACTGGCAAAGACCATTGCCGATCTCATTACCGTGTGCGACCCCGAGCGACGAGTTGTCTTGGCTCGTGAACTCACAAAATTGCACGAAGAAACATGGCGCGGAACACTCACACAAGCGTTGCAACATGTCTGCGACATCGAGCCACGCGGCGAGTATGTCATCGTGCTCGAAGGAGTCAGCAACTCATCAGACGACGTCTCTGACGACGACATCTTGGAGCAACTCCGCGTGCGTAAATCTGCTGGCCTCAGCAATCGTGATGCAGTTGATGAAGTCAGTTCTGTTCTGGACATCGCTCGAAAGCGCGTGTACGACCTACAAATTCAGCAGTAATCGCACTCCTTTAATTCTGCTATTATCTTAGAATTCCGCTCGGGGGACTATGAATACAGGTATTGGCTCATTCTTTAAAGTTGCAACCGTTGTTGTGGCGTTACTTGCGGGAACCTCTGTTCTCATCACCACCGGAAATGTTTTGGCTGTTGATGCTCCGGTCGAAGACGAACAGATGCCAAATCCGATGGTGGCAACCGTTGGACTGCACGGACTCGTGCTTGAAGATACCGCCAAGTCTGCCGGAGGTGAAACCAGTGTTTCGGTTATGGCGACATCCAAGATAGGTGGAAACAGCCAGTTTTTGTGCACCAGTGTTGAGGCCGCGCCTTGCGCTACTGCGGAGAACTATTTCTACCGCGCTGTTCTAGCGCCATGTTCGACCACAGTCACAATTGACTGTATTGAAAGCGTGTCTTCTGCGTCAAGTACAGGAGATATGGTGCTGGGTATTTTTAAAGAGATGTTTCCTAAAAAAGGAGCCAACGAATTTGACGGTTCAGTCCAAAGTAAAATTCCAATGGGGCGCACCCCGAGCCTATGGACCCTCTCAGGCGCTCCGCATGCCTTTGGCAGTGAATACGCCGTTCTTGTGAGCGTTGCAGGAGACAAAATCTCTGGCAATAAACGCTCGCTAGCCGCGAATATTATTCCGATCAGTGTCCGACAAACCACTTGCGACCCAACTACGGCGTATTGCCTAGATACATACCGCCAAGCGATCGATTCGGCCGGGAACGGAAGTCTCCGTTTTGCCGGTGCAATGCCTTCTGACGATGTTCGCTGTTCGGTGTGGACAGAAGGTTCAAAGTGTGGGCTTGGACATGCCTTTCCTGTCGGGTTTTCCTACACCGTAAAAGTGCGCCTAGCATCAGAGCCCGTTGGTTGGTTGCATGGTCGAATGGAAGACCCTTCAATCACATTTGTTACAACCGATGGAAAAACTGATGTCACTATTTCGGCTAAGCCCGTGCGCGTGCCCTCGGTTGCGGGGACCGGAATGTGGGATTCCCTGCCAGTAAAACTTCAACAATGGTTTACGGATAACTGCCCCAAGTCGTGTGGCACTCGGGTCGACGGATCGACATCATTGGCGCCGCTTCAACGAAATGCTTTTTCCACCCCTGTTGTATACCGCCAGGCAGCATTTGATGAATTAAAACTCTGGACTGAGTACATTAAAGACAGTGCGTTCGCCCTGACAAGTCAATGGCGCGTAAGAACACTGGCTGCCGATGAGATGGGTTCGGCCTCGGAGTGTATTAAAAATGCATCTGGCGTCACCGGAATTGTGACAACAAACTCACTTTTGTATAGCGAAGGTCCGCCGACTTTTGATACAACAAACAAAACATTGAACTACAAAGTCGCTTCTCCCCATTTCGAAAAAGATGGGATGACAGAGTTTAAGGGTGTATACAACCTCACGGTAAGAGATGACATAGCCGAATGTCTATACAAGTTTTCTGAGGCCTTTGCTGCACCAAAAAATGTATTCGCGGAAGAAGAAGAATACTTTGAGCAAGACGTCGAACAATATATTGAATCCACTGAGGAAACATTTGATGACACGTCGGTTGAGGCTGAGTTCAGCGACGAAGAAGGGATCGTCGAAGAGGTCAGTCTTGAATCAGTTAAATCCGAAGAATCTGCATCAATACTTGCCGAGCCTGCAAAAGAACCTGTCGTTGCACGCGTTGCCGCAGACGTCATCACAGAACTATTGAAAACTGCCGCAGTTGACACCACCATTGACCTACTTGACGGTTGGTTTAAATTTTCCGCTAAGCGCTTTACTTTTTCTTCTCCGACGCTAAAGGTGCAAATGGGTCTGAGGCCGATGAAATCAGTGACGTGCATCTCTGGCTCGCTACTCAAGAAAGTGAGTGCATCAATACCAAAATGCCCTCTTGGGTTTTCTCCTGCCGTCACTCAATACTGCATCAAGGGCAAGACAATGACAGTAGTTGTTGGGGTCAAGCCACAGTGTGCAAAAAAGTATGTATCTGCGACTGCTATTAAATGTGCCAAGGGAGTCTCTGTCAAAAGAGTGATTGCGGTCAAGCCAGTATGTCCGCGGGGCTTTGGTTTGGTGTCAAGCATTGTATGCATCAAAGGAAACGCGGTTCGCCGGGTCACCATGGCCTCACCAACCTGTGCTGGCAGTTACACGAAGGCCGTTACTTTGTCGTGCGCCAAGGGGAAAAAAATACAAAGTGTCACCGCTCTCATTCCAAAATGCCCAAAGGGTTACAAAGTCAAGAAATAGTTTTTGGACTTACTTTTTGCTTAGTTTGCCACGAGGGGCGCAAGAGCCAACTGCCGACTCATTGCCACGCACACGCCATCCGAATCCCACATCTCACCGTCTTCTTCGTAACAGTTGCCTTGTATAACCCGTGTAATGAACGAACAACGCAACGGCCCAGGAGCCGGAACTGCACGAACGTGCACGGTCATCTCAAGAGTTGGAACCCATCCTTGAGAGCCAAAGATGTTGAACCATGTCGGCGGAAACGAATCTGCCACTAGCAACAATGCCAATGTGTCAATGGGTCTGTCGTCAGCAAAACTAAACCAGCCGCGCATCCGCCCCACTCCGGGGGGCGTACCTGCAGAAAAACCAGCATCGTCGGGATGAATAAAAAGACTGACCCGTTGGGCTATTCCCATCGGGATTGGAGTCGGTTGGCCACGACGCGCAACGCACTCCTCAATTGGGGGCAAATCAGGCGGCACTGCTGTGACGTAATGTGCCGCACTCGTCGATTGAACTTCACCAAATGAACCAATCAATCGCATGATTTCACGATCGTCTCGACGCAAAGTTGCAACAACCGTGCTGATTCGCTTTCCGGATTTCACTACCTCGGTGGCGCATTCGGCATCACCGGCAAGCGCTGGCGCCAAATAATGAGCCGTGACAGAGAGCGGATCTTGACGGCCAGACGCCATCCGCATTGCATGGGCCGCACGTGCCATCAGATAGCCACCGTTGGCATTAGCTCCGATGTCCCATCCGCCGCTGATTGGGGTTCGATAGATTCCGTCTGTTTCAGGTGTGGCAACGACTGCATCGTCGAACTCATATGACATGCTCTGAATCGTACGGATAGGCGCTCAAATAAAACGAGCCGAGGTCAGTGACATCCAACGCCCTAGTCTGCAAGGAGTGAATCGTTACTACCTCACCACCCCGATCTATTACGTGAACGCGCGCCCACATCTTGGCCATGCTTACACCACTATCATCGGCGACGCTGTTGCTCGTTGGCATCGACTTCTTGGCGATGAGGTGCACTTTCTCACAGGCACGGATGAGCACGGATTGAAAATTCAACAGGCGGCAGATTCTGCTGGCGTAACGCCACAAAAGTTTGCCGACGATATTGCTCCCCTTTTTGAGCAAGCCTGGCAACGCCTTAATATTTCTTACACTGATTTTATTCGTACGACCGAAGGTCGTCATCGAGTTGGTGTCAACAAATTGCTTCAGGCCTGTTTTGATGCTGGTGATATTGAACTCGATAAATACAGCGGTCTATATTGCGTGGCGTGTGAAGCGTATTACATCGAAGAAGAAGCACAAAACAACATCTGTCCGATTCATAAAAAGCCAGTGGACAGAGTTGAAGAAGAAAACTATTTCTTTCGTTTGTCGCGCTTTGAAGACCGTCTACTGAAGTGGTATGCCGACCATGCTGGTGCTGTCGTACCTGAGCATCGCGTCAACGAAGTAACAGGGTTCATCAAGCAGGGTCTGAATGATTTCTCGGTAAGCCGCAAGACCCTAAAATGGGGCATACCGCTGCCCTTTGACGACACACATGTTGCTTACGTGTGGTTTGATGCCTTGGCCAACTACATCACCGCGCTGGGATACGGGTCAGATGATGAATCTTTATTCGAAAAATATTGGCCCGTCAATCATCATCTCATCGGTAAAGATATTTTGCGTTTTCATTGCATCTATTGGCCTGCCATGCTGATGTCTGCTGGCATCGAGCCACCCAAAGGGTGGGCAGTTGGTGGATGGCTCTTAGTTGGCGGCGAAAAAATGAGCAAGACATCCGGAAACGTAGTTGATCCGCTCGACCTTGTTGATGACGTCGGTGTTGATGCATTTCGTTATTACGTTCTAGCCAACACGAACTACGGCAATGATGGTGATTTCACATACGAAGGTCTGATTGCTCGCTACAACTCCGACCTTGCCAATAACTTGGGTAACCTCACGTCACGAGTTGCAACAGTTGTTGAAAAAAAATGCAACGGACTCGGCACAGCACCACAACAAGACAGTGCACTTGCCGCGATTGCACAACAGGCTGTTACTGATGCCATGGGTCATTGGGAAAATATGCAACCAAGCAAGGCCCTTGACGCCACATGGTCGCTGATTAGAGCCACTAATGCGCATCTTGAAAATCATGAACCATGGAAAGCAGAAGCAGGTCAGGCTGTCGATGCCGTTATGGGTGATGCACTTGAAGCACTGCGCATCATTGCCATCTTGTCATACCCAGCACTGCCTGACACTGCGCAAGAAATCTGGCGGCGGATTGGTCTGCCCGGAAATATTCAAGATCAACGTATTCCGACATCAGTTCAATGGGGCCGATACGTTGCCGGAAATGCTGTTCTTAAAGGTGACTCGTTGTTTCCCCGTCGCAAGTTGTAACGGCGCACGACATGAAGTGGACCGATACTCACTGTCATATTCTTGATGATAAAATGACGGTGTCTGCCGACGACACGCTGCACGCTGCGCGCCTTGCTGATGTTGATCGTTTTATCGTCATCGGAACAGACGCGCAAACGAGCATCGCGGCCATTGAACTTGCGTCGCGACATCACGATGTGTGGGCAACAGTTGGACTGCATCCCCATGATGCCAAGCTCGGAACAAACACGGTGGCACATTTATTGCCATCACCACGTGTTGTTGCCGTCGGCGAATGTGGACTTGATTATTATTACAAACATTCTCCACGCGACACGCAACGCACAGTCTTTGCCCAACATATTGCCCTTGCAAAACAACACGATCTCACATTGGTTATTCACACCCGCGACGCATGGCAAGACACTTTTGATGTTCTTGATGCCGAGGGACTTCCTCAACGAACGGTACTGCACTGTTTTACTGGTGGTCCAGATGAGGCGCGTCAATGTTTAGATCGCGGAGCATTTTTGTCCTTCAGCGGAATCGTGACTTTTAAGAACTCTGCTGATAATCGAGCCGCCGCCCAAATGTGCCCTCTTGACAGATTGCTGATTGAGACCGACAGCCCCTACCTTGCGCCTGCTCCACATCGTGGACGTCCAAACCAGCCAGCGTTCGTTGGTTTGGTGGGCACTGCCATTGCAGACCTGCGTGGTCAACACCCAGGCATCATCGCCGAATCAACAAGTGCGGCCGCAATCCTTGCGTTCCCCGCAATTGGTTCGTAGCGTTAACTCGTGAACCTGTCTCGCATCGATCGCAATCGAATGGTTGCTGCCAGCATGCTGACGGCCATCGTCTTGCCACTTGTCTGGATTGCCGGTGGATCAACTGAGGCAACTGAGGCAACCATTGCCACGATTGCGCTTGCCACTACCACAACGCTCGACACCGGACTTGCCTCGAGCGCCAACGCTGACTCGGCTGCAAACCTAGAAGGACCAACGGCACTCGAACAAACAGGCACGGGACAAATTGCCTACCCAGCGCAAACTCCAATCAACTCTTTGCGTGGTCGGGCGACTTTTAAACGCTTCCCTGATTCTGCCGTCACAGGCTGTGCCACTAGTGCAGTTCCATTAGGCACCGAAGTCACTGTCTTGAATCTGAATAATGGTCGCAAAGTCAAATGCATCAACATCAATATTGGATACATTCCAGCCGGTGCTGACATTGTGGTTCACACGGGATTATTTGAAAACCTAGCCAACCTGATTGATGCGCCACTACCAGTTGAGTTGCGCTGGTGACGCTGACTCACGCGCACATTTCAGCGCAATTGCACGCCGCCGGCTTGGCTCCGCGCCGGGCCCTTGGACAGAACTTTGTAGTTGACGCCAACACAGTGCGCCGCATCGCACGATTGTGCGGAGTCGGACCTGCGGATAGTGTGCTGGAAATCGGTGCGGGTCTTGGTTCACTCACGCTCGCGCTGGCAGAAAGCGGTGCACACATCACTGCTATCGAAATCGACCAATCAATTGTTCCGCTCTTGCGCGACAATGTCGCTGGGTGCTCAAACGTCACAGTTGTCCAAGCAGATGCGATGACCCTTGACTGGTCGCAGTTGGCAGACCCGTCGCATAGATGGCACCTCGTAGCGAACTTGCCATACAACGTTGCAACGCCCATGATTGCGGACATTCTTGACACAGTGCCCCAAATAAAAGAATTCTTTGTCATGGTGCAACGAGAAGTTGGTGAACGTCTTGCTGGGGCGCCACGCACCAAGGCATACGGCGCTGTCAGCGTAAAAGTCGCTTTCTGGGGACAAGCTGAAGTAGTCGGGATGGTTCCGGCTTCTGTTTTTTTACCAAAACCCAACGTCGAATCTGCACTAGTTCGAATCGTACGACATAGCGAGCCACTTGATATCAGCGTTAATCCAACAGAATTATTTTCTCTTGTAAGAACCGGATTCGCAAAACGACGAAAAATGTTGCGTGGAGCGCTGGCAAGTGTCGTTACTCAAGCGCAGTTCAACACAGCAGGCATCGAATCAACTGCACGAGCCGAAGAATTGTCAGTCCACGATTGGATTCGCCTCTACAAAGTTGTTCACGCGGAGCACGCATGACCGATGTTGTGCGGGCTCACGCCAAACTCACATTGTCGCTAGACATCACTGGCGTACGACCCGATGGCTTGCACATAATCGACGCACACATGGTGAGCCTCGACCTACACGACACGCTCACAATCACTCTTGGCGCGCACGGAATCACTCTTGGGGGACCATTTGCTGATGGAGTTCCAACGAACGAGACAAACCTGGTGCACAAAGCCTTGCAACTAGCAGGAGTCAGCGCCGCAGTACACATCGAAAAAAATATTCCTGCTGGTGGTGGACTTGGCGGCGGCTCAACAGATGCAGCAGCTGTCTTGCGTTGGGCAGGTTTTACCGATCTTGAAGCTGCAAGCGCGATCGGGGCAGACATTGCCTTTTGTATGGTCGGTGGTCACGCCCATGTGACAGGCATCGGAGAAATAATTACAGCGTTGCCGCCAGTCAGCCATGACTTCACCCTGATTATTCCTCCCCTACACGTGTCCACGGCACTGGTGTATGCAGCGTGGGATCGGCTGGGCTCACCTCGCCACGAATCTGGAAACAATCTTGAGCCTGCTGCAATCGCAGTCGTTCCCGAACTAGCGCATTGGAAAACACGCATCACTCAAGCAGTGGGACACGCCCCAACATTGGCCGGATCTGGCGCGACATGGTTTGTTTGGGGTCACCAAAACCACCTTGTCCATGCGCTTCCGGAGGCTTCTGTGGTGATGACTTCGACTCATGCGGTGACGCACTAGCCAGTCGAACAAGAAGAACGGGTTACTTGCGGCGTTGATGGCGCGTGCGTCGAAGCATCTTTTTATGCTTTTTCTTGCGCATGCGCTTGCGGCGTTTTTTGATTAGCGAACCCATAAGAGGAAATAACCTATCGTGAACGAAGTGGTTTTAGGAAAATCCGCTACCGTTTAGTTGTCTTTCCGAGGTCGTTCAATGGCAGGACAGCGGGTTTTGGTCCCGTTAATAGGGGTTCGAGTCCTCTCCTCGGAACAAATAGCCTCATGGGTTCACTCCCATGAGGCTCGTTCTTGCTAGAACTTTGCCATGCCAATTGCCGCCATCGTCCTTGCTGCTGGAGAGGGCACGCGCATGATGTCGGCGCGACCAAAGCCACTGCATCTCATCTGCGGTCGCCCGATGGTGTTGCATGTTATTCATGCGCTTGCTGGACTTGATATTGAAAGAACAGTCGTTGTCGTTGGTCATGCGGCCGAACGCGTGACCAAAAAAGTACAAGAGCAAGCGCCTGATTGGGCCAATGTCTCTTTTGTCGAACAGCGCGTGCAGCGTGGCACTGGTGACGCCACAATTGTTGGGCTTGCGTCTTTTGCTAACGACGACATTGATGACACATCAACTGTGCTGGTATTGCCTGGCGATACTCCCCTCTTGCGACCAGAAACAATTTCTGCCTTGGTGACGGCACACGAAAATAGTGGTGGTGCTGCGACGCTTTTGTCGACTGTCGTCCATGACCCGAGCGGCTATGGACGCATTGTGCGCGGGCGCGATGGTCAAGTTGTGCGCATTGTTGAACAAAAAGATGCCACTCTCGAAGAGGCGGCAATCACCGAAATCAATACCAGCATCTATGCGTTTCGACGCGACCTGCTGGGGCCCGCACTGCGCCGTATTTCAAATAATAATTCCCAGGCCGAGTACTACCTCACCGATGTCGTTGAGGGACTCGCCGCAATGGGCCACCGAATCGGTTCTGTGCAGGCAACCCAACAGGAGACGGCTGGCGTCAATGATCGTTGGCAGCTCGCGCTTGCCGAGGCTGAATTGCGGTCTCGCATCAACAAGAACTGGCTACTGCACGGAGTAACGATGCTTGATGCACAACAAACTTTCATTGACGTGACTGTGAGTATTGGTCGCGATGTGACGCTATATCCGGGCACCATTTTGCAGGGAGACACGAGTATTGGCGAAGGAAGCGAGATTGGCCCCAGCACCAGACTCACGGACTGCGTTGTTGGCTCTGGCGCGATCGTTCAAAACACGGTGGCACGCGAATCAGAGATTGGGCCCGACGCAATTGTCGGACCCTTTGCTTCGTTGCCTCCAGGTAGCTGTGTGAGCAAGGGCCAGCACACCGGTGCGTTCTACAATGGACAACCATGAGCCCTACTCCACTAGAAAAAGTCACCACGAAGCGGATGTCGCTTTACACGGGGCGCACGCACCCAGCATTGGCAGCAGAAGTCGCTAAACACCTTGGCATTCAACTTGGCGATGCCCATATCTCAGAGTTTGCCAATGGTGAATTGCGGCCGCGCTTCGGAGAAAGTATCCGTGGTGGCGATGTTTTCATTATGCAAACGCATTACGGAATCGATGGTCGCTCAATTAATGACTCAATCATGGAGCAACTCATCATGATTGATACGGCGTATCGTGCATCAGCCAAGCGCATCACGGCGGTATGTCCGTTTTATGGTTATGCACGACAAGACCGCAAAGCCGAAGGACGCGAACCAATCACTGCTCGTCTCATTGCAGATATGTTCAAAGCTGCAGGAGCAACGCGAATGGTGTCGCTTGATTTGCACAGCGGCCAGATTCAAGGATTCTTCTCTGGTCCTGTTGACCACCTCACTGCGCTGCCAGTGCTCGAAGACTATGTTCGCAAAAATGCTGACAAAGATCTTGTTATCGTGTCGCCAGATGCTGGTCGAGTCAAAGTGGCAGAACGTTTCGCCCAGCACTTGTCAGACAAAAACGCCGACGTCGCGTTCATTAACAAACGCAGACCAAAAGGCACCACCAATATCGCTGAAGCCAAAGAAGTCATCGGAGACGTCGAAGGTCGTCTCTGTATTTTGGCTGACGACATGATCGATACCGGCGGAACAATTGTGTCGGCCTCAGAACTTCTGTTGACACGCGGGGCCAAAGAAGTGTGGGCGATGGCTACTCACGGAGTTCTTTCGGGTCCTGCAGTAGAGCGCCTCGAGAAGTCCTCAATCAGCCGCGTGGTGCTGACCAACACGTTGCCCCTCGCCTCGGACAAAGTGTTCCCCAAGTTAGAAGTGCTGTCCGTAGCCAAGATCATTGCCGACGCCCTCTCGGCGGTCTTTGATGAAACAAGCGTCAGTGACCTTTTCGGAGGAGAAAACCAGTCCTAAATTGAGTCTCTCGAGGTGTGACGATTCTTGTCTTGTCCCCCTAGACTTCTAAGCCGTGTCGAACACAACAAACCTCAAAGCCTCTACTGGTCGCGCCACTGGCAGTGCAGTAGCCCGTCGTCTGCGTGCCCAAGACAATATCCCTGCCGTTTTATATGGCCACGGAATGCAAGCAGTCACTATCAGCGTTGATCGTCGCGAACTACGTCTCGCACTTTCTGGACCTGCTGGCGTCAACACCATTTTGCAACTCTCCGTTGACGGCAGTACATATACCGCCATCATCAAAGAGCTCCAGCGTCATCCCGTTCGTCGCAATGTCAGTCACATTGACTTCTTGCAGATCAACATGTCCGAAGAAATCACGGTCTCCGTGCCAGTGCGCCTCGAAGGAATCGCTAAGGCTGTTGTCGCCGAAGGTGGTCTTGTCGACGCAGCTGTTGACTCAATTGAATTGCGTACGACCCCACTGAACTTGCCTAACGAAATCGTTATCGACATCTCAGATATGCATCCTCATGACGTCATCCACCTCTCTGACATTGTTCTGCCTGCTGGAGTCGTTGCAGTCGGTGATGCAGATCTCGTGATCGTGACAGTTCTGGTTCTGCGTGGCGAAGCAACCGTTGCAGTTGCTGTTGTCGCTCCTGCAGACGAGGCAGACCCTGCCGCTAGCGCTGTCGCTCCTGTAGACGGTGCGGCCTCGTAGTTACGGGCCACCACTCACACTCCACCAACAGGGCGTAGGTTTGTTCCATGGCCTTTCGTCGTTCATCAACTGACTCTGGTGGTACGCAGCGGTTCATCATCGTTGGACTAGGTAATCCAGGCAAAGAATACGCTCGCACTCGCCACAATATCGGACAAGACACTGTTGAATTGTTGGCTTCCCGTACATCATCCAAATTGAAATCAACACGAGACCGCGCCCTCATCTCTGAAACACATTTTGGCGCCTCACCAGTGGTGTTGGCCGTGCCAATCACATTTATGAATGACTCTGGGGAATCTGTAGGACCAATGTGTCGACGATTCAAAATTACCGATATGACCAAAGTCATTATCGTCCACGATGAACTAGATCTCGAACCAGGAGTCGTGCGCATCAAACAAGGCGGTGGTCTTGCTGGCCATAACGGACTCTCGTCAATCTCTCATCATCTCAAAACAAACGACTACATTCGCGTGCGCATTGGGATCGGAAAACCCCGCAGCAAAGAACAGGGTGCAGACCATGTTCTTAATCGAATATCTGCGGTAGAACGAAAAATTTTTGATGTCGCTGTCGCTTTGGCAGCAGACGCTGCAGAGCTCATCGTCACGAGCGGCCTAGAAGTCGCCATGCAACGCGTCAACGTACGATAACAATGCGCCTCATTGACCTTGCTGCCCTGGCGCGCACAGAGCCCGCTCTTGCCAGTATCGCCGGACAAAAGTCGGCGCTCATTGCTGTTCCAGAAAGCGCTAGGCCGTTGATCTTGGCTGCACTTGCCCACACAACATCACGACACCCCATTGTGATTGCCGCCCCTACTGGCACCGCGGCGCGAGAAATCTTTGCTGACATGAGCAACTTTGTAGACCCCCAAGACATTGTGCTTTTCCCGGCTTGGGAAACTTTGCCGTTTGAGCGCGTGAGTCCCAACATCGACACGATGGGCAAACGCATGGAAGTTCTGTGGCGCTTACGCGAACCATCTCGTAGCCCCAAGTTTGTGATCACCGGAGTCAGGGCATTGCTCCAAAAACTTGCCCCGCATGCCAATGCCGTGGATCCAATCGTGGTGCGCAAGTCCGACACATGCGACATAGATGCCCTGTGTGAGCGACTTGTGTATTGCGGATACCGCCGCGAAACATTGGTCGAACATCGTGGTGAATTTGCCCGTCGTGGAGCAATCGTGGACGTGTTTCCCAGCACGATGGATGAACCGATTCGCATTGACATGTGGGGCGACGAAGTCGATCGATTAACTCATTTCACCGTTAACGATCAACGCAGCACAGACGACATCGAGCACGTCGAGATTTTCCCAGCGCGCGAACTTCTGTTAAGTGACGACGTGCGGGCGATGGCCGCAACACTTGTCGGAACCGAACCTTGGGGACGCGAACAATGGGAACGCCTCTGGGAGGGTCAAACATTTGATGGCATGGAGAGTTGGTTGCCGTGGCTTGTGACCGAGCAAACGTTGCTCACTGATTTCTTGTCCGACGACGCCTTGATGGTGCTGATCGAACCGCGACGCATGATCGACAGAGCGCGCGACTTATTGGCCGAAGAAGACGACCTGGCCAAGGCTCTGGCCCAATCATGGGCGCGCGACGCAACAGTGCAGTTTCCGCGACTACATACCGAACCAGAGCGCCTGATGTCTGAAGGAAGGCGCTTCCCGACGATAAATATCACGACAACCCCTGAATCGCCAGCGTCGCCTTCTGTGTCGGCTAGTGGCTGGGCCCCCATTATTCACGACCCAGAACCAATCGTGCGGCGCATCGCTGAGTTGCTCGCAGACAAATGGACCATCATCGTGCTGGCAGAAACTCTTGCAACAGTTGACCGCCTCGTTGACATGATGCGAGAGCATGGACTTGAATTCACAGCGGCATTGCCAGACACAGACCTCACAAGACCTGGCGCATACGTTGTGCACGCAGTCATGGGTCGCGGAGTCTCACTTGCCCATCTAAAACTCGCACTAATAACCGAGAGTGATCTCACTGGTCGGCGTCGTGGACGACGCCAGCAAGCGACAAAGAGTTCGAAAAATCGCACTGCTATTACCGTTTTTGAAGATCTGCAACCCGGTGGGTATGTAGTGCACCAACATCATGGCGTTGGTCGCTACGAAGGAATGGTCACGCGCAGTATCGGTGGTGTCGAACGAGATTATTTACTACTTGCATACAAGGGCGGTGACAAGTTGTATGTGCCCACCGATCAAATTGATGCAGTGCGTCAATACATTGGCGGCGAAACACCCACGCCGCATCGTCTCGGCGGAAGTGATTTTGCTAGAGCCAAATCGCGGGTTCGCTCGGCGGTACGCGCCGTCGCCCAAGAACTCATCGTGCTGTATCAGCGCAGAGTCACCGCCAAAGGACATGCATTTGCCCCCGATACCCCATGGCAATACGAAATGGAGTCGGCGTTCCCGTTTGTCGAGACACCCGATCAACTGACAGCCATCACCGACATCAAATCGGACATGGAACAAGACGTTCCAATGGATCGATTGCTGTGCGGAGACGTTGGCTTTGGCAAAACCGAAGTCGCCATTAGAGCAGCCTTCAAGGCCATCCAAGATGGCAAGCAAGTTGCTGTACTTGTTCCCACCACTTTGCTTGCCACGCAACACGGCACCACTTTTAGTGATCGCTTTGCTGGTTACCCGATTCGAGTTGAAGTACTGTCGCGTTTTTTGACTAACGCAACGGCAAAAAAAGTGATTGCTGGGCTTAAGACTGGCGAAATCGACTGCGTTATCGGAACCCATCGACTACTCCAAGAAGGCATTCGTTTCAAAGATCTCGGGCTATTGATTGTTGACGAAGAACAGCGCTTTGGTGTGCAACATAAAGAAGCAATGAAACGGATGCGCACAGATGTCGATGTATTGACGATGTCGGCAACACCTATTCCCCGCACACTTGAAATGAGTCTTGTCGGAATACGGGATCTGTCGTTGCTCCTAACTCCACCAGCAGACCGTCAGCCGATCCTGACATATGTGAGCGAAGACAACGAAAGAGTGGCGGTCGAAGCATTGCGCCGAGAACTTTTACGCGAGGGTCAAGTGTTCTGGGTGCACAACAGAGTGAAGTCCATCCAAGAGCGTGCTGCTGAACTTCGCGAACTTGTTCCGGAGGCGCGCATTGCAGTTGCTCACGGCCAAATGGATGAAAGCGCGCTCGAACAAGTTGTTCTTGATTTCTGGAACCACGAATACGATGTACTGGTCTGCACCACCATTATTGAGAGTGGCATCGACATGCCAACAGTCAACACTTTGGTGGTCGAACGCGCAGACTTGCTGGGTCTTGGTCAACTTCATCAGTTGCGTGGTCGTGCCGGACGCAGTGGTCAACGTGCATACGCATACTTGTTTCACCCGCAAGACAAAGTTCTCTCTGAAGATGCATACGAGCGCCTGCGCACAATCGGAGAAGCCACTGACCTTGGCAGCGGCTTTAAAATCGCAATGCGAGATTTGGAGATTCGTGGAGCCGGAAACTTGCTAGGTGAAGCCCAAAGCGGCCACATCGCCGCCGTGGGATACGACCTGTATTGCCAAATGGTGACAGAAGCCGTGGCCGAAATGAAAGGCGAGGTCGCACAACCTCGCGTTGAGCTCAAACTCGATGTTCCAGTCGACGCACATTTGCCTCACGACTATGTACCTAGTGAAGAACTTCGTCTTGAGGCGTACCGGCGTCTTGGGGATGTCAGGACAATTCCTGAGGTCAACGACATCGAACAAGAGTGGATCGATCGCTTTGGTCCATTGCCATTGCCTGCATCACGATTGTTGCAAGTGGCAATCTTGCGCGCAGAGTGCCATCGGTGTCAGTTCACAGAACTCGTCGTCAATAGTCGTGAAATACGAATCTCACCCGTTCAACTGCGTGCAAGTCAAATGATGACTCTCAAGCGAATTGCCACAGGTGCAAACTATCGCGAAACCCAGGGACAACTCCTGATGCCCTTACCGAGTAAGACCGACATCACGCAGTACCTTATTTCCTTGATAAACGAGTTATTTGAGCCCGCAGACCACTAAAGTCGCTCGGGTGAAACCCTCTAAAATATCCCTCGTGCACGATGCAATATTTATTGCAGCCATTCTTAGTATCACCGCTCTCAGTGCATGTGGCAGTGTCTCATCATCCAAGAACGCCCTAACTGTAAACAAGACCAACTACACAGTCGCACAATTTGAAAGACTCTCAAAAGAACTCATTGTCACCAAGCAAATTGAATCTACGGCAGGCCAGATCTCTGGCACTGATTCAAAGAATGTGCTTTCGGCTCTAATTCGTTTTATTGCCACCAATCAGTTCCTTGAGGCCAATAATGACTCAATCACCGACCTTGACAGAAA
This sequence comes from Ilumatobacteraceae bacterium, assembly GCA_009691255.1. Lineage (GTDB taxonomy): Bacteria > Actinomycetota > Acidimicrobiia > Acidimicrobiales > Ilumatobacteraceae > UBA2093. Next base: position 23,454 of record SHUT01000010.1, read on the forward strand.
ATCCGTCACTGACGGTATCAAAGCAGACGACCCGTACTACTCGTGGTCTAAAGAACTGCAAAGGCTCTCGATTGACCTCGGCGTTGCCGACACTGCAATTGCGCGCGTCAAGACACCAGATGCCAAGACCCTTGAAAAAATGTACTCCACCGCGCCAGCATCCGCTGGAGCGCTGTGTATCCGACACATCATTTTAAAAACTGAAGCAGAGGCTCGTAGTGTTTTGAACCAGATTAAAGATGGTGGTGACTTTATTGCGTTGGCTAAAAAGTTGTCCATCGAACCAAGCGCCAAAGACACCGGTGGTGCACTCCAGATTAAGTCCAGCGATTGTGTTCCGTTAATTGATTTGCTCAACAGTTCTGACCCTGTTTTCATACGGGCTGTACTTGCTGCCAAGGTTGGTGTTCCAAGTGGTCCAGTTAAATCTTCAGCGGGATATCACGTAATCATGAACAGACCATATTCCGAGATTGCCGACTCGCTGCAAGCAACACTTGCTACCGATTCTGGATCACGTCTTGCCATCGGATTTCTACTCTCTATAAACGTCAAGGTCAATCCCAAATTCGGCACATGGAACCCCACTCTGGGTAAGGTCGAGTGACTCCACGAATTGTTGTAGTCGGACTAGGTCCAGGTGATCCAGAACTGATCACTACAGAAACACTTAACGAGATTGCCCGAATACCCCATCGATTTATCCGAACTACGCAACATCCAAGTGCGTCGCTAGTCCTTGATGCCCTAGGTGGCGCCTCGGCGTTTGATCATCATTACGACAATGCTGCTTCTTTTGAGGATGTTTATGCCTTGATTGTTGATGATCTTGTTAGTGCAGCGACGCAGCATGATGAAGTTTTGTATGCCGTTCCGGGGTCACCACTCGTGCTTGAACGAACGGTTCAATTACTGCGCGCCCGCACCGACGTTGTAGTTCGTGTGTGCAGTGCGCTGTCGTTTCTGGATGAAGCTTGGCGTGCATTAGAAATCGACCCAGTTGAACACCATGTTCAGCTTATTGATGGCCATCAATTTGCAACAGCGGCGGCCGGTAAACATGGCCCGCTTTTGATTGCCCATGTTCATGCCAACTGGGTGCTCAGCAATGTGAAACTATCAATCGACGATGCCGCAGATGATGTACCTGTCGTACTCTTGCATCATCTTGGTCTGATGGACGAACAAATTATTGAAACCACTTGGAGCAACATTGATAAAGTCATTGAAGCAGACCATCTGACATGTATGTATGTGCCACATCTGACAACATGCGTTGGCGAAGAATTGGTGCGGTTTCATCAACTGGCTCGCACATTGCGCGAGCAATGCCCTTGGGATAAAGAACAAACACACCATTCGCTGGTGCGGTATCTCATTGAAGAGACCTACGAGACCGTCGATGCCATTAGCGCACTACGCGCTGACGATCCTTTGACCGACGATGCGTTCATCGAAGAACTCGGGGACTTGTTGTATCAAATAGAGTTTCATGCCACTATCGCCGAGCAAGAGGGTCGCTTCACGATGGGTGATGTGGCTCGCACCGTGCATGACAAATTGGTCAGTCGACATCCTCATGTCTTTGGCGATGTCGTCGTGTCTTTGGTTGGAGAAGTTCTTTCCAATTGGGAAGATATCAAAAATGCTGAAAAACCAGAGCGAGTCGAAATCTTTGATGGCGTGATTGAAGGTTCGCCCGCTTTGGTGTTTGCAGTCAAGGTGCAGCAGCGAGCCGCACGGTTTGGTCTTGACTGGCCAGATGCCCTTGGCGCACTCAACAAAATTGTTGAAGAGGCCCAAGAAATCCGCGAAGCGATCAGTCAATCTGACCCGGAGGCCACGATGGCTGAGGTTGGCGACCTCTTATTTGCTCTCGTCAATGTGGCTCGCCACCTGGACGTCGACCCAGAATCTGCCTTGCGTGGCGCAATTCACAAGTTCAGATCCCGCGTGCTGGGAGTGCAAGAACTAAGCAAAAAGCGCGGATTAGACATGGCCAAACTTGATTTGGCCGCCCTTGACGAATTATGGGAGTCAGTCAAAGTCCAATCTTTCACTAGCGTGGTGACATGAGTGAAATTGTTGGCATCATCGGCCGAGAGGTTCTTGACTCACGCGGTAACCCCACGGTCGAAGTCGAAGTCCTTCTTGATAGCGGAGCAGTTGGTCGCGCGATTGTTCCGGCAGGCGCATCAACTGGTCAACACGAGGCTTCTGAACTGCGCGACGGGGGCGCACGCTTTGGCGGAAAAGGCGTGCTGCAGGCAGTCTCTAATGTCAACACAACTATTGCCAAAGCGCTTGTCGGAATGGATGCGACCGAGCAGCGGCTCATCGATACGGAGCTCATCGATCTCGATGGAACAGACAACAAAGCACGTCTAGGCGCAAACGCAATTCTGGGTGCAAGTTTGGCCGTTGCGCGCGCGGTTGCTAATGAGTTTGAACTACCACTCTTTCGATCAGTCGGCGGACCCAACGCACATGTGTTGCCAGTACCAATGATGAACGTCATCAATGGTGGCGCGCATGCCGACAATAACATTGACTTGCAAGAGTTCATGATCATGCCCATTGGGGCACCAAGTTTTGGCGAAGCATTGCGCTGGGGCGTAGAGACATACCACACTCTTAAAACAGTTCTGCACGAAAGATCTCTCACCACTGCAGTCGGAGACGAAGGCGGATTCGCTCCAAACTTGGCCAGCAACGAAGAAGCAATTGTATTACTCGTCGAAGCAATCGAGCGTGCTGGTTACACGCCTGGAACTGATATCGGCATTGCCCTCGATCCAGCGATGACCGAGTTGTACAAAGACGGTCGCTATCACTTAACTGGCGATGGAAAAGTTCTTGATCACGAACAAATGGTTGCATGGTGGATATCACTTGTTGATCGCTACCCCATCGTAAGTATTGAAGATGGCATGGCCGAAAACGATTGGACCGGCTGGTCAGCGCTCACTCAAGCACTTGGATCTCGAATTCAACTCGTTGGCGATGATCTCTTTGTCACTAACTCACGTCGACTGCAAATGGGAATCGACCAAAACGTTGCCAACAGTATTTTGATCAAGGTCAATCAAATCGGCACACTCACCGAAACACTCGACACAATGGACCTGGCAACTCGATACGGATACAGCAGCGTGATGAGTCACCGCAGTGGCGAGACCGAGGACTCCACCATCGCCGATCTTGCAGTCGCCACCAACTGTGGTCAAATCAAAACTGGTGCACCAGCGCGTAGCGACAGAGTTGCTAAGTACAACCAGTTGCTGCGGATCGAAGAACAGCTCGGTGATTCGGCTCGATACCGCGGACAATCCGCTCTCGCGCCACTCCGCTAGCCCTTACCCCCAACGCGAACGAGTGTTCGTATTCCAAGGTTTTCCACAGCCCACACGCCACACTTAAGGAGTGAACTTCTTGAGCACAGCCAACCACCCAGGTCGTCCGCTGTATTTTTTGCGACGAATCATTGGTGGTGTTGTCATTGTGATGGGCCTTACAGCGCTTGTGGCTGCTCTTTTTGTACTCCCTTTGCGAGATTATTTTAATCAAAATACGGCCATTGCGCAGCGAAAAATTCAATTTGAAGCCCTGGCTGATGCCAACGAGCAACTGTCACTCGACATCAATCGACTAAATACAACTGATGGCGTCATTGCCGCTGCCCGCTCAGAACTGGGCTACGTCTTCCCCGGAGAGCAACGAATTCAACTGCTTGCCATGCCTGCATTACCCACAACTTTGCCCTTGGCGTGGCCATACTCCCTCGTCACTGACATCCTGCGCGTGCGTGCCGCCAACACGGGTTCTGCTTCGGGCGGACTCGCACCCCTCGCTCCATAAAACAAATTTTGACGTTAACTTTGCGACGGCTTCTTAGAACAGAGGTCTTGCTCGCTATTGTCAGAGACTGAGATTAGATGATCTCGCGACATCACCGACATCGGGGGTTTTATATGGGTGGAAGCATTCTTGGTAACCGAGTTCTTCGCAAAGAAGATCCTAAATTTTTGACAGAAGGTGGCAAGTACGTTGACGACCTTCTTACCGAACCAATGCTTGCAGGCGCACTTCATGTGACATACGCGCGAAGCACGGTGGCTCACGGCAACATCACTTCAATCGACATAACAGATGCAAAGGCAATGCCTGGCGTCGTTGCCGTGTTCACCGGAGTAGACCTTGATCTACAACAAGTTCCATCTGCATTCAACCCTGCGGCCACACGCACTCTTCTTGCAACTGACAAAGTTCGCTATGTCGGCGAACCAGTTGTTGCCATTGTGAGTCAAACACGCGAACAAGGCGAAGATGCGTCAGAAACAGTCATTATTGATTACGACGTGTTGCCTGCGCTTATTGATCTTGAAATCGCGATGGCCAGCGATCTTCATTTATACGAAGCATGCGGAAGCAATGTTGTATTCGACACGATGGTTCTGGGTCTTCCTGATAACACCGGTGATGCATATTTTGCTGATTGCGAAGTAGTTGTCAAGGGTCGTTTTATGAATCAACGTGTTGCTCCGTGCCCACTTGAAGTTCGTGGCGCTGCTGCTTCTTGGGGCGACAATGGTCGTCTTACTCAATGGCTCTCAACGCAACACGCCCAGGGTTCTGTTGCGCCAATTGCTGCTGCTAACGGGGTTGAAGAATCGATGGTTCAGATTAAGACTCCTGATGTTGGTGGCGGATTCGGAGCCAAGATCGGTGCATACCCTGAAGAGTTGTTACTTGGCCCCATTGCTAAGCGCGTTGGTAAGCCTGTTCGTTGGCGCGAAACCCGAACTGAATCGATGATGGCACTTGGCCATGGTCGCGCGCAGTTGCAATATGTAACTATGGGCGGCAATCGTTCTGGAAAAGTCACGCATTATCAGTTGTGGGCAATCCAAGACTCCGGTGCATGGGTTGACATGGGAACCATCTTGGCTCCGTTCATGACTCGACCAATGTCATCTGGCGTTTACAATATTCCAAATATCGAATGCCGCACGACTTCGGTTGTTACTAACACCACGCCAATCGTTGCATATCGCGGCGCAGGTCGTCCCGAGGCAACTGCTGCTATCGAGCGAGCGATGGACATGTTCGCGGCGCAGATTGGTATGGACCCAGTAGAGGTTCGTCGAATTAATCTCATTCCCAAGTTTCTCGAGCCACACACGACTGTTGTTGGCCAGACATACGACGTCGGCGACTACGAAACATCGCTCAACAAAGCCCTCGCTGCGTCGGACTATGCCGGATGGCGCACGAAACAAAAAGCTGCTCGTGCTAGTGGTGCTGCCAAGCAGCTCGGCATTGGCGTCAGCGTTTACGTCGAAATCACTGGTGGCGTCGGCAACGGCGAGTCGGCAAAAGTGGAGATTCTTGACAACGGACACGCTCTTATTTACACGGGTACATCACCACACGGCCAAGGCCATGCCACGGCGTGGGCGATGTTGGCGAGTGAGCAAACCGGAATCCCAATCGAAAACATCGAACTTGTTTGGGGCGACACAGACCTTGTGCCAGTTGGTACCGGAACAATGGGTTCGCGCTCATTGCAGCAAGGTGGTAACGCGGTATTTGCGGTGTCAGCAGAACTAGTCAATAAAGCCAAAGCAGTTGCTGCAAGATTGCTTGAAGCAAGCGAAGCAGACATTGTCCTTGATAAGGACGCTGCTACATTTCATGTTGCTGGTACTCCAGCCTTGACAAAAACTTGGTCTGACCTAGCGCAAGCCGAAAAATCAACAGGTGGACTCTCCCACTCAGATGTCATTGGCGTTACGGGCGCGACATTTCCATTCGGAGCACACGTTGCAATTGTTGAAGTCGACACAGAGACTGGCAAAGTCACGCACTTGCACCATTTTGCGTGCGACGACGCAGGAAGAGTTTTGAATCCAATGTTGCTTGAAGGACAAATTCATGGCGGAGTTGCTCAAGGAACTGCGCAAGCACTTCTTGAAGAAGTTGTCTACGATGCCGACGGAAACCCCAGGACATCCAACTTGGCGGACTATGCGTTCATCTCTGCGGCCGAACTTCCCAGCATCAATGTCATTCACATGGAAACACCAACTCCGCTGAACCTGCTCGGAGCAAAAGGCATTGGCGAATCAGGCACAATTGGGTCCACCCCTGCAGTGCAATCGGCCGTCATTGACGCCGTCTCTCATCTGGGCGTTCGTCACATCGAGATGCCAACCACTCCTCAGCGAGTGTGGCAAGCAATTGCCGCAGCCAACTAACAAAAGTACAACTGCCACACAACGGCAGATAAGTGCGAAACTGTAACCATGACTTCAACTCCAATTCAGGGCGCCCCCATTGTTGTTCAAAGCCTTGTGCGTCATTTTGGATCAGGAGACAACCTCGTTACCGCTGTTGACGGTGTAGACCTTGTCGTTGAACAGGGAGAAATTTTTGGATTTCTTGGACCAAATGGTGCTGGCAAGAGCACCATTGTTCGGATGCTTACTACTCTGCTCAAACCCACAGCAGGCCATGCACTTGTCGCCGGATACGACATAGTGAAGCAAGCAGATCTGGTGCGACGCAGTATTGGCGTGGCATTGCAAGACTCAGCAATTGATCCGTTGATGACTGGCACCGAGTTGCTTGAACTACAAGCGGTGCTGTACGGCATCCCACGCGCAAAAATGCACGAGCGTGCCAACACACTGCTTGAGCGAGTCGGGCTCACCGTAGCAGCCGATCGTCGCGTGATCACGTATTCAGGTGGCATGCGTCGACGTCTTGACCTTGCTTTGTCGTTGATTCATGAACCAACCGTGCTGTTCTTGGACGAACCCACAACCGGACTCGACCCCATGAGTCGACTCGCGCTCTGGGAAGAAGTGCGCCGTCTCAACCGCGAAGGAACAACAGTCTTCTTGACAACTCAATATCTAGAAGAAGCTGATCAGCTTGCAGATCGCGTCGCCATCATCGACCATGGCCGCATCGTGCGACAAGGTGTGCCCAAAGAACTCAAAGCAAAAGTCGGCGCTCCAACACTTGTCATCAATGTCTCAGTACATCAAACAGACCTAGCCAAAAGTGTGCTTGCTCGATTCGGAGACATGCGACCAACTGATGAAGGCAGCGTTGCTGTTGGACTCGTTGCCGGAGCCACAGGTGTTGCCGAAGTTGTTCGAGCGCTTGACGAAGCACGCATCGATCTTCATCATCTCGAACTGAACGAACCAAGCCTTGACGATGTGTTCGCCGAAGCAACAGGACACCGCCTTGAGGGCGCCACCCCAACAGAGGCCAAATAGTCAGATGACGACTGCAGTCCTTTCAACACCCCCGCGACACACGACGCGCGACAGTCTGCGCCAAACATTTGCGTTGTCAAAGCGCTCAACTCTAGAAATCTTGCGCCAGCCAGCACTAATCGCCCCTTCGCTTATTTTTCCGTTGTTCTTCGCCGCGCTCGGCGCAAGTTCATTTGGGCGCGCTGTCGGAAAGCTAGATGGACTCAAAGATGTCTCTTCCTTTCTTGAATTTAGCCTGGCCTCAACTCTTGCCCAAGGCGTCCTCTTCGGATCGACTACTGGTGGAACAGCTTTAGCGACTGACATCGAGAATGGTTTTATGGATCGACTACTGGCGTCTCCGAGCACTCGTGTCGGAATCCTGGTTGGTCGTCTGGCCGGTGGATCAGTATTTGGTGCCCTGCAATCACTCTTTTTCATACTTGCCTTGTATCCATTTGGTGTACGTATTCAAGGCGGAATAATTGGTGCACTTATCATGGTGCTCAGCGGGGCGCTGATTGCAATGTCTATTGGTGGATTCATGACTGCGATGGCGCTCAAGACTGGTTCATCAGAGGCTGTACAAGGAGCATTCCCTCTTGTATTTATTAGTTTGTTTTTCTCAAGCGCATTTTTTCCAAGAGAAAGCATGACGGGTGCATACAAAGCGATTGCAAATTACAACCCTCTTTCTTATTTAGTTGAAGGACTGCGTGTGCTGACCCTGCAAGGGCTCACATCACAAGCCACTGCACAGGCTTTGCTGATCCCAATCGCTATTGGTGTTGGTTCGATTGCACTCTCATTGCGGCAACTGTCTAAACGATTGGCGCAACAATGAGTACTACTAATCAAAAAATGCTGCCTCTGGAACCACCGTCAGCAGGTGGATCTCTCTTTGCTAGTTCCAACATGCTCACTCTTCGAGCTATGCGTGCCATTCAACGTGTACCTGCAACGTTTCTCCCCACGCTCGCCATGCCAATTTTTCAGGCAGTCGCTTTTGCTGGTACATATTTTGCCATCACAAAGATTCCTGGATTCCCCACAGATCGATCTATCAACTGGTTTCTTTCGCTCTCTGGATGCATGGGCGGAGCCTTTAGTGGCCTTGGATTGGGCTTCTCGGCAATCCGAGATATTGAGAGTGGTTTCATGGATCGCCTCCGCATGGCACCAACTCCACGTGTTGCTCTGTTGCTTGGTCCACTCTTGAGTTCTCTTGTTCGAACCTTCGTTGTTCTAACGACCGTATTGGGAGTCGGTTATATTTTTGGTGCTCGCCCCACACAAGGGGTCTTGGGAATTTTAATGTTTTATCTTGCTGGATTTGGCTTAGCCATTGTTGCTACTGGCTGGGGTTTGGGACTCGCCTATCGTTTTCGAGACATGCGCGGAGCAGCACTGATGCAACTCACTTTATTTTTGGTTTTGTTCACTTCAAGTGCTCAGGCCCCGATGTCCATGATGCAGGGCTGGTTATTGCATGTCGCCCGCGTGAACCCGGCTACCAATATTTTGCGATTATCTCGCCAGGGCTTCCTCAACCCACCAGTGGGTGGAGTCAGTTGGGAAAATACTTGGGGTGGTTTGCTGGCAATCGTGGTGCTTGGCACTCTCACGATGTGGTTTGCCTACACGGGATTGCGTAAACTAGAACAATAGAAATGGCCTCGGGGTCGCCTCTGGGAGGCTTCGCTTTGGACTACGGCATCATCAGGCTCTACTTTGTAGAGGCAACCGCGAGGGGGAAACGTGAAAATCAACATCACTGTCAACGGCAATAATACGCAAGCAGATGTGGAGCCTCGTACGTTGTTGGTCAACTACATACGCGAGCATTTGGGTCTCACTGCTACCAACATTGGTTGCGACACTTCAAGTTGTGGTGCGTGTACGGTTCATCTCAACGGAGAGTCCGTAAAAAGTTGCACAGTTCTTGCTGTGCAAGCAGACGGCGCAAGCGTCACCACCGTTGAGGGTCTTGCAACTAATGGCGTGATGCATCCGATGCAAGAATCATTTATGCAGAACCACGGGCTTCAGTGCGGCTACTGCACACCTGGAATGGTGATGGCAGCAATCAGTCTCCTAAACGAAAACGCCAATCCCACCGAGCAAGAAGTTCGTATTGGTCTAGAAGGCAACCTTTGTCGTTGCACCGGATACCACAACATTGTCCAGTCGGTGCTTGCATGTGCCGGCAAGAAGTAAACCTAGAACGCTGACGGAGGAACCACGTGATACCTGCACCATTTGATTACAAGCGCGCATCATCTGCGGCTGAAGCAATCAGCCTGATTAGTGAATACGGCCAAGACGCAAAGTTTCTTGCGGGCGGACATAGCCTCTTGCCGCTCATGAAACTGCGCCTGGCTTCACCAGCAGTGCTCATTGACATTGCTCGCATTACAGACCTGTCTTACATTAAAGATGCCGGAGATCACATCGCCATTGGTGCACTGACGCGTCACCACGACGTTGAATACTCAAGTGTTCTTAAACAACATGTTCCGTTGTTGGCACACGCCGCCGGCTTTGTAGGTGACCCCCAAATTCGTCACCGCGGAACAATCGGTGGGTCAATTGCCCACGCTGATCCGGCAAGTGACTTGCCCGCTACTACATTGGCCTTAGGGGCGACATATGTAGTTCAGGGGCCAAACGGAACTCGCGAGATTGCTGCTAGCAATTTCTACAAAGGTTTCCTTGAGTCTGACTTAGCCGAGGACGAAATGCTTACCGAGATTCGCATTCCAAAGATGAACGGTGCCGGATGGAGTTTCCAGAAATTCAATCGTCGTGCCCAAGACTGGGCAATCGTGGGTGTCGCTGCATGGCGTCGCGGAACAGAATCTGGTGTGGCACTCGTCAATATGGACAGCACGCCAGTACTGGCAACTAGCGTCAGCGCAGCAATTGCTTCTGGCAGTTCAATAGCCGATGCATCACAACAAGCAGCTGCCCAAGCTCATCCGTCTGACGACAACAATGCAACGGCTCAATACCGTACTCATCTGGCCAAAGTGCTTGTGCGCCGTGCCCTTGAGACTGCCTCTGCCTGATACTGCCCCCGCTATACCCGTGTCACAATCGGGCAAAACTTCTTGGGCTACCGCTCGAAAAATCGCACTAGTTGTCTACGCTCTGGTTTTTTTATGGAGTGCCAGACGCCACGGAATCCCAGTTGATCGCTCCGCAGTTATGGCCTGGATACTGGTCGGATTTGTTTGCGGATCTATCGGTAAATCTCGTTCTGACCAGTGGAGGATGATCGCTGACTGGTCCATTATCGTGGCGCTCTATTTTGCCTACGACTACAGCCGCGGCACTGCAGATCAATTAGGCATGCCAGTACATTTTACGGGGCCTCGAAATGCTGATCGAATACTATTTTTTGGCGCTGACCCCAATGTCTGGATACAAAAACATTTCTACGAACCAGACACAGTTCGTTGGTACGACGTCGCAGGGTCATTGACTTACATGACTCACTTTATTTTTCCGGTCGCGCCACTCGTAATACTGTGGCTACGCAATCGACATCAATGGCTGATGTATGTGCGTCGACTCAGCCTCATCATGAGCATTGGCGTAATTTGTTTTGTGCTGTATCCAGCTGCACCACCTTGGATGGCTGCCCAAAAGGGCTACATCGCACCGCTCTCGCGCATTACTGGCCGTGGCTGGAATCATCTACATATGCATACTGTGTCAAAAGTATGGGACCGCGGAACCGCTGTGCTCAACGGCGTGGCGGCGATGCCATCGTTGCACGCCGCTTTTAGTCTGTTCGCTACCGTCTGGGTCGTGCGAAATAAAGCACGGTGGGTTCAGGCGCTAGGGGCATTGTTCCCGCTTGCAATGTGCCTCACGCTCACATATTTTGGCGAACACTGGGTTATCGATTGCATCTTGGGATGGTTGCTTGTTCTACTTGCGTGGCGAATCTGCAACCGCTGGGAACAGCGAATTGCCAGGCACAACTACGAACAAAACTGAATTGCAGTACGATCGCTGATGTAAGGCTTAAATAGTTCAGCACGCACCGCGTTGTGTTTTGCGTCGGTGTCATAGATGCGCCAGTCGTCTTCTGTGACAAAAGTAGCAACGATGCCGTAATCGGCGTTGCCACTATGGACGAGTGCTGCATCTGGCCCAAATTCGTACGAGACAATCACATGAGCAAGATGTTTATGTAGTTCTTTGAGCCCAATAGCAACGCGCTCAAGATGCCCTGTGGGAAGGTTGTTGGCCCAAGTAAACGCAACGACATGATGTATCACGGCATGGCCTTACAGCAATCCGGCATACGAGCCGCCGTCGATATGGAGTTGCACGCCCGTGATGAACTTGGCGTGTTCGCTGCACAAGAACGCGGTTACTTCGCCAAAGTCAACAGGGTCTCCCAAGACTCCGGCTGGAATACCCATCGCTGCTCCGTCAGCGTTGGCGCCATACAACTGCGTGCTCCGATCAGTTGCATGGATTCCGGGTTGTACAGAGTTCACCGTCACGCCATCACAGGCAATCTCTCTGGCCAATGTTTTTAGAAATCCTGTTACGCCTGCTCGAGCCGTATTAGACAAAATCAAACTGGGTACTGGCTGACGCACGGCTACTGAGGTGATAGCAGCGATGCGTCCCCATTTGCGCTCACGCATTGCAGGCACAGCAGCATGACACATCGCCACGACCGAGAGAAGATTTTTTTCGATTGCTCCGATGTACTCATCTTCAGGTGTCGATGAAAACGTGCCAGCGGGTGGTCCGCCACCATTGGCGATCAAGATATCTACAGAACCCAACTCAGAAATTGCTTGTTCTACAAATGCACGACCCCCGATGGCTGTAGACACGTCACAAACAAATCCAATCGCCCCATGTCCAATCAGCGCCACGGCCGCCTCAACTCGCTCTTGGCTACGAGAACAGATTGCGACCCGCACACCTGCGCGCGCAAGAGATTGCGCCGTAGCCAACCCAAGCCCTGCTGACGCTGCAGCAACAGCTGCTGTTTTACCGGCGATTCCATAGTCCATGCCCGAAACTGTAGCGAATGATGGGCTAATATAGAAAAAGACGAGGCGGTGATTTTTCAATGGACGAGCGAACGGTGGACGAGCGCCATCTAGACGCGATTGCTGATGCAGATCCGTATCCATATTGGTACGAAGACGTTGACGAGCCTGACTCGAATCCAACGTTGGTGCGCGCCGAAAATTGCGACCTGTGCATTATTGGAGGCGGTTACACCGGTCTCTGGACTGCAATTATTTCCAAGGAACGTGATCCGTCTCGTGATGTGGTGCTGATTGATGCCCACGAAATCGGATCGGCTGCAAGTGGGCGCAATGGTGGGTTCATGGACGCCAGTCTCACCCACGGCATTGCTAACGCCCAAGAACGGTTTCCAGATGAGGTCGCGATTCTGGAGGACCTTGGTCTTAAAAACATGAACGAGATCGAAGCAGCAATCAAGCGCTACAACATTGATTGCGATTACGAAAGAACTGGGGCGATTGACGTCGCCTCCACCACTCACCCCGATTCGTATCACGACGAACTGCGTGAGGATTACCATCAACTTCGCCAACTTGGACAAAACGTTGAAATGCTCGACAAAGAAGCGATGTACGAACAAGTACATTCTCCGCTGTACACAGGTGGTTTGTGGCACAAAGAACGTGTTGCGCTCATTGATCCTGCCCGGCTCGTATGGGGCCTCAAAGCAGCTGCCGAAAAACTTGGCGTTCGTATCTACGAAGACACTAAGGCGTTATCGGTAGAACGCGATGGCGTAGGAGTTCTTATCACAACGCCTCTCGGAAAAGTTCGTTCCGCAAAAGTAGCGCTCGCAACAAATGCATTTCATCCTTTACTCCGACGTCTACGTCACTACATTGTGCCTGTTTATGACTACTGCATGGTCACAGAGCCACTGACCCCATCACAGATTGACAGTGTTGGCTGGAAAAATCGCCAAGGACTCTCTGATATTCCGAATCAGTTTCATTATTACCGACTCACCGAAGACAATCGAATTCTCTGGGGCGGTTACGATGCCATGTATTTCTTTGGCGGAAAAGTACGAACAGAACTTGAATCTCGACCAGAGACATGGGCCAAGTTGTCTCGGCACTTCTTTGAAACTTTCCCGCAACTCGAAGATGTTCGTTTCTCGCACGCTTGGGGTGGTGCCATTGATACCTCGAGTCGCTATTGCGTGTTCTGGGGCCGAGCAATGGGCGGACGTGTGTCGTATGCGCTTGGATACACGGGGCTCGGGGTCGCCTCGTCGCGTTTTGGAGCCGAAGTCATGTTGGATCTACTCGAAGGTAGGCGCACTCGCGCAACAGCGACGAAATTCGTCAAAGAAAAACCACTTCCGTTTCCGCCAGAACCATTTCGATTCATCGGTATTCAAGCGACCCGCTGGTCCCTAAATCGCGAAGACCACACCGGATCTCGCAATCTGTGGTTGCGTTCGCTTGATCGCTTCGGACTGGGCTTTGATTCCTAGCCAGAGTTTGTTCATGCTTGGGCAATATCTGCCTCGGCGACCTACGCTGTAGTCAATGCTCGCTAGCGAACTCACCACTGCCGATGTCCGCAACGGACTCGCCAAACACGGTTATCTCACCGATGATGGCCTTGCTACTGCGGTGCTACTGGCTCTGTCTTTGCAACGACCCCTCTTGCTAGAGGGTGAAGCCGGAGTCGGAAAAACAGAATTGGCCAAAACAATTGCTCGTTGGCGCGGAGCAGATCTAATTCGCCTGCAGTGCTATGAAGGAATCGATGTGTCTCAAGCTGTATATGACTGGGACTACTCGCGCCAGTTATTGCACTTGCGTGCCGCTGAGGCAAGTGGTGAGGCACAAACATCTGGCGCAGATGTCCTTGAGGGACAGTTGTACAGCGAGCGTTTTTTACTGAAGCGTGCGCTGTTGCGGGCCATCGATAACACGTCAACTACTCCCCCTGTTTTATTGATTGACGAAATCGATCGCGCAGATGACGAATTCGAGGCGTATCTACTTGAGATACTCTCGGATTTTCAGGTAACTGTTCCCGAGCTCGGAACATTTACGGCCGCCACGCCACCGATTGTGATCTTGACATCAAACCGCACTCGTGATGTGCACGATGCGCTCAAGCGGCGCTGTCTGTATCACTGGATAGAACATCCAACGTTTGATCGTGAAGTAAGCATCGTGCAGGCTCGTGTACCTGATGTTTCTATAATTCTCGCGCGTCAAGTGGCTGGTGCTGTTGAAAGTTTGCGTTCACTCAACATGTATAAACCACCAGGGGTCGCCGAAACCATTGACTGGGCTACAGCACTGGGTCGACTCGGCACTACTCAACTTGATGAATCAATTGTTGAGGCCACGCTCGGGACGGTTCTTAAATACAGAGAAGACCATGATCGGGTGCGTGAACACGGAATCGCCACGATTGTTCAACACGCGTTCGAACGCGGCTTGTTGCACGGATAGACCCCGTCATGCAATCGGCCACCGTCGTTGCGCCAGATCGTCTTGCGGTTGGTTTTGCACGTGTGTTGCGGGGTGTTGGTCTTTCGACACCACTAGATTCAGTACTCACCTTCGTGCAGGCTCTAGGAGTTGTCGGCATGAACGACAAAGACTCTGTGTATTGGGCAGCACGCAGCACTTTGGTGCGCCGACCAGAAGATCTACCGCTTTTTAATAAGGCTTTCCGCGTCTTTTGGGAACATCGTGAGTCTCCGCAATTTATCCAAGAGACCGAGTTGCCTTTCACTCTTGAAACTGATGACGATTCTGCAGATTCAACTGATGGACAATCCGATGCCTCTGATGACCCGCTCATCACGCTTCGATTCTCTGCAGTTGAAACTCTTCGCGAAAAAGATTTTGCGACATACACCGATGACGAGATGCATCTTGCCCAGCAACTTATGTCTCGACTGCGACTTGCAGGCCCATCACGCCAGTCACTGCGTGGCGTTAAGTCAAAGCGCCGCGGCGTGCGACCCGATCTGCGTCGCACGATTCGTGCATCTTTTGTTGCTGGTGGCGAACCCGTGCAGCGGCGTTGGCTCGAGCCCGGTCAGCGTTCTCGACGATTGGTGCTACTGCTTGATGTCAGTGGTTCGATGGAGCCGTACGCCCGTGCGTTGGTGAGATTTGTACACGCTGCAGTCGCTGGCAGACAACGTGTAGAGGCTTTTACGCTGGGCACTCGACTCACTCGCATTACTCGCGAACTCACCTCACGCGACCCCGATCAAGCCCTTCATTTGGCCAGCAGCCGCGTGCAGGACTGGAGTGGCGGAACTCGCTTGGGCGAGACCTTGCGTCAATTCAATGACCGCTGGGGGGTGCGAGGCATGGCCCGCGGTGCAATTGTGGTGGTGCTCTCAGATGGCTGGGATCGCGGTGACCCAGAGATGTTGGCAGAGCAAATGTCGCGCCTGCAAAGGGTGGCCTTTCGAGTGGTGTGGGTTAATCCGCTCAAAGTCACGCCCGGATACGCACCTTTGGCTCGCGGAATGGCGGTGGCCTTGCCATATGTTGATGATTTCGTTGAGGGACACTCGGTGGAAGCGCTCGAACAACTCACTAAAGTCATCAGCCGTGCGTGAACTACTTGCCGATATCGACCGCTGGAAGTCCCAGGGCAAGAGAGTTGCCCTGGCGCGTGTTGTCGACCGAGAGGGTTCAGGTCCGCGCGAAACAGGTGCAGCAATGGCCGTCAATCAAGACGGCGAAGTCATCGGTTCTGTCAGTGGAGGTTGTGTTGAAAGCGCAGTTGTCGGCGAAGCACTCGCCATTTTAAGTGGTGAACGATCAGCACGTGTCGTCACGTTCGGATACTCAGATAACGAAGCATTCGCCGTCGGACTGACATGTGGTGGCACTATTCATCTTTTTATTCAGCCACTTGAGTGGTAGTGGTTGAACCAAAATGACTGTGTACACCACTCTGGCCACGCGCATCCGCGCCAACCAACCCGTTGCGCTTGCCACTGTCATTGACGGCCCACACATTGGGGCCACATTGTTGATTAGCCCTGAGGGAATCCTGGGTGGCTCTCTGGGAGATGGCGAGCTCGACAGAGTGGTTGCACGTGACGCAGTTGGTGAACTAGAAGCTGGACGCACAAGCATTCGACACTACGGTCCGCAGGGCCAGTCAACGCCAGAAGACCTTGTAGATACTCCAACCGTGCGTATATTCGTCGAAAGTTTTTCTCCGCCACCAAGAATGTGGATCTTTGGTGCAGTTGACTTCACTGCGGCACTCGCCAAGGTGGCAAAAGTTTTGGGTTACCACGTCACTGTGTGCGATGCTCGAGAAGTTTTTGCAACTCGTCGTCGTTTCCCGATGGCAGACGATGTAATTGTCTCGTGGCCAGCAGCATTGTTCGAAAAAGAAGGTCAAGTTTTGGGACCACGCGATGCTGTCTGCATTCTCACGCACGACCCAAAGTTTGATGTGCCGGCTATTCAAGGAGCCCTACGCACAACGGCTGGCTATATCGGAGTCATGGGCAGTCGCAAGACACATGCCAAACGAGTTGAACGCCTGCACGAAGTCGCCATCACAGATCCGCATGATCTGGCTCGCTTGCTGTCGCCGATTGGTCTTGATCTAGGAGCACGCACACCAGAAGAAACCGCGATTGCAATCTGTGCCGAAATAATTGCCAGACGTACAGGGCGTTTGGCAACTTCTCTAAGCGCAACTACAGGCCCAATTCATTAAGATTGCTTAATAGTTTTGGGCAATCGGGGTTGCAACTAAACCTTTTGTCGGATTAGCCCAGATCATATTTTTATAAAAGTTAGGTGCAATAATTCTGAGCATGACATGTCCTCCTGCAAATGGCGCAAACACTGCAGCATAATCGATCCCCAAATATAAATACACGTGCTGTAGTCGACCTATCACAGCCCCAGCATGTGCCTTATCAGAACCAACTCTGTACTTTATTGCAAATTATGATGCAATACTTCGTGGAATTTTTACTCCAGCTGTGTGCCATACATACCAAATAAAGCCCGAACAATCGAATCCTGTCGCTGGAGATTATTCTCCAAATACGTATGGTTTTCCGACTTGGGATAGTCCTGCCATTATTGCTGTTTGGTTCACTCGTGGTGCCTTGTCCAAAGCCTCTTCGAGTCGCACTAGATCAAGTCGCAGAGAGCGCGCCACCAATTGGGCAACCCTGTGACGACGCCATTTATACGCTGGTCGCTTGTGGCCATCCTCACGACGCACCATCGGATACGCCAAGGCGGCTTTGATCGCAATTTCTTTTTCTGTTTTAGTCACCACAACAACTGCTTCAGCTTTTGCTGGCACCGATGTCACGTTCAAGCACCCAAGACTTGTGCAAAGTACGATCATCAGAGATGAAATGCGGTGGATGCATGGCAGGCTATTGGATATGGTCAGACAAGATATTCACCTGACGGCAGTTTTGCTGGCTGCGGGCGACGGTAAGCGATTTGCCGCGCCCACGCACAAATTACTCAGCCCGTTGCGTGGCCTGCCCCTCTATGAGCATGCCCTCAATGCGATTATTGGATCAGGAATCACCTCTGTCGTAGTAGTGACGGGCGCAGTTAGCCTGCCCGTACCAGCGGGCGTCACCGTTGTGCACAATCCACTCTGGCGCACTGGACAACGGTCTTCGGTACTGGCCGGCATCGCTGCTGCTCGTGGTTCTGATGCCGTAATATTTGGGCTCGCCGATCAACCTTTTATTACCAGCGAATCGTGGCAGGCCGTTGCATCCGGCACTGGTCCTATCGTCATGGCGACATACGACGGAGTTCGCGCCCATCCCGTGCGTCTGGGGCTTGAGTTATGGGATGAATTCATTGCCACGACAACAGAGCCCGACGAGGGGATGAGATCTTTCGTTAGACAGCACTCTCAAATCGTGCAGGAAGTAGCCTGTCAAGGCTCCCTTGCTGATATCGATACCCTGGAGGATCTCGAACGATGGAACTAAATCATCAATTCACTGTGCCTGTGTCTATTGACCAGGCCTGGAAGATTCTCACAGACGTTGAACGCATTGCTCCGTGTTTGCCTGGTGCTGAATTGCAAGAGATTGAAGGCGAAACCTATCGCGGTGTCGTCAAAGTAAAGGTTGGTCCTATTCAAGCTCAATTCAAGGGACAAGCGAGTTTTGTCGAACGAAACGACGACGCGTACAAAATTGTGCTCAAAGGTGAAGGCCGCGACACAGGCGGCAAGGGAAACGCTTCGGCTCTTATCACCGCCGAACTCACGGCAGAATCTGCAACAACCACAGGTTGTGTCGTCAATACTGACTTGGCGATCACTGGAAAAGTTGCGCAATTCGGTCGTGGAGCGATGGCAGATATCAGTGACAAAATTCTGGCCCAATTTGTTCAGAATCTAAACGAACTGATCGCTAGCCAACCGGCCACTGCGAGCATCTCCGCTCCAGCCCAAACACAAGACGCCGGTCCACGCAAAATTGACGGTCCCACTGCAGCACCGATTAACTTGCTTGAAACTGCCGGAAGCACAATTGCCAAACGCGCAATTCCTGTTTTGTTTATCATCGTTGGCATCATCATCTATTTCATCGCCAAATAGTCGCCACTGTGCCTGCACGCCACAATCCGTCACTAGCAGATCATCAACTCATCGCCACATTGCTTGGTCGTGTTCCACAAGGCGACTTCACTATCGCTGTTCGCCACAACGATGGCACCCCCGTTGTCTTGCGCAATGCCCCACTCTTGCATGACAAAACTCCGATGCCGACTTTATATTGGTTACTCGGACCACAAGAAGTGACTGCCGTGAGTCGCCTTGAGTCCACCGGAATAATTGATGCTGTCGAAAAAGAGCTTGGCCTTGACGCCATTGCGCTGATACATGCACGTTACGAACACGAACGCGATGCCGAGATACCACTCGATTACGACGGACCCCGACCAAGAGGTGGAGTAGGTGGCACACGAACAGGAGTAAAGTGTTTGCACGCACACTTTGCGTATTGGCTTGCTGGTGGCGACGATGCAGTTGGGGCCTGGACCGCACAACAACTCACTGACCAAGGAATCGTGTTTACAGATCGCAATAAAACAGCATGAGTACCGTTGCCGTTATTGACATTGGCACACAGTCCACCAATCTTTTGGTCACCACTGAACACTCAGAACTTGCTCGCATCGTTACTGCCACTCGACTAGGCGAAGGACTAGATGTCTCGCAGTCGCTAAGTGATGCAGCGATGTCGCGCACAATCGACGCCATCTCATCTCATACCCTTATTGCTCATCAACACCATGCCGACACCATCATGTTAGTTGGCACTGCGGCATGTCGCCGAGCAACCAACATCGCTGACTTTGTGTCCCTGGTTCGCACTCAGACTGGCCTTGACCTCACCGTGATCGACGGTCATCAAGAAGCGTCGTATTCGTTTGTCGGTGCCCTTGTCGGATTACCCGAGATTGATGGTTCTACGCTGGTCATCGATATCGGAGGCGGAAGTACCGAGTTCAGTATTGGTCGACGAACACCAGAACACACTGCCAGCATCAATCACGGAGCGGTTGTAGTAACCGAACGCGAGATACTGCACGATCCTCCCCGCCCCGAAGAACTAATCAATGCAATCGGTGCAGTGCAAGATGACCTCGAAGAGGTAACACGCTCAATCCCGCAACTATTGACCGCCGACCGAGTGGTGGGAACTGCTGGCAGTATCGTGACTATCGCCGCGGTCGAACTTGGCCTCATTGACTTTGACGACAGGAGCCTTCATGGGTTTGAACTCACCCGCGATGCTGCCGAAGACGTCTTTAGAACCCTCGCCACGGAACGTCTTTCTGACCGCATGCACAACCCGGGTCTTCCTAGGGCTCGAGCTGACATTATTGTGGCGGGATGTTGCGTATTAGTAGGTGTCATGCGTCGATTGCGCCTCGACAGCCTTGTCGTATCTACGCACAATCTGCTGGATGGAATAGCCGCAGAAGTATTCGACCCACGATGAACGAAAACAAATGACAGCAGTGCATCCATCTCGCTCTTCTGATCTTGGGCCACGCCTCTATGGTCGACGTATCGTGTTGCGACCACAAGTAGCGGGTGACTTTGCGGCTTGGAGCGAAGTGCGAGTACGCAACGAAGACTGGCTCATTAAATGGGAGCCCCAGAGACTTGCCTTTCAGTTGGACTCAGCACTTGACCGAAATATGTTTGTCGCCCGATGCACGGCACGGGAGCGAGAACGACAGGCCGGAACACAGTATTCCTTTGGTATTTTTGTAGATGGTATTTTTTGTGGTGAGGTCAATCTCAATAATGTTGTTCGCGGGGCACTGCAAACTGCAACCATCGGTTACTGGATCGATCAGGCTTATGCCGGAAACGACTACATCGCCGAGAGCGTCGTTGTTGCTGCACACTATGCATTTGAGCATCTACATTTGCACCGACTCGAAATCTGCATCATCCCACGCAATACCAACAGTCACCGCGTAATGGAGAAAATCGGTATCCGCGCTGAAGGAACTGCATTGCGGTTCCTAGAAATTAATGGCGTCTGGGAAGACCATGTTCGCTACGGACTAACCGCAGAGGAATGGAACTCGCGTCGCGCTGACCTTGTCACTACGTGGCTAGGTTCGCACTAAAAATTTATAGAGCCTGACCGACTGCCTTCCAGGCCACCGCACGATTGCGCCGAACCGTCTTGCGGCGCTTCCACTCTTTTGTTTTCCAGTGTTTGAATACGTGACGCTGGCTTTTTTCAATTGCAACTTCTGCATCGTGATGATGCGTCGGTTTCCATTCCGGCCCAGGCTCACAAACATCAAGGGGCTCCACCCCGTGTTGCACTGCGTCCACAACAAGATGCAACTCGCTGTGAATACGGTGCCGCTCGTTGTGGGCATGCGCCCGAAGCTCAGCACGTGGCATTGGAGCCACCTCCTGGTTGCGATGTCTTTGACTCATCGCTACTCCCTTCCGAGACCCGACAAGCAAGCCCCCTAGAGATCCCCTTGCTTGTGACCGTACACCCCCACGACACCACGCTGGTTGCTTTAGGGCGACAATCGGTTGATTTCTTAGGCATGAATCTTGAAAGTATGAGTGCGGGGACGGGGGTCATACTGCGGGGCAATCTGCACTCGGCAGACTCCGGCCTTCATCGCTTCTAGGCGTTGCGGGGCCTTGCGCACAGCGCACACGGCGGCGCTCTCTGGCAATACTTGCCACACGCTCCGAGCGCCGTTGTCGGTGGGAAACAACACAGATGTATTTACCAAATCACCCGCAACTAAGCGGCGCACCGTCACGGCGCCAGATCGGGTAGATGATTTACCCACACCTCGGGCGTTGATGGCCTGCACCGATACGGAATATTTTGAGCCGTTTGTTAAGCCTGTGATGCGCGTTGCGCGTTGCCCTGCCAAAAGCGACGAAGTTCGTATTAACTTTCCGGAACCGTCATACACGCGCACAATATTTTTAAGTAGCGGACTCGTGCCATTACAGGCTTTATCCCATGTCACAACGAGTGATGTATCGTCAGGAGTCGCGTGCACATTGGTGGGTTTGTCCGGAACTTGCGTGCTTGTCACTCGCGATGTGTTAATCATCAGCAGACGATTCGCGGTTTTTGCGTTGAGTCCCTGCACAACATCACGCGTCGCACGATTGACGATGACGCGAGATAATTGACTCACACACATTCGTGGTTGCTGCTGGATCAGCAATGCTGCGTACCCTGCAACTAGTGGTGCTGCCATTGAAGTTCCGTGGTCAAGATTGTAATCGGCATCTCCGGTTTTCCAGCTCGAATTTATCCATTCGGATCCGTCACCACCAGGCGCAAAAATATCCACACAAGAACCAAAATTTGAATACGTTGCAATACGATCAGAAATATCTGTTGCACCAACAACTATTGATGTAGGTTCACTTGGCGGGGCAATCCTGCAAGCATCAAATGGTTTACCTGATCCGTCACCGTTGCCGGCAGCGGCCACGACAACTATTCCGTCAGAAATGAGGCTACGCACTCCGGCATTGAGCACATCGCCGTCCTTGTCTTCAATATCAACGCCAAGACTCAAATTGGCAACGGCAAGTTTTCCTGACTCGTGGTGCGCAATCACCCAATCGATACCCTCTATGACACCTGCAATATCTCCGTTGCCTTCACAGTCAAGAACACGAACGCTAATCAGTCGCGCGTCTCTTGCCACGCCGATAGTTGTGCCGCCAGCAATTCCGGCAACATGTGTTCCGTGGCCATCACAGTCATCGCCTGATTTAACTTTTCCTTCGTCAACATCGTCCCATGAAACATCAATTCCAGCAATTGCTCGTCCGCCAAATTGCTCGTGAGTGAGGCGAATTCCTGTATCGAAAACATAAATATCCACGCCCGCGCCAGTCAGCAAGCCGGTAGCGGTGACCCCATCAAGGGGCAATCTGACTTGGTTTACGCGGTCAAGGTTCCAGCCCAACGGCGGCGCAACCGCCTGAACACTGGTCGTCCATAGCCCTAGCCAACAGCAGACCAGCAGTGATATCCAAGACAGTTGACACAACTGGCGTCTTGATGTACTATCTAAAACTATAGACACTATGGTTTATAATCATTGTTGTGACCATCATGATGCTCGCAACCTTACTAGGAGGCGGTTATGAAACTTACAGCAAAACGTGGAGTTGTTACATTTGTCGCTTCTGTCTTGACGCTGGGAATTGTCGCCGTTGCTCCAGTCGGAGCATCAGCGCTCAGTAAGCAAGGTGCAGCAACCTCCTATACAGTCACGGCAACTCTCAAAAATGCAAAAAACCTGACGGTGATGTTGGTGGGCAAGTCCGGACGACTGCTCGCCACAAAGAGCATTCCATCCAACGGAAAAGTTTCACTGAAGACACCCAAGATCTCCTCTATCGCGGGTGCCACACTGCAACTCGTCAACGGCAAAGCAAGCGCAAGCAAGGGTGATTATTACGGTCCCGTGCTTGTGGGTTGGAAAGGAGCCAAGCTCTCGTCTGCAACGCGTGTCTACACACGTTTGAAGACGTCAACAAAAACCACTCTTGCTCTAGGAACCATCACCGTTACCTCTGTCACGAAACAACAGGGATACGCAGCTGTCGCTAAGGCTTCAACTCTTGCGGACTCCGCAACAAAAACTCAAGTCCGTGCCGTGAAGGGCAAACCAAGTGGCGTTGGCAACTACGGAAAAGCATCGTCATCAAAATTATCTGCCTACGGCGTTCATGCTCAGGCGCCTGGTGATCCGTGCTCACCAAAAGGCTCACCAACGTGCAGTCCAGACGGTAAAGAACTCGGCGCCCCGACTGGCCAGCCTGCGAACAATCAGCCTGCGAACAATCAGCCTGCGAACAATCAGCCTGCGAACAATCAGCCTGCGAACAATCAGCCTGCGAACAATCAGCCTGCGAACAATCAGCCTGCGAACGGAGCGCCCAATGGTGAGCTCGCAGAGGGGGCAACCGTTGAAGACGACAAACTGCTCGGAGGCGACGCCGATGACGACGGACTTCCCAACGCATTTGATGTCAATGATGACGGCGACACAAAGACAGACTCCGCCGACTCAGAAACACCCGAACCAAAAGTGACAGGTGACGAGAGCGGCACTTGTGCAGCCGTTGAATTTAATATCTTCACTAACTTCAAGGCAACGCAGCCCGGATTTGCTGGCACCATCAATGCATACGGAACCGGTGCTTTCTTGGCAGATGCGACCACTATTCCAAAAGCCATCGGTAACACAATGAGCATGGTGTTCTCACCAATTGCAACTGTATGTGGTTCAGATGTGACCAAGTCTGAACTAAAGGGCATTGGTGTTCCGTACGCGCCTGAAGAATACGTTTCGCTGGGCGACAAATGCAATACCGGTGACTACCAGTGGACAATCGGAAACGGCAAAATGTGTGGCTCAAGCAAATTCTCAGATGGCTATACATTCACACTTGCTGACCTGCCCTCTGGACAAGATACGTTCTCGATGCGGGTCACTACTGCTGATGAAAAGCAGTACGAATTCACTGCTAGTGCGGGATTTGTCTTTGTCACACACCCGATGTTGCTTGGCTACAAAGTCGGCGAAGCAAAAGGTTCGATTGATTACTCAAAAGGCACATCGGGACCTGAGGGAACAGCGGTCGACGCACCCAATATTTCACTTAAAGTAACCGATACTTTGTCATTGTCTTTCTACCGACCACAACGTCTCGCCATAGACGGTGAGACTGGCTTTGGCACAGACAAGCCAGCGTTCTACGACTTGGGTGGATTCAAATACATACCACAGCTTCCGGGATCAGTTGGCCAATGCGACGCATTAAGCTCCACCGACGATGTCATCGCTATCGATACTCCAAGCGATACAACTACCAAGCCAACAATGGAGCTCTCATGGGCGCTTGGAGCTAAGTGCTTTGGGGTTCAACCCAAAAACGCTGCGTGGATACTAGGCCAATGGCAAGGAGGAATTGACATCACGGTGATGCCAACTGGGCCTGGCGGCAACTCTGGGCAGAAGGTTTATATCATCGGGCTCTGATTACAACTTCTTAGATATTTTTGCTTGCAACGCAGCGATTCGTTCAGCAAACCAAGGCTGGCGTGTACTCCACACTTGTGGGTCAAGTTCTCTTGATACTGCATTGGGATGTGTCCGCACATCTGCCATGTCATGAATAGTCTTCTTCACGCTCTCCAGTAACTCTCGTGGCGCCTCTGCTGCTTTGGCTGCCATGCGTTGTGCCTCGACGAGCAACTCATCGTCTGGCACACATTTCCAAACTAAGCCGACGCGCTCTGCTTCGACGCCATCAAGAATCTCTCCAAATACCACCGTCGCAAATGTTGTTTGTGGACCAGCAAGTCGCCGCAACATCCACGTGTGTCCACCTCCTGGATGAATCCCAATCTGTAAAAATCGCGTATCAAATCTGGCACGTTGGGCGGCGATGCGAATATCGCACCCCAAAGCCATATTCATGCCAGCACCGACAGCAGCCCCATTAACTGCGGCAATCGTTGGCAAGGGACTTCGGGCGATACGCAAGAACCCTTCATAAATACGGCCCAGACTTGTTCCGTCGGCTTCAGCAAGATTTCCAAGGTCAGCACCAGCACAAAATGCCGACCCTGCTCCCGTCACCACAATGGCCCCGATGCTGCGGTCGGCCTCAATGCGATCCATCGCCGACACAATGTCGTCCACCATCGGGGCTGTCAACGTATTGCGGGCTTCTGGATTATTTAGTGTAAGCGTGGCCACCCCTTGGGCGACCGAAACAATGACAAGGCTCATTGTTTGATTCTGACACAAGAGGCGCTCTCGCCTACCGTTACACCATGACTAATCACACACCAAGCGACGTCGTTCTCTACGAGGTCAGCGAACGAATCGCCACAATCACCATCAATAGACCGGCCGCCAGAAATGCGCTCAGCAGTGAGGTCTTGCGCTTGCTCCCCCTACTCATGAAACAAGCCGATGCCGATGATGCTGTCGATGTGATTGTGCTCACCGGAAGCGATCCGGCATTTTGTGCAGGACTTGATCTCAAAGAACTTGGTGATACGGGCGCAAACCTCGGGAGCACGGGAGCAGACGGCACGCCAAATGCTGATGGGGTTCGCGGACCTTTTCCGTTTGTCACCAAGCCATTGATCGCCGCTGTTAATGGTGTGGCTGTAACTGGGGGCTTTGAGTTAGCCCTGAATGCAGACTTCATTATTGCTTCGGAACTCGCCAAGTTTGGTGACACGCATGCTCGCGTGGGCGTGATGCCCGGCTGGGGACTAACGGTTTTATTGCCACAAGCCATAGGGGTTCGTCGCGCCCGAGAAATGAGTTTTACCGGAAACTTTATGGACGCCCATGAAGCACTTTCTTTGGGCTTGGTTAATCATGTCGTTGCACATTCAGAGCTAATGCCATTCACGCGCAAAATTGCCACGGACATTATCGGTAACGAACAAGACGGCGTGCAACAAATTCGTCGCACATACGCATCTAACAATGCTGAAATCGACAAATGGGCAACCGAAGCGACCGATGCCAAATCTTGGCGCAAGGCAACATTTGATCCTGAGATTGTTGCGCAACGGCGCGCTCGCATTATGGAGCGTGGACGAACTCAATAAGCGTTATTGTTTGCGTTCTGCTTGAGCATGGACTTCGATACCGCCTCGAGGTCTCTGCGTGAGTTGCACGGTGACCGATTCTGCTTGTGCTGTGATCATGACTTCATTGGCAATCTCGGCCGCGAGAGCCTCGGCGAATACAGCACGATCGCGGAATCCCCACAGATACAACTTGAGCGATTTTGATTCAATACACCACTTGCCTGGCGTGTACTCAATCACCAAATGTGACACATCTGGTTGCGATGTAACGGGGCACATTGACGATAATTCATCGGTCGTGAAGCGTACGAGTGTCACATGATCGGGTGCTGGAAAAACTTCAACGTGCTCAATCGGATGACGAACAGTGTTTCCAAGGACAGTCAGTTCCATGTCGTCTAGCGTAGAGGACGGCTATTGCAAATCAGCGGGGAGCAGACTCCGAAGTGGCACTAATGGACGCGGGCCCACATGGGAAATCACTTCTGCCGCAGCAATGGCGCCTATTCGACCACATGTTTCCAGGGCGTAACCACTTGTATATCCATACAGAAAGCCTGCGGCGAATAAATCACCAGCCCCCGTGGTGTCCACGACATCGGGCACCGCAATGGCGTCTACAACATATTCATGGTCTCTTGTGACGATGACTGCACCTTTTTCTGAACGAGTGATGACTGCTACTTGGCACTCTTGGCGTAATTGACCGATGGCCTGCTCAAATGAATCAACTTGATAAAGCGACAGTAGTTCGGCCTCGTTAGCAAATAGCACGTCAATTTCATCTGCCACTAAAGATCGAAAATCATCACGATGTCGGTCGACACAGAATGCATCACTCAATGTCAACGACACAACGCGACCATGTTGGTGGGCCATGACCGCTGCACGCCGAAATGCTTGCTTGGCCTCGTCTCGGTCGAAAAGATACCCTTCCATGTACAGCACGGCAGCAGATTCAATGACTTCAGCATCAACATCATCAATGTTGAGCATTGTTGAGATTCCCAAGAACGTATTCATCGTTCGTTGTGCATCTGGCGTTACGGCAATGATGCATCGTCCTGTCGGAAGCGTTTCGTCCGCAGCCCCACTATGAAACTGCACGCCAATTTCTTGCATGTCACGGGAAAAAATATCGCCGACGGCATCTTTGGCTACTTTGCCAACAAAGGCGACGTTGCCTCCAAAGCTAGATATTCCGACAATCGTGTTGGCCGCAGAACCTCCGCTTGTTTGGGTAGCGGGGCCAATTGATTCGTACAATGCAATTGCTTGGTCGGTGTCAATGAGCGCCATCGCACCCTTGGACAAATTGTGGTCGATTAAGAATGATTCATCGACTCGGGCGATGACATCAACAAGAGCATTTCCGATGCCAACTACGTGATATCGAATATCTTGGGAATTTTTTAAACCCTGTATTGTTGGGATAGAGAGAAAGTCTGTAGGCACGGCTGTTTACCGTAGCAAGTACTTGATGGCCAAACACGCTCTGGCACTAACCTTTGCGCATGTCACTGCTTCCATCTAGCGCCACGCTAGATTCCCGACTGCTTCTAACTACTCGAGGCATTAGAGCATTCGTGGATGGAACGGTCTATGTCATCCTGCCGGCATTTTTGTTGCATCTCGGATTCAGTGGGCTTCAGATTGGATCTGTCATTGCTTCGTCCTTATTGGGTTCTGCCGTTCTTACCCTCAGTGTTGGCTTTTGGGCTCATCGCTTGTCTCCGGCTCGACTTCTGATTCTCTCAACTTTGGTCATGATCTCAACCGGTATCGCCTTTGGACTTAGTTCGCCATTTTTATTGCTTCTCGTTATTGCCGCCATTGGCACCATGAACCCAAGCGCTGGCGATGTCAGTCCTTTTTTGCCGCTTGAACAATCTCTTCTATCCACCACCATCAAAGATCAAGATCGCACTGCCATGTTTGCCGCATACAACTTGGTGGGCTCCCTCGTTGGCGCCGCTGGCGCCTTATGCGCTGGTGTGCCCATCTGGATAGCACTACGCGCTCATCACAGCACCCAATTTGGTTATCGCACAAGCTTTATTGCATACGGAATATCTGGCTTTGCTCTGCTTGTTTTGTATTCACGGCTCTCTCTGGCGTCTCGACAGACCACCACAAAAAAAGATCGAGCGTTAAGTCCAGCATCGCGACACATTGTGCTCAAGCTTGCCGCTCTTTTTAGTTTGGATTCTTTTGGAGGCGGGTTTGCCACGCAAGCAATCTTTGCGCTGTGGGTGTATCAAAGGTTTAATCTCTCAAGCTCAACGCTCGGAGTCATATTCTTTGCGACCGGAACATTGTCTGCCATCTCATCGTTACTCGCTGTGCGCATTTCTCAAAGAATTGGTCTTGTCCGCACAATGGTGTTTACACATACACCTTCGAGCATCTTATTAATTGGTGTCGCTTTTATGCCTACTGTCAGGTGGGCAATGGCGTTATTTATTTTGCGCGGTCTATTATCCCAAATGGATGTTCCTGTGCGCACAAGTTATGTTATGGCCGTAGTTGAACCAACCGAACGAGCGGCGGCGGCGAGTATCACCAATGTTCCGCGCAGCCTTGCTGCGGCACTGCCGCCCATCGCGGCGGGATGGATGCTCGATAAGTCAAACTTTGCATGGCCGTTTCTTATTTGTGCTGGATGCAAAATTGTGTACGACTTTTTGTTGCTCTGGCAGTTCAGAAATATCCGACCGCCCGAAGAGCAGTAGTCAACGCGATTCGGCTTTGAGCGCACCTTTAGAGACCAACTGTGCAAGTTCGCGTTTCAAGAATTTTCCGGCAGCATTGCGCGGCAGGGATTCGTTCATGATCACTACATGCGTCGGAATTTTGTAAGACGCAATCTTGCCATCTAGCAACTTCCAGACATCTGTGGCACTAAAAACAGCTCCTTCATTGGGCCAAATCGCCACCGCGACTTCTTCTCCGAGCCGCTCATGGGGCACTCCAAAGACAGCGACCTCGTGCACACCTGGGTGTTCATGGATTGCACTTTCTATCTCGGCACAAAAAATGTTTTCGCCACCGCGCAATATCATGTCCTTGATTCGGTCTTCCACAAAAACGAAACCTTCTGCATCAATGCGACCTGCATCACCAGAGCGCAACCAGCCATCGACAATTGTTTCTGCTGTGGCGTCTGGTCTGTTCCAGTAACCACGAATTAACATCGGCCCAAAGAACCAAATCTCGCCACGCTCACCGACTGGCAATGTGTGTCCTTCTTCGTCTCGAACTTGGACTTTCATTGGTGGTACCCAACGACCAGTACTTGTGGGTCGATCAATATAATCCTGGCCACGGTTTCCGGGACCAAAGGCGTTCGTCTCTGTCATGCCGTACCCCAATTGAGGGCTTCCACTTTTCACGCTGTTTGACACTTTCGCCACAAGGGATGCTGGAGCAGGCGCACCGCCTCCACCAACAGCACGCAAGGACGACGTATCGAATTCTCCAAATCGCGGATGATTTACTAAGTCCCAACTTTGAGTTGGAACGCCAATGAACGCAGTGATCTGCTCGTCTTGGATAATCTGTAGCGCCTTTTCTGCATCCCATTTGTACATGATCACTAACTTCAAGCCAGCCACAAAACAGCCCAGCATCACAGCCACGCAACCCGTGACATGAAACAGCGGCACGATCAAAATAAATGACATCGGCAGATCATCCGTCGGGATGTTGTCGACGCGCAATGCGTCTACTGCGCCGCGCGCCGAAAAAGCCAATAGCGCACTAATCACGGCGCGGTGCGTTGACACAGCACCTTTGGGGTGGCCTGTGGTGCCTGACGTGTACAAAATCGTCGCATCATCATCAAGATCAATATCAGCTCCAGGATGGGCCACTCCGATCGTCAGCACGTTGTCCCATTCATCAACATCAGGACCAACTTCGCGCTCTGCTCGCACCAACAGCATCTTTATGCCACGAGTACGGCAACTTTTGTGGGCCAGATCGAGACGTTGCTGATCGGCAATAAGTACCACTGCTCCGCAGTCTCCCAATGCAAAATCAATCTCATCCTCTGTCCACCATGTATTCATCGACACAGAAATCGCCCCGACAGAAATAATGGCTGCAAACGCAACTATCCATTCTGGGTAATTGCGCATCGATACCGCCACTCGGTCGCCTTTTTTTACGCCATACGTGTGCACCAGTGCGTAAGACAGTGCATCTACTTGTTGCATGACCTTGGCAAACGACCATGTTTCACCTTCGTACGCAATAAAAGTTCTGTCGCCATAGCCTCGTGCGGCATCAAATAGTTGCCCTAGGTGTTGAGGTGTGTTTTTAAACACCTCCATCTCCACGCCACGCACAGTCGCGGTGGTGAGTTCAAGACGTGTCCCAGGTTCGTAAACAACCTTGACGGCCTGATCAAATGTCAATGCCACAACAGCATGCTCCTTTTGTGTGAAGAGTGGAGCTGAGGGGAATTGAACCCCTGACCTCTACATTGCGAACGTAGCGCTCTGCCAACTGAGCTACAGCCCCAAAACAATGTTTCTTAGGCTAGTCGTGACAACCCACGGATCACTAGCCCACCATGATGAAATCGTACGATTGC